>PKDL01000374.1 GCA_002863065.1 Pseudomonadota bacterium
AGGAAGACGCCTGCCATAACCTGGGGTTGCATCACATTGATGGTGGTTAGGTTCGCCGTTTTGGCGAATGACGCGAACAGGGCGAGTGCGGTCAGCGCTGCAGAACCAATAGCAAACCCTTTACCAATTGCCGCGGTGGTATTGCCCACTGCATCTAGCATGTCGGTGCGCTCACGTACCTCGGGAGGAAGTTCCGCCATTTCAGCGATACCGCCAGCGTTATCCGCGATCGGACCGTAGGCATCGACGGCTAGCTGGATTCCAGTAGTCGATAGCATACCTAAAGCAGCGATGGCGACGCCATATAGACCTGCTAGGTAGTAGGAACCAACGATGGTGCCTGCAATGAGCAGAATGGGTACTGTAGTTGAGAGCATGCCCACACCAACCCCAGAAATGATAACGGTTGCGGAGCCGGTTTCAGCGGACTTTGCGATGCTGTGTACCGGTGCTCGGTGGTCGGATGTGTAGTACTCCGTCACGAGGCCGATCAGGGTGCCAGCTACCAAGCCCAAGATAGTGGCGGCAAAGATACCCATGCTGACACTAAACGTCCGAATACCCTCAACTGCGGAGAGGTTTATGTCTGCATCGAGCGCACCCGGGGTGAATACGAAGTTGGCTTCGCTAGGAATGAAGTGGTTGATGAGGAAGTATGCACCAGCGATCATGAGTGCTGCTGCACCAAACGTACCCTTGTGTAAGGCCGCGTGAGGGTTTCCACCTTCACTGGTCTTCACAAAAAACGTCCCGATGATACTGACGACAATTCCCAGCGCGGCCAGATAGAGTGGGAGCTCGATCAGTGCGCCAAGTTTTTCGGCCCCTTCACCTTGTGCTCCCAGTGCGAGAGTGGACCCGAGAATCATAGAGCCGAGAATCGCACCGACATACGACTCGAAAAGGTCTGCACCCATACCGGCGACGTCACCAACGTTGTCGCCAACGTTATCGGCAATGGTCGCGGGATTCCGAGGATCGTCTTCGGGAATCCCAGCCTCCACCTTTCCAACAAGGTCTGCGCCAACATCCGCGGCCTTGGTGTATATGCCACCGCCAACGCGCGCGAAGAGGGCGATGGAAGATGCGCCGAGTGAGAATCCGGAGAGCACTGCGAGTGCTCGTGCGAAGCCTTCCGTATCGGTTGCAGGGAATTCGCTGCTGAACCACATATACAGCCCAGAGAGTCCGATGACTCCGAGGCCGACGACGCTCATACCCATCACTGCGCCACCGGCGAATGAAACGTCTAACGCTTTCACAAGCCCGCCGCGCGCAGCCGCTGCAGTTCTAAAGTTTGCTGCGGTAGCCACGCGCATACCGAAGTATCCTGCAGCTCCCGATGCGATAGCGCCGACGACAAATGCGACGGCGACCAAGCTGTGGCTTTGCTCATTGCTCGAATTCGCGAGCGCGAGTAGTCCCGCTACGATGACCACGAAGATCGCCAGTACTTTGTATTCCCTTGTGAGGAATGCCATCGCACCGTCGCGGATGTATCCGCCGATCTCTGTCATACGCTCGGTACCGCCGTCTTGAGCGTTGATCCAGTTGGATTTTACAAAAGCAAACGCGAGGGCTGCTGCGCCGCACGCTGCCACAATGGCCAAGAGGGACATAGTTCACCGCCTTCTTATGTGTTGGTCTTCCCGTGCCAGATATTCATTGCTGCGCCAGCGCCTAGTCGAACGACGTCTTCACAAATTTTTGCTGCCGTTGTCGTAAGGTCATCTAACGCAATACGTTCGTCATGCGAAAATTCGCCCAAAACCCAGGACGTAATGTCACCGAACTCCGGCCGTCCTATACCGAAGCGCAGTCGAGTGAAAGAACCTGGGGCGAAAAGTTTAAATAAAGACCGAAGTCCGTTGTGTCCGCCGTGGCCACCACTCGTCTTAATTTTGAGTTCTCCTAATGTGAGGTCTAACTCGTCATGCACTACTAACGTGTCTTCCGGAGCGATATCATAGAATTGCGCACAAGGCGCCACTGATTCCCCGCTCAGGTTCATGTAGGTCCACGGTTTGAGGAAAACAACGTCCTCTCCGCCCAATGACCCAATGGACATGCGGCCCTTAAATTTACGTCGCCACGTCTCACCCAGGCGTGACACTAAGTGGTCGACTACCTGAAAGCCCGCGTTGTGTCGGGTTTGAGCATATTCAGCTCCAGGGTTACCGAGTCCCACGATAAGCTTCATTACCGATGCAACCCCGTGCTGACAGCCCAGGAACCTGGCGTACGCTTGTCGAGCGATTCGGCATGATTTACGGACATTTTGCGTACCTCAAGCGGCTCGAGCCAGGTATACCTCCCACGTTCACCTCTAACAGGTGTCACGAAGGTCGGTGTTGGAGGATAAAGTTTCGTGGCTTCCCTGAGTGAAGACAAGCAGTCGCTACGTTGGTTATCAGCCTTCGTCAGCAGCGTCTGCTTTCGCTACCGGTGCTGAACCGGCTTGCACAATCGGTGCGTTGTCTTTGTACATCAACGTGAGCTCGGAGCTTACGTCCATGTCGGATAGCCGAATAGCGCTGCTAGGCTCCAGTGCTTCGGTGGATACGATAAGCTCCGCTGGCACGTCTTGTGGGCGGCATAGCACCTTGACATGCCGTGTGATGAATCGGATTTTCGAGCCGATGCGTTGGGCTGGGCCGTTGCCAGTAAGGCGGAGCGGGACCTTGAAGGTCAGCTTGCGCTCCGGGTCCAGTCGCTGGATATCAGCGTGTACCAATGTACGCCGTACCGGGTCTTTCTGGAAGGCGGCAATACGTGCTAGCGCTACGTCCTCACCGCCATCTACATCGAGACTGAACGTGCTGTTGATCCCCTTAGCGGAGGTCAGGATTTCGCGTACGTCGCGAGGGTCAAACGCCAGATTTACGTTCTCCAGCCCGTTGCCATACACAACGCCGGGAATCATCCCTTTGTCGCGTATCCGCCGGCCTGCGCCCTTGCCCGTCCCAACTCGTCTGCGTGCCTTTAACGTGGTCACGGCTAATCTCCGTAATGTTTGCTTGGGGCACTAGGATTCGAACCTAGATCGACGGTACCAAAAACCGTTGTCCTGCCCTTAGACGATGCCCCATCATCTCGCTGTGTCCCCGACGTGTTTCCACGCTTTGCACCGACGCCGCGACCGTTAGGTCGCTCGACCTCGTCCTATGCATCCGACCCCGTGCCGTACTCATAGGTGCGTAAGCCGTAATCGCCGGTGGAGGCCACCGCGGTTTACTTCTCGTCAATGCTCTATACGTCAAGGAGTGATCTCATCGCACTACTTGGCAGGACGGCGATGAGCTCCATGAGCTTCGAGTGTTGTCGAGCGCCACCTTGGGGGTCAGATACCCTCACGGTGGAGCGCGCGTTCTAGCAAAGCCTGGTTGGTGGTGTCAACGCAAAAACCTTCGCCGAAGTATTGCTTGTATTTTTGTGTTGATTGTTGAGTGTTCCCAGTGATCACAGGGAGTTTCTGGCGTCTTCTCGCCGTCCGGCTCCAGAGGGCCCTACGTCGCGCAGGCAAGCACCCTTCCTTTTTGACTCCGATTTTGGGCGAATTATTAAACGATGGCGTGGATACACAGGCGCTTGAGAACTCGCTGGCCTCCACGCCATAGACGTACCTACTGTCGGTAAACGCGCTTCACTGTCGGTCATACGGAGATGAGTTTTTGAACAAATTCCTGTTGGGGCATTCATACAAATAGCTCGCTTATGATACCCAGTGTATACCCGATGTGTGTGCCGCCGGTTGCGCACAGAACCATCTCACGGAGTGACGCAAATGGCTGAGCCCCAAATTGCTCCAAGTATACTCGCGGCTGACTTTTCGATCTTAGCTGATGAGGTTGCGGCCGTGGAGCGCGCGGGGGCACACATTATCCACGTCGATGTCATGGACGGTCATTTTGTACCTAACCTAACTCTAGGTCCTCCGATTGTGGCCTCACTGCGGCCGCGCACGGCATTGCCATTGGATTGTCACCTCATGGTGGAAAATCCAGACGAGCTCATCGCACCGTTTATTCGTGCGGGTGCGGACATGATCTCTGTCCATGTGGAGACATGCCCTCATTTGCATCGAACAATACAGCAGATTCGGTCGATTGCGTTGGACGTGGGTAGGAAAGTTCTGGCGGGAGTAGTTCTGAACCCTGGCACCCCCGTATCATCGTTGGAATGGATCATCGGCGATATCGACTATGTCTTGGTTATGTCAGTAAACCCAGGGTTCGGAGGGCAATCATTCATTCCTTCGTCGCTGGAAAAGATACGTCAACTACGCGCTATGGCGAATGCACGAAACCAAGAGCTAATCATTCAAATCGACGGCGGCGTGAAGGAAAATAATGCGGCGCTCTGTCGGGAGGCGGGAGTCGACTGGTTTGTCGCTGGGTCCGCTATATTCCGCAAAGGCGTAGGTGAGGGGCACGACCGTTACTGTGCAGTCGTTTCCAGGTTTATGGATGCAATTCACGGTAAATCACCTCACGATTGACCCATAGTGCGTGATTGACCCAAAGCTATGACTACGTGACAGGATGTTATCAGCGGTGCTCAGGCTGGTGAGTAACACATCATATACGTGCGTTGTTCAAAGCGACTACCATCGCCACAACGAGGCGATGTCGCAAGGCTGCATTGGTGTATGCCGTTGAATGTAGAAAGATCCCTGCAAATCATTTTCCGTATTGACTGACTGCGGGGTTTCGCGTTTGATTCACGCCGGCTCACACCTGGGGTTTCGAGCGAGACCATTATCGGTTCCAACCGAACCCAGAGCACCCGGCAGGGAGCATGTGGGTTGATCACGGGGCGTAGCGCAGCCTGGTAGCGCGTTCGCTTCGGGAGCGAAAGGTCGCTGGTTCAAATCCAGTCGCCCCGACCACTTTTGACTCGGCGGTTCCCGAGCGATGATCTCGACCCTACGTTGATGTAGTGGTTGTCATATCATCACCCGCCAAGTCACCTTTCCTTCGTCTTGACAACCGGTCCAAGCGCACAATTCTCTGACAGCGTCGTCGAAGACCTAACGCCGCTTGCTAAGGCAGTTCATCGCGAGTACACACGTAGTATGAGTTTGTCCGTTGACCAGGCCGATGTGAAATACGCGGTTATCACGCGGTACGCTTCCCGCACCCGCCGCCGTATTATGGGTATCCTTTACACACTAATGAGTCTGGTGAGCTTGGTTAGTTGTGGCATCGCTCCTGATGCGCAATCCGGGGGCGATATGCGCCGCGACGTCGCTCGTGAACTTCCCCTGGATGAGTGGGTCACTGATGATGACGGGATTGATTACGCTGCAGGGGACAAAACCGATTGGAAAAAAGTGGTCATACCTCGGAATGGCACCTTGTTTCTCGAGGTTGCAGTCGACGAGAAGGCAGCCACTGTTGATGTAGGCCTTTTTGACCGTTACGGTCGATTGCTGCTGAGCAAGACACGGCCATCGGGTACGACGGAGCACGTTCTTTTCGAGGGGGAGGTCACGCAAGGAAACTATTTCGTACGTATATCTGCACGAAAATCAGAAGATAAGTCGGTGTATTCCATTCGTGCGTCTATGCAGGGTGGATATGGAGTCGGCGATATCCCCAGGCCCGAGTAAATCGATGCCGTTGGAGATTGAATATTACGCACTCACCGACACCGGTATCCGGCGCCGACATAATGAAGATGCGTATGACATCGCCCCAGATTCCGGTTTGTATGTCGTGGCAGATGGTATGGGTGGCCACGCCTCGGGGCAGGTGGCTAGTCGATTGGCCGTGTCGCACATTAAACGATATGTCGTAGATTTATCTCGTCGCCCTGGGCATGAATTTACATTTCCCGTACGGCCAGGTTCTACGAACGAGGAACGCCTACTTTCTAATGCGATTCAATGGGCGAATGAGCGCGTGTTTATTGAATCGATGAAGGACCGTCGATATGACGGAATGGGAACAACCGTCGTTGCAGTCTTACGTGCTGGTAACCGGCTTGTCTTGGGCCATGTTGGCGATAGCCGAGTGTATCGCTTCCGCGAAAACGAACTGGAGCAGCTGACCCAAGATGATTCATTGTTGAATCACTATATCCAGATGGGTCGCTTGCAGACCCGAGAGGAAATCGACGCGTTTCAGGAGAAAAACATCATCGTCAAGGCGCTTGGGCTCAAGGATTATGTTGAGCCAAGCATTTCAAGCACGGGTCAGAGAACCGGGGACATCTATCTTCTGTGCACCGATGGATTAACGGACCAGCTCGATGACACCGCGATAGCACAAATTCTACGCGATCATGAGGACTCCTTACAGGACGCTTGTGATACCTATATCCGTTTAGCGAATGAGGCCGGTGGAAAGGATAATTGCTCGGTCATGCTACTCCGTGTGACGGGTACATCTGACTCGTCTCGGAGGATGCGGGATACCGCCCCCAATATTCCTGTGGTTGTCACCTTCGAGGATGATGATGAACCTACCGAATCAGGCAGTGATGAGTCGGTTGAAATGCGTAGGGAAGTACCTTACGACCCATCGGAATTACCCACCATTCGTCGGCCATCAACGGGAGGCGTTTCGACGCGTGCAGTGACACCATCCATAGACACATTGCCCGAAATTCCATCATTGGCCGGTATCGAGCAGTCTTCTGTGCCAAGGCTCGGTGAGCTTGATGACTCAGAATATCGTTTTGAAGACCGGATAGACGATCCGAATGAGACGTAGCTCGTCCGATGCTTACTCGTTCGGTATTGCAGTGAAGCTGTAGCTGACAGAAATAGTGTCCCCGGGGTCCAGCGGTCGTTTTAGTCGTACGGCCAAGTAGTCCGCTTCTGGGCGGCATGTCGCATCGGATATTAAGTCATATTCCCCTGCCGCCACTGGCCGAGCCGGCCCAGATATAGGCATGATCCAGGGCTGTAGTAGTTCTTGGAGTAATGGCCGAGAGGGAAGACAGACTCGCATTAGCTCAGGGGAAATGTTGCGAGCGACGGTTTCTAACAGAGTCGGGATGCTCCCAGGGGCGCATACATTGTAAAAGCTACCGTACCGCCCCATTTCATCTGCTAGCGCAATCATTCTTGTCGACAATCCCGCAGGCCCTGTTGCACCGAGGCAGGCGTGGGTGGTTACCTTTGACGGACTGAAGAGTTGACATCGCCAGTCCCAATACGCTTCTCCTGAGGCGGTTTGCGATGCCGTATTATCCAGTGCCCCACCCAAAGTAGCTACCAGTACTTTGCTTGGGTCGGAGTGTAAGCCTCTGAGCCGGTCAGCCACTTCCGATACTGAGACTAAGTCGTTGTCTAACGCACAACATGAGCTGTTGCTGCTACCGCTTCGACCATTTGCTCTGCTGCAGTCATCTTCGTCGGTCATGAATAAAATCAGCAGGAATGCATCGTCTCTCAGAAACTCTTGGGCTTGGACTGCATTAGGGCCCTCGCGGTCCAGCGCCAGTAGCGCGGATTGGAAAGGCTGACGGCGACCATTGGCTGGCATAGGCGGAGTAGGGGTGGTTGTGATGCAGGGCAGCAAGTCAACCGTATTGCGTGTGATAATGGGTACACTGGACGATGTGTCGCCCGTAAGCAACGCACGAAGCTCGGCTGCCGCGGGGCAGCCGTCGGTTTGTGGCTGGAGGGCACATGCCTTCATACCATCGAAGTCCAGTGACTTGATGCACTGCCATTCGCAGGTGTCCGCTTGTCGCGCACATTCACGTCCGGCGGTTGAGTCGATAATGGCTGCATCGCAATCCGCAGATGTCTCACATTCCAGGCGGCATTGGTCGAATGATTGACCCTGCCAGTTTACGAGTGGGCTGCCTGTTGCCTTCCATTTGTTACCTAACTGAGCGCATTCGCCCGCAGCCATGAGCTGGTCAGCATTGCATTTGGCGTCCAATTCCGTTCGTGGGTGATATTGAAATTTCCCTGCATCATTACCCGTTGCGGCGTTGATTACGGCGACTCGGTAGTCAAGAGGGGTGTAGGACTCTACGGTGGATAGGAAAGCTGCGAAGTACTGGCCCAAAGCCGCCTGCTCTTCGCACATAGTCGCTGAATGGTCGACTACCAGGAGAACATCCAGAGGCACCCGGCTGGATTGCCTTGCAGGGAGTGGATTGGATGTACCCGGCGAGTCCGCGTTTACGCGCGAATCCTCATTGCACCCGCCCAAGATGGACGCGATGGCTAGGACGACCAGGGAACTTATAGCGTTTTTCTTCATGCCACCATCCAACGAATACGATATCGGATGGGGTGTATTTTCCGCAATGATTGTTGAGACAAATGGCCTACTTCTCTGGTGCGACTATCCCAGAGTAGATATTGGCACGACCGTCTCGGCAGAACCCAACAAGCCCGAGATTCGCGGCTTTGGATAAGTCGACTGCGAGGGATGTCGGCGCTCCTACTGCTACGACGCAGGCAAACCCTCCCAGATGTGCTTTTTGCACGACTTCGAAGCTGGCGCGTCCGCTAATCCAAAGCCATGTATCAGTCCGTCGTTCTGTGGGTGACATGAGTGCTGCACCGACGAGCTTGTCCACTGCATTATGCCGGCCAACATCCTCATAGACAGATAGTATTTGGCCGTCGGGAGCGCATTGAGCGGCAGCATGAAGTCCTCCGGTACGTCCGAATCCCGTTTGCTTCATGCGTACGCGATCTTCAAGCGAGTGAAGTACATGCATCGAGATGTGCGGAAGGCTGGTGCGCGGTGGACAGTGAAGAAATACATTTTCGAGGGACGTCTTTCCGCAGATACCGCAGCTGGACGATGTATACAACGTTCGACGGGCACGGTCTAAACGCTGCCGGTCATACCCTGGTTCGAGTTGAATCAGTAATACATTGTCGCGATTCATTCGGTTTGGATCGGTACAGTGTGCGATCGCCCGGATGTCGTCCGGTCCGTCTATAATTCCTTCGGTCATCATGAAGCCGGCGCCTAACTGTCGGTCTGCGCCAGGAGAGCGCATGACCACTGCGACTGGTTGTCCATTGACCCGGATTTCGAGGGGTTCCTCGCTAGCGACATGGTCGCCATCAGTCGTGCATGATGGAAGTCGCAGTATCTCGACGCGTTTGTCCGATGTACGACTCAGAACAGCAGCCTTGAAAGTGTGCGGCGAAGCGCCTCGATATCAGAGTTTTCGCGCCCAGCTGCCTCCAGTACAAGAGCAGCAGCACTTTTGGCCAACGGTTTTACCTCTGGGTTTGATTTTCGGACTAAATCGACGAAGACTTCTAAAGCGGCAACTGTACTGCCGCTTGCCGCATCAGCACATGCGATGAGATAGCGCAGTTTCGGGTCATTAGGTCTCTGAAGTAGCTGCTCTCGGACGCTCGCTTCGCCGCCGGCCTCTTCCACTGCTTCCATCAACCCCATCGTTGCGAGCGCTGCACGGGCGGCGCCATATTCTGGCATGGACGCTTCAATTTTCTTAAACCATGCGGCTGCAACATCCATTTCGCCTTGGGCAACGGATAGGCGCCCGACATTCAGCAGTGCTTCACCATCTTGGTCATTTTCAGCGACTCGTCGTTGCCAGTACTCCAGTGCGGCCCGTGGCTCGGTTGGCGGACCTTCAGGCTCACTTACTTTTATTCCAAACCGGTCAAGTAATGTATCTACGAAACGTTTCAAATCTGCATATGGTAGAGCTGATTGAAACCCATCTACGGGTTGCCCCTTATGAAAGGCATAGACAGTCGGAATGGACTGCACCCCGAATTGCATTGCAATACGCTGTTCTTGGTCTACATCGACTTTAGCTACGGTAATCGCGCCTTTGTATTCGTCGGCGAGCTTTTCAAGCAGTGGCGAAAGCGTTTTACATGGTCCACACCACGTAGCCCAAAGGTCTACGAGGACTAGTTTGTCCATGCTGGCTTCGATTACATCTTGGGCGAACGTAGCTTCGGTTACGTCCTTCACGTACGTGGCGTTCATCTCAACTCCATTACCTCTGAGAATGGGCTTGGCGCAATGGTCCCTCGGTACTTTGTCAGTGCGCTGAGGTATCCGTATACTGCACACACCCTGGACTACATCGTCCATGTCCGCTTGCTCGTCCGTCCCGAAAACTGGTACGTCCGAGATGGCAAACAAATAGCAGGACCGACAGAGATGGCAACCGACGTTAGTGATCCAATGGTGCGACGACCCGTAAATATTCGGTTATTGACCGTATCTGATACGCGGACTGCGGCGACGGATACCTCAGGTCAGCTCCTTGAAGATCGTATCGTTAGGGCGGGTCATACATTACTGGAGCGTGCGATTCTGCGCGATGATCTTCTCGCAATCGAAGAGCGTCTACAGTCCTGGTGTAAGACCGGCGATACCGAGGTGATTATTACCAGTGGAGGCACAGGCCTTACCGGCAGGGATGTGACCGCTGATATCATGGAGCGTATGTTCGAAAAGTCGATTCCAGGCTTTGGCGAGTTGTTCCGCTATTTGAGCTACGCACATCCCACTCATAGCGTTGGTACGAGTGCGTTACAGTCGCGAGCAACCGCGGGACTCGGACCACAGAAGACACTGATGTTTGCGCTCCCTGGATCGCCCAGAGCCTGTGAGCTGGCGTGGGACGAAATTCTCCGATACCAGCTCGATATCGACCATCGGCCGTGCAATTTTGTGTCACTCTTTCCGCGGTTCAACGAGTAGCTTATTATTGTGGCGGTATTCGGTCTCATTTACCTAGTGTGTGTCTGGACCTGGGTTCAACTTCTGCCTGGCTGGTTTCTTTCCCGTTGGCTGATTCCTGATGCGGAGGGGCGAGAACGTGCAGGTGCTGCTTTGCTATGTGCATGGGCGGTCCTGCCGCTCTTACTTTTCCTCCTCGCGGTAGCCGCTACCGTTCCCATGGATGGTACATTTCTTGGCATATTTTCTACTGCTATAAACGCGGTGGGACTGTTGCAACGGTCTAGCCGTCAGGCGTTAGGGCGCGATTGGCGTTCTGGGGCCATCTTCCTCGCACTGGCGTTATTCTGCGGTGCCGTCTTGGCGGTCGGTTATCGTTCGCTCGACGGCGGCGACGTATTTTCCACGGTGCATCACTGCCTTTACGTCATCGTGATGCATGCGATTTCCAACGATCCATCGGTTGCGGTTCCCTTGTACGACGCAGCCTCTGATGGACTTGTCCATTATCTGGTGCATCACCAAACCGGGCAGTTTAATGGCTTGGCACCATTATTCTTCGAGCAGCGCCTGGGCAATGCGCCGATACTGGCACCGTCGGTGGCTCTCTTTGGCACTGCTGGTTGGTGGTGGACGAGTGCTACCACCGCAGCAGCAATGGCAACCTACGCCTACTTTGCTTCAAGAGCTCTGCAAGTATCGAGGTGGGCGGCGTTGATAGCCGCCGGAGTATTTACTCTCGGAACTCACAACTTCTGTATGTATTTCGTCAATGAAAATACGTACGCCGTAACACTCACAAGCGCATTGTTCTGGGGAGCTTTCGTAAAGCGCCATTCTATTGGCTGGCTGGCTTTACTTGGTATCATAGCCGGGCATCTGGTCGGAGTCCGGTATACGTCAGTTCTCATTTTGCCCGCCGTTGCGCTATCTGCAGTGTGGCGTCCAGAACCATGGTCTGCGCGTTTGAAACGCTTTTCCGTCGGTGCACTCGCCTTTGGTTTGATCGTAGCACCCTGGCTCTATGTCAATGCGATCATGCTGGATTCGGCGTTAACTCACCCAAAGATTCATGCAGAACATGAGGGCCGTGTTGTTACGAACACATTGTTGGAGACGGAGTTTGAATTCAGGGCGTTGAACTGGCCCTTTATCGACGAGTGGTCTCGCACCTCATGGAACCCATTTCCGACGCAAATATGGCTGCCTCTTCAGCTTGGCCAAAGTCACGGGCAGTTGGCGATGGCGCTGGCATTGCTGGGCATTGTCGCGATGTGGAGACGTCGTAGGGAATTCTGGATCGCTGTTGCGTTCTGTTTACCGCATTCGCTAGCAATTACTTGGCTCGAAACCCTCGATTGGGAGCAGCTCACCTACGCTGCACCGGGTCTCGTGCCGCTAGGGGTATGGGTAGCGTATGGGATGGACACGCTTTTTGGTGATCCCAAACGTCAAGGCCTGTTCTTATCGGCTGCTGTGGCCGTGGTACTTGGTTTGACGGCCATTGTAAGCGGTACCGATTGGCCGGTGGATCGCCGCATGTTATCGCGGGTTGAGACCCCAGAGCGCGTGACTGTTACCGACGCGAAGGACGAAGGAACTGCGCGTGTCGAGGGCTGGCTCACTCAGATTCGGCTAATGCCACAGTCGCCAGTCTTTCGGCAAAGCTACGTTGACAACCTGCTAGGTGCATTGTCGCACTTACCGGCTACCGGAGCCGAGGCCTCGGCGGATGGGCCGGTATATCCTAGTGGTCGGGTCGCCGTTCTCGCTGGCTACTCTCAATTCGAAGAGAAATCATACCGTTTTGTGGTGGAAGGCAGTGCAGCGCAGACTGCGCCGGCCCAGGTGCGTACCAGTCTAGGTTTGCACCAAGTCAGTCTGCGACTAGCGGCTGAGCGGCTGCTTGTCTCAGTGGTGAGGCGGCAGGGGCAGTACACAATAAATGTCCAGCCGGTTGGAGATACGGCGATAGACCGAGATTTCACCTTTTGGCTGCACCCATGGATGCCACCGGTGAAGAACATCCAGCTAACGCTGGGTGGCAATCCCCTGCCAGACATGCGGACGCTGGAATATGGGGGGGCGTTGGAAATGGATCAGCTACGGTTCATACTCACCAACTATTCGTCTGAAATCTTTGATGTCGTAGAACAGCCTTACACGGTGGTAATGGAGGATGACGCAAACGCTGTACCAGCTAAATGTGGTTTGTTTTTATTCCTCGGTTCCGGTTCGGAACCCTCCCAACTGGAAACACTCGTGCTGGCAGGAGGGCACGACACGTTTTGGCAGGGGCAGTCATCAGGAACGTTACGGATTCCTAAAGGGCTGGAGGCGACATCTTTGGTGCTATATGTTGACCCAACGTGCTCGACGCATGTCCCTCAGCCAGGAGACCGATGGGCAGTTGCGCGAGGCCCTTTCACGGGTGAACCGGTTCGACTAGAGCTAAGTCGCTTTTGGCTTCCACACTAGGTTTTTGCTTCCCAGCTCGACTTTGGATGAGGAGAGCCGGCTCAGATTCTGCTGAATGCCCGGCACACCCTGCCAATGTGATCCGCTGACAATGTTGGATGTATCGGGATCTGAATCGAGTGTTCATACACCCACTGGGCGTTTGGAAAGTCCTTGGGACCGTTGGTGGGGTCTTCCAGCGCAGCCACGTTTCGCATTGGGTAGCGGCCCACATCAATGCGGTGTTCGCTCAGGGCAGACACTACGGCATCCGGATTCTCGGTGGTCGCAACGAGAAAGTACCAGGCATGTTGGTCTCCAGTCAGTGTGCCTTGTGCTCGCACATGTGGCGGTAGGCTCGCGATAATTTGCGTAGCTGCGCGTGTCCGCCGTGATTGTGTCGACCCAAGCATCCGAAGCTGTGTCAGCCCCGCTGCCGCCTGGATTGGCGAAAAAGCGGTATCTACATGCGCGTTTTGAGTCCCAGGACGAACAAACTTATTATACGAGCTGATGGCATCTCCCCCAGCGCTCTTGAGTCCGTTCATGATGGGGAGACCCACGTTTCCGAATACTGCGGGCCGAGTGAACTGATGTAGTAGCCAGCCGACGATAATACGGCGGCCTAAGGCGGATTTTTTGGGCTGTGGTAGTTGCCGCGTAGCCTCCCGGACGTAGTCTGCTATGTGCTTTTTTCGTGTGAGTACCATTCCGCCGCCGAACGTATTGACCGCTTTTGTGACGACAAAACTGAAAATGGCGGCTTCGCCAACGAGGCCGCAGCGGCGGCCTTGTGATCGGGAATCGATAGCATGTGCGCAATCTTCTAAAACGGTAATATTTCGCGCAGCGCAGAGCGCGCTTATCGCATTGAGGTCACAGGGGGCGCCAAAGATGTGCGTCGCAATCACCGCCCGTATGGGGCGATCTCGATCCAGGTCCAGTATGGCCTCTAACGCTTTCGGGTCAATATTGTAGGTCTCGCGTTCTACGTCCACGAACACCGGTTCGGCACCGACTCGACGCACTGCGTTGGGTACAGATTGATCGGTGAATGCCGGCACAACAACGGAGTCGCCGGCCCCGATGTTGAGTGATTCAAAAATTAGTCGAAGTCCTAATCGACCTGCTCCTACAGGTACGGCCAGGCCGTCCCCTGCGTGGCGCGTGAATGCGTCTTCGAAGGCGGAAACGAGTGCCCGGTGCTCGCTGGGTTCCTTCAATGCTGTTGACAACAGGTCGGAAACTTCGCCCGGATACATATGAATTGTGCGTCTCGGAATACCAATCACGCCACCCTTCTACCAGGGTCGGGGCGCGTATGTCATTGTGATGGACTGCGCTCTGACACAGATCCGTATGTGATGTCCATCCAGTCAAGGACCACTTCGGGAGGGCGAGCCACATGGGATGGAGCGTCTCGGTCTAATGTGAGGATAAGGTCTTTTGTAGTGAGACCCTCGGGAATCGGGACCCTAAGCGTGGTGAAGTCGCGGATCTCCTTCGATGCGAGCATGCGTCTTCCGGCCATGATTCGTACCGTCGTGGGCTCCGGAGGCGCGCAGTCCTTCGCGTTGTGCCCGCCTGCTGGAGTCAGGCCGAGCCGAAGCGCGATAGACTGGACTGGTCGAGTAGTGTTGCTCGGTAAACGGACTTGTGTACCGAGTCGTAACCGACGTCCAGGAGCAACGTATGCCCAAGGAGGTTCAACGCTGCGCACGTACGCTCCGTCGGACCAACCAAAGTGTATCCGCTCAGGGTTGGCCGCTGAGTATGTTAGTCGCTCATAGAGTGTAACGGTGACATCGTGAAACGCTTGTTCGTAGGTCGGTTTAAAATGTTCTGATACGACCTCCGTGATTGTTTGGCTGGGACGCCCGCTGAATTCTGGTCTGTCGAGCAAGTGTTGCTGATGGTCGACAACCCATACACGCTGGACGTGTCGATTATCTAAGGAACGCTCATATGGTTCGAAAAGGTCACTGAGTATACCGAGCCAGAGCGGTCTTGCAGGACCTTGCGTTGCCGCTTGGCCAAATACCGGCTGCCATGCCGGAGTGCGCATCAACGCGTTCACCCCAAGACGGTCGCGGACCTCAGGTTCTGCGAAGTAGTAATGAAATGGGTGGTGATAAAATGCTGCTGGTCCTACGAGAACCGCGTCACCATCCTGAAGATGCGCTTTTACCAAACGGGCCGCGGAGAGCACATCGGGCTTTTCACGCTCGCTAAGGTGTCGGACAGACTCCCAGCTTGACAAGGCAATGGATATCGCAGCGGCGGAATACGTTCCCAATTTTAGTATACGGCGAACTGATGGCCGCTGTGCCGACTGTATGCACCAGCCACACAGGACCCAAGCGATGGGGAACAGAAAGAGAAAGTACCGGACTCCGAAGTAGTAGCCGCCGTACAGGCTTTTCAGAAACGTCGCTCGATTTATCAGTTCGAATGGAATGAACCAAAGTAGGGGTATCGCGAGAAGTAAGCGGTCTCGGAGTGACTGATGACGAAATGGTAGATGAAGAAGTCCCACGATGAGACCAACGACTGCCAGGCCTGCTAGCGCTGAAGGGTATCCGCCAACAAGTCGTATCAGATCGAGTAGGTCAGCAAGTAGGTTTTGGGTTGGGTGGTAGACGAGCGCTGTTCTCTGGTACGCAGTGGAGTGCGTCCGTGACCAAAGATACGCCTGCGCAAATGCGGGAACCCAGGGAACGATACCCATCCAGAGGATCGAGCCTGCGTTAATGGTCCGCCAAAATAGGCGTCGATATCCTGCCTTGCGGCGCCCGCAGAGGATGAAGGATGCGAGAACGATTCCGAAGCTGAGGTGGATACCATAATAGTGGGTGTATACAAGCCCCCAGCCTCCAATGACCCAGTACCACCATGCGCGCCGGTTATCCGGATTCCCTAATGCAAGTTGGCCACCGAATAACGTCAGTGCTCCGAAAAAAGTAGTCAACGTATACGGACTTACATCTTGGGAGTACCATACGTGCACAGAAGATACTGCCGCGGCTAACGTAGCCACGATCGCGGCGGGACGATGTCCACGGGTGGTATTCCAGGTCAGTCGAAAGACCAATGGAAGTGTCGCCGCTCCGAAGAGTGCTTGGGGAACTCGGGCCCAGATTTCGTCGTTACCGATGAATTCCATAAGCCACAGAATCAAGTGAGGAAGCGGCGGATGAGTCTGTGCCATCGCATTGACGTCAAATAAGACACCGAGAAGCGAGTCGTGTCCGTAGCCGCTCATGTAATAGGTGAACTCATTCTGTTCGAAGGGTTCATCTCCAATGTGAACTAATCGCAGAACGAGGCCCAGGAGTGTCAGCCCCGACATCCAAAGCCAGTCCAATCGCTCTAGGTTGGGTGGGGACTCGATACTCGGTGCCTTAGGTGCCTTTATCGCCTGTTGCCGTGAGAACCAACTTAGCAAAGCAAAGAAGACAAGAGCGACGCCACAGCTCGTCCCCCATCCGAGAAGAAAGTGCAGTCCTTGCGCTACCGGGCGGCCTCCGGGGCGCACTGGTGGTATATTTGAATTTGGATGTGCAGCTGCATCTTCTGGCCACGTGATATCTGGTCTCAAACGCGGAGTACCTTCCGAACAGGCAAGACGATTTGTCTCTCCGGCGGTCCACGTCGGAGCTAGCCCCTTTCCGCAGTCATAATAGACCGTTCCCTTGAAGGCATCGCCGAAGGACCAGAATTGCCCATTGGCAAGCAATGGTGAGATCTGGATGGCATCATCGCCACGCTTCAGTGCTGCAGTATCTACTAAGGCCTTCACGGTACGTCCATCGGATAAGGACACCGTGGCTTGCTGTGCCGGGGTTTTCGGACCGGCAGCTGCGATGAGCACGACTAGAAAGGAGGCGTACATGCCGACATTCTGCGCTTAGGCGGGCCTGACTGCCACTCCAAGTGACCAGAAGTGCGGATTTACACGCGCATATACTGCGCTAGGGAGTAGTTGAGGTTCATCATTGAGGAGCTGTAGTGTGCCGAGGGCGGGCACCTTTCGTATGTATTCCCAAGGTAGAGTGGCTGGAGGATGTTCAGTGGTTTGCGTAACTCCGAGTTGTAAAAGCGCCTCGGTTGGTATTGCTCTGTCCACTCTCTTCAGCATCATCTTTATGCATCCATCAGCGTCATTTATTGAAAGCTGAAAAGAGCTTCCGAACGATTGTTCTTCTTGCCCCGGACCCTTACACTGACTCGTGCGGTGCCGCTCGCATAATCCAAGGAACATGTATGCGCTATTTTCTTCTGCTCACCCTCATTTGCTTTTTGTCTTGTACGGAATCGGAATTTCGCGAAACGGAAGCTGCCGATTCGAGCGACACACTAGCCGTACCGGATGCTACGCCGCCGGTTGTAGACTCCGAGTTGGTCGAAGAGGATAGCTCCAGTACTGGGGTTATTGGTCCGCCTGCGCAAAATCTCACAGTCACTCTTGAGGCAGGTGGATTGCAGAGACAATATCGGCTGTACGTGCCAACCACACGCGATGGTACCTCCATGCCGCTTCTTATCGCCGTGCATGGCGGTGGCGGCGGCGCCGGCATACCATTCCAGCAGGAAGAACAGTTCCGCATGCTATCCGAATATGAGCGCGTCATACTTGCTTTTCCAATCGGCATAAATGTGGGCAATAATGAAGCGGATTGGCAGTTGAATACGACGCCTGACCGGCAGCATGATATCGAATTTATCGGTGGGATAATCGATGATATCGGGTCGCGGTACGCGCTCGATGAGTCCCGAATATATGCCACGGGCTATTCATTGGGTTCTATGTTCGTGTACGAGCTTGCTTGCCATATGAGCGATCGATTTGCGGCCATCGCGTCCCATGCGGGGAGCATGCCTCTCGCTCCTGCATCTTGCAATCCAGAAGTCTTTGTTCCCATCATGCATATCCACGGAGTGGCCGACTCCATCATCCCGTATTCTACGGCGTGGGATTGGAAAGCTTGGGACTCGGTGGGAACAATGACCGACATCCCGGGTCTTATCAGCTATTGGAGCGGTAAATATGGATGTCAAACCGTAACTGAAGAAGAGACATCCTCCAGTACACACATCGTGCATAGTGACTGTCAGCAAGGAGTTCGGGTTGAGCATCATCGTTTACCTGGCGACCATGACTGGCCGTTTAGCCTCAACGGTGCGGTCACCCCACAAGTGCTCTGGTGGTTTTTGAGCGAATTTACTCGCTGACCCGGCGCCTATCCGGTCCCCACTAGTCGTGTAAAGCCATGGTACTGAACCCCGTTTCGCCATGGGGCTGTTCTGGTTTATGTGGATAGATATCAATGACTTGGGTGAAAATGAATGGATATTCATTGTATTTATGTTACACCGCACTTACGGAAGTATCAGCCCAGGAGAACGTATGCCAGCACGTGCAGCGTGGATTATCGTCATAGCCACAAGTGTCAGCTTGGGTTCATGCAGTTACCAAGAGGTGAACGACCCTGTCCTGGAAGTGCCCAGGCGCGTAGATACGGAGCCATCACAATCTCTCGAATATGATCCCACCGTGCCTGCCTCACCGAGCGCACTCAGGAAGCTGACACGGCAAGAATATATCGAAAGCGCCGTTGCTCTGTTTGGAGATGAGGTGCTTGTCCCACCTACGTCGGAGCCTGACTTCATCACAGGAGGCTTGGCCGCAGTTGGTGCCGGCACGACAACATATAGTCCACGTGGTGTCGAGTCTTTCGAGGAAGCCGCATATGCACTTGCTAAACAGGCAGTCGAAGACTCTGGAATTCGCTCACGGGTGGTCACCTGTGAGCCATCCAGCGAAAGTGATACGGAGTGTTTCGGCCAAATTTTTCGGCCGTTCATGCGACGCGCATGGCGCAGGCCGGTTACCGATGCTGAGGTTGCCAAGGCGGTAAGCCTCGCCGGCGAAGCGGCTGCTGCCACAGATTCAGTCGATATGGGCATCCAGTTCGGGCTCGCATTCACCTTGCAATCCCCGTATTACCTCTATCGCATTGAATTAGGTGATGGGGAGGAATTGGGGGCCTATGAGATCGCTAGTCGCCTTTCCTTCTTTCTTTGGAATACGGCTCCAGATGAGCTGCTGTTAGATGCTGCGGAGACGGGTGCGTTAGCGACCTATGAAGGTCTCAGGGACCATGCAGAGCGCATGCTTGCCGATCCCCGGGCCAGGTCGGGATTCCGTTCTTTTTACCACGACTACTTGCAACTGGCGGAGCTGGACTCGCTTAGCAAAGATCCAACGATTTATAAGGCATACACCTCAGCATTGGGCCCATCCTCTGCAGAAGAAACGCTCCAATTACTGGAGTATTTGACCTTTGACCTTGACGCCGACTTCCGTGCGCTGATGACTACCACCACTACGTTTGTCGATCCAACGCTAGCAGCAATTTACGACATCGCTGCGCCGACCAGTACAGGCTTTGCTCGCGTGAATCTCAATCCGACGGGTCCGCGCGCAGGGCTACTAGGACATGCGGGTTTCCTAGCGAGTCATGCGCATCCAACATCCACCTCCGTCACACTACGGGGGAAGGCAGTACGCAACATCCTCCTATGCCAGGAAATACCGATCCCGCCCGTCGGGGTCGACACATCGATACCAGAGCCATCGGGCACAGCGCCGACCATGCGAGACCGTGTCGCAGAGCATCTACAAGACCCGTCATGTACCGGGTGTCATTTACTGACGGACCCGATCGGCTTGGCGCTGGAGAAGTTCGATAGCATCGGCAGATTCCGTGAAACGGACAACGGATACGAAATCGATGCAAGTGGTGACCTGGATACTGTGGAGTTTGATAATGCACGAGGACTAGGGCAGGCGATTGCAGCCCACCCCGCCTTTACCAAATGTATGGCACGCACAATGATGCGATATGCCTTGGGTCGGTTGGAATCGGACGCGGAGGCAGAATCACACATAGATACGCTAGAGGCGCGGTTCGAGCAGTCCGGGTATCGGCTTCAGGCGCTCGCCCTCGAAATTGTGCTGAGTCCAATGTTTCGTCAGGTCGGAGGAGTAGAACGATGATTATTACCCGACGCTCGATGCTACGTGGTCTGTTTGCAGGAGGTGCTGTCTCCCTCGGACTCCCGACACTGGAGATGTTCCTCAACGTAAACGGTGATGCCTTTGCGGATGGAAGCAGCTTTCCCAAGCGCTTTGTTCTCTGGTTTTGGGGAAATGGAGTAATACCTACAAAATGGACTCCGGAGACGATTGGGGCGAACTGGACCCCATCTGAGCAACTCAGCGCATTGTCTGATTGGACTCAGGATGTTTCGGTGATTACGGGCTTTGAGGTAAAAGTAGACAACCTGAAAGCGCATTTATCCGGTCCGGCGGGTTTTTTCACCGGCATAGACGTCAAGGTGCAGGGCGACGACTCGAGCTTTCGCGCTGCATCCTTGGACCAAGTCATCGCGCAGAGTATTGGCGGAGAAACCGTTTTGCGTTCGCTGGAGGTTGGAATCGCGCCTGGTGTGAAAGGCTTATCTTTCAACGGTGTCGATAGCCAGAATCCACCAGAGTCAGACCCTGTAAAGCTGTATCAGCGCTTGTTTGGTCCTACCTTCACCGAACCGGGCGAGGAACTGAAAATCGACCCCAAACTTGCCCTGAGGCGAAGCGTACTAAGCGCGGTTATGGATGATGCCAATGCGTTGAGACAGCGGCTGGGAGCGAACGACAAGCAGCGTTTAGAACAGCATCTAGACGCTGTCCGCGACATTGAGGCTCGCTTACTCAAGTTAGAATCAGCTCCGCCCAACTTCGAGGGCTGTACGCGGCCCGCCGAGCCGGTACCGGATGAGTATCTTACCGTGGATGGACGCCCCCCAATGCCGGTGCGTAACGCCATTATGAGTGACCTAATTAGTATGGCTATGGCCTGCGATCTCACTCGAGTAGTTAGTGTGTGGCACTGCGACCCAGTTGGTGATGTGCTCTACCCAGGGGCTACCTCCGGACACCACCAGCTAACGCACGATGAACCCGGGGACCAGCCCCAATTCAATGAAATCGTGAAAAGCATCGTCAGTCACTTCGGTACGTTTGTCGGTAGTCTCAAATCTGTTGGTGAGGGTGATGGGACGCTCCTAGATAATTCAGTTGTTTTGGGCTGCTCTGACTGTGGTCTTGCTCGGACTCATCAGATTGACGAATATCCAATTCTCGTCGCTGGTCGAGGCGGCGGTAGGCTGAAGACAGGGTTACATGTGCGTTCCGACGTGAAAGACAGTGCGTCGAAGGTGCCACTGACGGTTATGCAGGCACTTGGAATGCCCGTAACGGAATATGGCCAGGACGGTACTCACGTTTCTTCCGGCTTGTCTGAGTTGGAGGCCTAACATGAAGCGCCATTACATGGTGATTATGATGGTAGCTGCCGGACTCACGGGTTGTTTCGAGAGTCCAGATGTCGATTGGGGTGATACTGCGACAGCGCAGCGCATCGATACGCCCACCACGCCATCTGCCAGCGAGGGTGATTATTTAGATGAGCCACCCATCGACGAGTACTTCGAAGGTGGCGGGTACCTCCTCGATGGCGCCATTACGAATGTGGTGTCTGAGGTCGGCTTTCACGGGGAATTGGAGCCTGGGGTTGTCTACGGCTTCAACCTTGATGGACGCGTGAGCGATACCAGCGATGAAGAAACCTGTGGGAAAACGGATTTTACATCGTCCGTTGGAGAGCCGGGCGTTGATAATCAGCTGGCGGCCATCTGGCCTATCGTCGACGGCCTGGTTGGGGACCAAGTAACATCGCTATTGCAGCAAGCAATTTCCGATGGCCGGTTCCTGCTAATGATGGAGCTAACAGGTCTCGATGACCCTCAGAACGACGATGAGGTGGTGTTCAAAGTGATGCGCGGTTCATTGGTACCGCAATACAATGCCGACGGGATCATTGTACCGGCCCAGACCTATACTATCGATCACAGCTTTCCCAAAAGCATTGTGACTGACGCAAAGGTTGTTGATGGAGTACTCGAAGCCGGTCCCATCGAATTCGAGGTGCCTATTTTTATCTTTGATGCTGCCTTTGGAATGAAATTTAACGACGGTCGACTACGGATCGAGTTGCAGGAGGATGGCACCTTTTCTGGAGTCATGGCGGGGGCTGTAAATATCGATTCATTCCTTGGTGAGATCCTACAAACGGCGGCGGCACAGGAAGCGGAGTTGGTGCTTCCTATTTTCCAGTCTTACGCCGATATGGAGAAAGTCGATGGGGAGTGTAAGAGCTTCTCTGCTGCCTTCACATTCAAGTCTGTGAGTGGGTTTGTACGCTACTTGGACGAGCCTGCGCCGTAGTCAAACAACGCTTTTGTGCTTTTATTGCCCGGAACTGGAATGACCAGAGCGAAGTGTTTACGCTCCCGTAGATGAAGATCACGCTTTATGATGTAAGACTCGCCAGATATCTGCTGGCCTTTCTCTCCACAATTGTCCTCGAGGCTGCGGCGAAGGCTCCAGCCGCGTCACACCTCTATGGTGTGTGGGAGGGCATCGCCACCGCAGAAATCGATGGGCGGGTGTGGCACGAGTACGTCGCTTTTGAGTTCCAGAAAGGTGGCGCCATGAACATGGCGAATGCACGAGAATCGAAGGCTGTTAGCGGTACCTGGGTTGCAGAAGAGAATGGGCTGTTGCTCACCATTCCAGGTCGTCCTCCGGCCACTCTTGACCAGCTTCAAGTCGCTTCGGACCGGCTAGAAGCGCGGTTGGGATACGGAGAAGGCCGTGCCGTAGACATCGTACTTACTCCGGTTCGCGATCCGGGCAAACCGCCTAAGTTACCTACCAATCGCCGGGTATCAGCAGCAGATATTACATTCGATGGTGTGAAGTTGGGTCAGTCGATGCTGTCTTTCTATCGCCATCGGTTGTATGCGGCCCCATGTGACGATGACGCATTGCCGAAGCATAAGTTGCGCGTTGTAGTGTATGCCGCAACCCCGTGTAGAGACCGTGTCTTCACTGAGAATACGTCATTTGTAGTGTTCACTGACCTCGATGAGAAGAATCCAAAGGACCAGGCGATTCGTACCGTGGCGTGGTTGGGGGGATCCTATTTCGATTCACGCTCTAACTTTCCCTTAAGGCTGGGTACGGCAATGCGGACCAAACGACGGCGTAAACAGCTGGCGGCGTCACTCGGTCAGACAGTGGAACGGACGATGACGCTACAACGCCAAACCGTCGTCACCGTGACTACGCTTACAGGGGCCATACATTTGTTGGACGACGGAAAGCGCCTGATTGGGGTCGTACTAGGTCCTATGCCGAGTAGCACTGATAACGAATTATGGTCCGGAATTATGCAGATGTGGGAGAAGTACACCCTGCAACAGGAGAGATAGCGTGCTCAGCGTAGCCGAAGCTCAGCGACGAATTCTCGCGGTAATATCGACATTGCCGTCGGTGGAAACGTTCATTTCCGGTTCTGTGAACCGAGTGTTAGCAGAGGACATTGTTGCTGGTCGGAATCTACCTGCATGGGATAACTCAGCCATGGATGGTTATGCGGTCAAGGCGTCAGACGTCACTGGCTCGTCACAACGTCTCCGCGTCATTGCAACCATTCCCGCGGGTGCATGCGAGGTGCCAACATTGCTGCCTGGCACAGCCGCCCGGATTTTCACAGGAGCTCCCCTGCCTGAGGGGGCTGATACGGTGATGATTCAGGAAAATACATCGATTGATGGCGAGTACGTTACGTTCCATCGCGCCGCTCGGCACCGCGAAAATGTGCGGCAACAGGGTGAAGATGCGAAAGCAGGCTCGACGGTTTTATCCGCTGGCCGGGTCTTGTCGCCGGGAGATATAAATCTGCTCGCATCTTTGGGTCGCTCGCGTGTGTCTGTGTATCGCCGTCCGAAGGTTGCCATCATCAGTACAGGAGACGAGCTGGTTGAGATAGATGGTCCCGAACCTGGACTGGGACAAATTATCAATAGCAATGTCTATGCGCTTGCCGCCGCTGTCCAGCTGGCGGGTGGTGTGCCTGTGATCACGCCTCCTGTACCTGATAATCCCGAGTCAATCCGCAATGCATTCCTCAGCGCGAGATCTGCCGACGCAATTGTGACCTGTGGCGGAATGAGTGTGGGCGATTTTGACTATGTCCGGGATGTTCTCAGGGAACTCACCAGCGACGAATATGGGTTTTGGAAAGTGGCAATCAAGCCCGGTAAGCCGATTGGTTTCGGCACGCTAGGCCACTGCGCTCTTTTTGGGCTCCCGGGCAATCCAGCGAGCGCCTGGGTAACATTTATTTTATTTGTGCGGCCGTCCCTTTTGAAGATGCAAGGCCATACGATGGTACTACCTCTTCCACGGCGTGCACGATTAGCGCATGCTCTCAAGGCGGGTGGAGCCCGGCAGAACTACCTACGAATAGCCGCTTATCGAGATGCTTCCGGCGAACTGTGGGTCGATGCATCCCGCAATCAATCCAGCGGTGCATTGACGAGCATTGCTAACGCGGATGGGTTGGCAATCGTCGCCCCGAGTGCTCCTGCGCGTGAAGAGGGTGACTCCATAGACGTGCTGCTACTCAATACGAGGGTGGATCGTCACTCGTAGTTTGTGACGTTTCGTATGGGCACTTGAACACCATGGCATCGAAGCGGTGCGATCGGTGACTACGTGCGGTGTTTTAATGCAGTTGATACAGCTAGACAGTAGCCGCCTGATAAGCTGGCGACATTCTCGCAACTACTTCATTTTGACCGTCGCATAGCGGAAGGTGTCTCGAACGGATTCTCATATGCGGTACACTCGTTTGCGCATCTCAAGGAGGCAGGCTTGAATACGCACTATGCAATCTACGGTGACCCCGCCATTGCACCGTTTGATGACTTTTCCCAATTACGGGAGTTGAGCTCACCTGCAGATCGTCTCAAGGCTGCTCGCTATGGTGCGGCCGCCGTGCGAGAGCGTATGTTAGCGAGCTCTCCTGTGCGGTATTACCGATCCCTTGATTTGATACGAGTCCCGTATCCTACGCGCTTCGCACTACGTGAAGCCTGCAGAATAAAAACTCCGGTGATTCACATTTTCAATCGCATATTCGTGGTTCAGACCGAGACTCCATATGGCCTCAGAACAATTCTGGTATCACCATCGGATATTGATGCGAACGGAGAAACGCCCTTTTTCCGACGTATCGCCGAGCGTATGGGGCGATTGCAGCCTCATCTCGCCCCGCTTCTCGCGCCTCGGTCAGCCACAGTGGAAGAAGCGCTTCGGCTGACCGGTATTCGACCCGAGCAAGTGGATTACATTACCTACGACCACCTTCACACACAGGATGTAAGGCGGTGGTTGGGTAGTGCTGACACACCAGGTATATTTCCGAAAGCGAAGTTACTCGTGCGGCGCCAAGAATGGATCTCTGCTCACGCGCTGCTCGCCCCGCAGAGAGATTGGTACTGTCCAAATGGGTTGGATGGTATTCCGGATGAGCGGGTCATTCTTTTAGACCATGATGTGCACATCGGAGACTCCGTTGCCCTGATCGCAACTCCCGGGCATACGGAGGGGAATCACTCCATTGCGGTACGCACCGATGAAGGCGTGATGGTGACTAGTGAGAACGGTGTGGGGCCAGATGCATATGCGCCAGAGCATTCACGTATCCCTGGTGTCCGGCAGTATGTGAAAGATACTGGGATGGAGGTGGTGATTAACGGCAATACGATGGAAGGCGGTTTGGACCAGTATGTGTCGATGATTCTTGAGAAGACGTTGGCTGGTCCATCGGTCAGGAATCCAGATTTCCCCAATATGGTATGCAGCTCAGAACTCACCGCATTTTGGGCATTTCCAGGCATTAAGCCGACACTAACATTCGGTGCATTATCCTTTGGTACCCCGGTGCTGAAATGAGCGTTACGATTGTGACCGGGGCGGCCAGTGGTATCGGGCAGCATCTAGTAGAGCGATTACAAGCAGCGGAAACCACAGTGATCGCTGCCGATATCGACCACCAGGCAATGTCTGAATATGCGGCAAAACATAGTTGGACTGCACACCTTTGTTCGTTGGATGTTCGTCAATCCGCAGAATGGGAACGAGTTGTAGATGTGGCCCGTTCGTACGGACCGATCGATGTGCTGATGAACGTTGCCGGATATCTTCGGCCAGGCACTACGCACACGTTATCAGCGGCCGAGGTTGATAAGCATTTCGATATCAACACCAAGGGTGTGATCCATGGGACGCGTCTGGTGTCTGCCGCGATGGTCGAGCAAGGCTACGGACACATTATAAACATTGCATCGATTGCCGCCCTGGCTGCAGTACCTGGTCTAGCTTTGTATTCTGCGAGCAAACATGCCGTCCGTGCATTTTCTTTGGCGGCCGCTGAAGAACTACGTCCGCATGGAGTATCTGTATCAGTTGTATGCCCGGACGCGGTGCAAACTCCCATGCTAGCTCTGCAGACTGAGTATGATGAAGCTGCCGTAACCTTCGCGACACCACATCTGCTCACAGTGGAAGAGGTTGGTGATGTTATTTTGGGCCGGGTTCTACACGAGAAACCGCTAGAAGTGGCGATACCAAGAATTCGACAAGTGATTGCACATGTGGCGAACCTGACCCCTGGTTCAGCCCGCGTGCTGCTCCCGCTTTTTCGGTACCTGGGGCGTTATCGTCAAACGCAATATGCCGATGAGGGTAAATCTTGAGTCGCTTCGCTGAGCGATTCCTTGAGCACCCCGTCGAGTGAGTGCTACTAATATTGCGAACGTGGAATTCAAGAATCGCCTCAGATCAGCAGACGATACTTTGAGGTGATGGCATTTGCAGCTATTTGAAGGAGAGGAGTGGCGAGACAACGCTACAAGGTCCTACGGAAAATTGATGGCGGTGGTATGGCCGAGATTTATCTCGCTCGCGCGCTATCGGTGGGCGGTATTGAGAAGCAAGTCGCCATCAAGCGTGTCCTACCTAATCTGACCCGTAATAAGCGTTTCGTGAACATGTTCCTCGACGAGGCGCGTCTTTCAATGGTGTTGACGCACGCGAACATTGTCCAGGTGTTCGATGTTGGTCGAGCCGATGGCACTTACTTCATCGTGATGGAGTTCGTCGATGGCTACAACCTGAGACGGGTCTTTCAGCGTATAGCGGAACGAGGAATGCGCATGCCCGTGCATTACGCAGCATTTCTTATGATGGAGCTGTGTAAAGGTCTGGCGCATGCGCATGAACAGCGCAATGAGAGCGGTAATCTTTTGGGCATTGTGCACCGCGATATTAGTCCACCGAACGTGCTCATTTCGAAGTCGGGCGAAGTCAAGATCACAGACTTTGGGCTCGCCAAGGCTACGACTCAACTCGAACTCACGGATCCCGGAGTCGTCAAAGGAAAATTCAGCTATCTTTCACCTGAAGCGGCGAATGGGAAGGACATCGATCATCGAGCTGACCTTTTCGCCGTGGGTGTACTGCTTTGGGAAGTATTGTCTGGACGGAGACTTTTTCTCGGTAAATCCGACTTGGAAACGGTTGAATTAGTCAGGAAGGCCGCCATTCCGTCGCTGTCTGCCCTGAATCAGGAGGTTGCCTCCGAATTTGAAGCGATCGTTAACAAGGCATTAGCGAAAGATCCGAGACAGCGTTGGCACTCTGCACGCGATCTCGGTGATGAGTTGGCAAGGTATCTCTTCGCCAACAATCTCAAAGTCACTAGCTATGACATCGCTTCAATGATCGCAGAGCTGTTCGAACAGCCTGATGGGGCCGACGCACCTACTGAAGATAGAATTGGGATGCTCATTGATGAAGAGGTACTCAACCTCTCCATGTTGGGGGTGATCGGTCAAGGAATGCGGGCGGATGGTGCCAAACCGTTGAATGATGCCGAAGTGGGTATCGGCGGCGCCGGTAAGTCGCGTTTGGAGGTTGCCGATATTTGGCAGACTTCACCTTTGAAGGAGATCGCTGCTGATACTCGGCAATCTGCAGAGTTGAATGATTATATCGCTGAACGTTCTCCGCCGGAACGTAGCGAGCTCACGCACCACTCTGTGGTGTCTGCAATGATGCCACTCCCCGGTCGAGCCGGTCCTTCGTACGGAGGTAAAGATACAACGTTACAGGACGGTCAGGCTGGTACGCGGCCAGGTTGGTTGATCCCAGTGATTGTCCTCGTCGTTATTACGGGCGCCCTTGGCGGACTGTATGCGGCCGGATTGCTTGAGGGATTATTCTAGCGGTACGCTTGAAACTCCTTCCTAGGTGAGGTCCATCTCCAACAGGAGATCCTTCACATCAATTGCATCGCCGGGCGCGACATGAATGGCGCGGATAGTTCCCCCTTGTTCGGCATACATCGTGGATTCCATTTTCATCGCCTCAAGCGTGATCAGTACTTCACCTTTTGAAACGCTCTGCCCTTCAGAGACAGCTACACTGACGACTGTTCCCGGCATTGGAGCTGCAACTTCTCCTGGCGCACCAGTGGCGATTGGCCGTTCGGCCGCTGCACCCGTGGCATTTTTGTCTCGTACAACGACGACTCTTGGTGTGCCATTCAGTTCGAAAAAGATCGAGCGACGGCCTTTCATATCGTTCGTAGGTGATTCTCCCAAGTACCGAAGTATCAGCCGTTTACCTGCATCTATTTGCACATTGATTTCTTCGCCGGGCTGCGCCCCATAAAAGAAGGTTGGCGTCGGCAAGATTGAGGTATCGCCAAACTCAGCGCGATG
>PKDL01000321.1 GCA_002863065.1 Pseudomonadota bacterium
CAGTTTGATTGGCAACCAGTATACCGGCTCGATATTCCTTGCAATGATGTCAACATTTGAATCGGATTTAGAAGAAAATGTCAACCTTGACAATATGTTGTTTGGTTTGTGTGGCTATGGCTCAGGGGCTAAGGCTAAGGTATTCGAAGGAAAAGTATCACCAAGGTGGCGAGAAGTGGTTTCTAGGTGGAATCTATTTGAGAGATTGGCCGGAAGAGTCGCTATCGATCACATTACCTATGAAAATCTACACAAAGGGTTGCAAAGTGGTAGTGTTGTAGAGCCTGAAGGTGAGTTTGCATTGATTGAAATCGGTGATTCCGGTGTTCAAGAAGGAGCTAGACGTTACAAGTGGATTGATGCCTAGAAATCCATAACTATTTTTCCGCAATCACCGCTTAGGGCTAGTTTAATTCCTTCTGGGTAATTTTGATAATTTATCCTGTGAGTTACCAAAGTATTGATATCGATCTTATTGGAATTTAACAACTCATGCATCTTATCCCAAGTAGCCCACATCTTACGTCCGTTGATCCCTTTAACGTGGAGATAGCGAAACACAATATCATTCATTGGGACCTCTGTTAAAGTGTTTCCATACACAGACAATATGTTGACATAACCACCCATTCTAGTAGATTGTATAGCGTTTGACAAAGCGGCGGGTGAGCCGGAAAATTCACAACTATTGTCTACGCCTTTACCCTCTGTATGTGACAAAATCGATTCAACGATGTTATCGTTCTTGCCTAATACTAAATCTGCACCTAGTACCTTTGCTAAATCCATTCTCGTTTGATTATCCCAATCGATGGCTATAACAAAACTAGCACCCATGGCCTTTGCCGCATTTACGGCAAACAGACCTATCGGCCCAAGACCATGTATAGCAATAACCGAATCTTCTACAGGTCCGCCGGTTAAGGTATGGATGGCATTACCTAGTGGGTCTTGGATTGATGCTAATTCAATTGGGAGATTTTCAGGAAGGTGTCTTGCGTTTACTGCTGGTATTGTAAAATATGGTGCGAATGCACCATCGGTATGGACACCAAATATCTGACCATTTTCACAGATATGAGCGTTACCCTCGTCACATCTATCACAATTCCAACAAGCTAAATGACACTCTACTGCTATCTTATCGCCGATATTATGTGTCGTAACACCATCGCCAACAGATACAACTGTACCACAGGTCTCGTGACCAGTAATTGTTCCTGGTGGAACATTTTCAGAAGCCCAGTCATCCCATTTCCAAATATGTATGTCAGTGCCACATATCGATGTTGAATGGGTTTTCACTAGAACCTCGCCGCGTTTGGGGATAGGAGTTTTGGTTTCTAACAACTCGAACCCTCCTTGAACGGGCTTGGTTTTCTTCCAAGCCATCATCGTTTCAGGTATAGGACCCATGTTGCTCAACCAACTGACGAGATAGACACTTATTGATAATTAGGTATGGAAGTATGAAAACAAAATGTCAAACCCCAAATTTCTCGGATATGTTGATTAAGGGGTCATCGGTGGTAAAAAACCCGTTGATGTGTCATGAAGTACGTAATTGTCAGCGGGGGGGTCTTATCTGGGCTTGGAAAAGGCGTTACTGCAAGCAGTATAGGTGTACTGCTGAAGAGTGCTGGCCTTAGGACTACATCGATCAAAATCGATCCATACTTGAATAGTGATGCTGGAACGATGTCTCCATTCGAACATGGTGAGGTTTTCGTCCTAGATGACGGTGGAGAAGTAGATTTAGATCTTGGTAATTATGAGAGATTCCTTGACTTAAACCTAGGCAGGGATAACAATCTAACAACTGGAAAAATTTATTCAAAGGTAATTGAAGCTGAAAGAAGAGGAGATTATCTTGGAAAAACCGTTCAAGTTATTCCTCATGTTACAGATGAAATTCAAGAATGGATTGAAAGAGTTGCTCATGTTCCGGCTGATGGAAAAGAAGGCCCTCCTGATGCTTGTATTATCGAGTTAGGTGGAACCGTTGGAGATATTGAATCCGCACCATACATCGAAGCACTGCGTCAATTTCAATTTCGAGTTGGAAGAAAGAATGTAACTTTCGTACATGTATCACTAGTACCAGTCATGGGCCCTGTTGGTGAGCAAAAAACCAAGCCAACCCAACACTCGGTCAAAGAGCTTCAAAACATTGGGATCAGTCCCGATTTGATCGTTTGTCGCTGTGAACAGCCCTTGAATCACGACCTCAAGCGAAAGATCAGCCTATTTTGTAATGTCCCTCCTGATTGTGTCATTACAGCGCAGGATGTGGACACCATCTATCGCCTCCCTGAATTCTTGCATGCCGAAGGGCTCGATCATCGGGCTTGCGAATTGCTTGGGATATGGAGTCCAGAGCCTAATCTGCAGCCGTGGCGCGATATCGTTAGCGTGGTGAAGTCGACCCGGCCATCGGTAAAAATAGCGGTAGTCGGTAAGTATGTAGACCACTCCGATAGCTATAAATCACTCCACGAAGCTTTGGTTCACGGTGGTGTCGCAAATGATGCGCGAGTCGAGCTGGAATACGTAGATTCGGAGGAATTCGAAAAAAATCCCCAGCTGGTGGAAAAACGCCTCGCAGGCGCGCACGGTATTTTGGTACCTGGCGGTTTTGGCCAGCGTGGTGTGGAAGGAAAAGTTGCCGCGATTGAATACGCCCGCAAGAGTCAGACACCATTTTTTGGAATCTGTCTAGGTATGCAAGTCGCTGTCATGGAGTTTGCCCGGCATGTCGCTGGTCTCGACGGCGCTAATTCCACCGAATTTGCGACCGAATGCAGTCATCCCGTCATCGCTCTCATGGCCGAACAACGGACGATCGATGACAAGGGGGGTACCATGCGACTAGGGGCTTACCCGTGTTTACTAGGAGAGGACACTCAGGCTCACAAAGCCTATGGTGTGCAGGAGATAAGCGAGCGGCATCGACACCGTTGGGAATTCAACAACACATACCGTGAATCATTGGAAGCCGCGGGTTTGGTGTTAAGCGGTGTGTCACCGGACGGAAAACTGGTTGAAGTTGTCGAACTAAAAGATCATCCGTGGTTTTTAGGCTGCCAATTCCATCCTGAATTTAAGTCGAAACCACTGAAACCTCATCCTCTGTTCGTGCATTTCATACGCGCTTGTGCTGAACACAACAATCTCGGCTAGTGTATGCGATGGATATTCGCTGCTAGAACCGTACGCTTTGAACTGTACCCGGAGCCAAGTTGATAATCTGCTCGTCGGTCAGTTTACCGGATGGAAGTAGTCGGGCTTTTACACTGTAGCGCCCAGCAGGAACCATCAACTTGTCACCTTTGAAAAGCCGTAGCTCACCATTGAGGTAGAGGCGTAATCCATCCGAGCCAGCCGGTCGAATTATTTTGAGTTGCGCGGCGCTATTGTTCGCTACTGGATCGGTCGGAGATTGTTGCAGGGCTGATGTTTTGGGCAGGGCCTCGGGGCCTGGTTGCGCTTGTGTTTTTAAAGTCGTCTTCAGCGGAACCGAATGGGTGATTGTCACTGGGACAGTAGCGGGCTCGTCCATCTTTGGCTGCGGTTTTGGATTCAATAGGAGCCAGACGACGCACAACGCTAATATGACATCTATAACTATTGCCGCTGCCAATGCGACCTTCAGGTGTTGGCCTAGCCTGTCATCCGTGTGGGGGCTCGTTGGAGGAACTGATGGCGATAGTGCGCCGGCCGACATAGACGAGGACGTACCAATTGGGTTGGCTGCTACAAGCGAACTTGCTGCAAGGATATCGTCTAAAGAAAGTCGGCGCGTTTGGGCAAGCGGGTCGTGTGTATTGGCCGGCTGCTCGATAACACCAGGCTGGAGAGGCACCTCGGGATGGCTCACTGCGGGCGGGGCAGCAGCTACTGGTCGAAGCGGGCGTGTACGTTCCGGGACACTATTGGTTTCAAGTGGGGGGCCTCCCTCAGATGGCAGTGGCTTGTCCGCGGGCTGTGCAAGGTTGGCACTTGAGGTTGGTGTCACGGTTACCACCGACAGTGGGCTGGCCTGTGGGGACACTTGTTGTTGAAATAGCGTTTTTAGACACGTACTAAGATCGAGTTTTGTAAATGGATGTGTTCTCTTTTGAAGAAAGGTCGCTAGAGCCCGCCCCATGTCCTCCGCTGACTGCCAGCGAGTATTTGGATCTAATTCAAGTGCGCGCATGCAAATCATCTCGAGCTCAGGTGGTACGTCAGCTCGCAGTTGCTTAGGCGACGACACTTGCGCGACCTGTACCCGCTTCATCAGTGCGGCTTCATCCACCTCATCGTAGAGAGGGGTCGCAGTCAGAGCTTCCCAGAGAACGATGCCTATGCTGAATAAGTCGCTTCGGTAGTCGACTTCCTTCCCGCAGGCATGCTCCGGACTCATATAGTAAAATTTCCCTTTGATAACCCCCGCTTCAGTATGCGTCATTCGTTGCCGAGCTTTCACAATTCCGAAGTCTGTGATCTTCACTTCTCCTGACCAACTCAACAGGATATTTTGCGGACTAATATCACGGTGAACGACGTCGAGGGGTTCATTAGTCAAGCGGTGCGTATAGGTGTGAGCGTACTGCAATCCATGGCAGATCTGCATTGCAATGTATGCCGCCGCTTCGATCGGAAGGTGGAGCTGTCGGTCGTGTAGTTCCCGCAACACGGCGAATAGGTCTCGTCCATCGACCCATTCCATAGCGATGTAGTAATGACCGTCTGCGGTTCCTAAATCCAGTATCTGGGCGATATTTACGTGCTGTAGTTGCACGGTGATCTTCGCTTCATCGACCAACATTTCGACAAAGCGTGGGTCATCTGAGAGGTGCGGGTGTAGGCGCTTTACCACCACCGTTTTCTCAAAACCTGAAAACCCACGGGTATGCGCGAGGAATATTTCCGCCATTCCTCCTGTAGCGATGCGGTCGACCAGGGTGTACCGGCCAAAGACCCGTGGCTGATAATCACTCACGATGTTACGAAAATACCCGCCTTTTTTGAGAGTTGCCAGTCCCGCGTAGAGGTGGTGTGAATTTGCGGCTTGTCAGGCGGCGTTTGGGATACCGGGCGCTGGGAATTGTCGACAAAAATCAGCGACCTCACGTCCGATGGCGTCGAGCGCGTCCACGTCGTCTTCGTGTTCTAAAACACGAGAAATGAAGTTCCCAATGTGTCCCATTTCGGGTTCCTTCATACCTCGGCTCGTGACCGCCGGGGTTCCAATCCGTACGCCGCTAGGATCGAATGGCTTTCGAGGGTCAAATGGCACGGTGTTGGCATTGGTAATAATGCCGGCTCGATTCAAAGCTCGTGATAATCGGCGTCCAGTCGAACCTCTGCTGGTCGCATCGAACAGTATAAGATGGTTGTCTGTACCGCCGGTTACTAGGGTGAATCCCTGCTCGATCAATCGGCCTGCGAGCGCCCGCGCATTCGCTACAATTTGATGGGCATAGGCCTTGAACTCACTTGTGGAAGCCTCTTTCAGCGCAACGGCTAGCGCCGCAGTGGTGTGATTATGTGGCCCACCTTGGAGACCTGGGAAAACGGCACGGTCGATCGTTTTGGCATGCTCTGATTTGCACAAAATCATCCCACCTCTCGGCCCCCGTAGTGTTTTATGTGTGGTGCTGACTACGGTGTCTGCATACGGTACTGGCGATGGGTGAGCGCCGCCGGCAACTAGTCCGGAGATGTGTGCGATGTCTGCGTGCAGGTATGCACCGACCTCTTTCGCTATCGAAGCGAATGCTTCGAAATCTACTATCCGCGGGTATGCGGTCGCGCCAGCGATGATCATCTTCGGTCGTTCTTTCAGCGCCAGCTCTCGTATTTCGTCAAAATCTAACCGGTGCGATGTTTCGTCTACTTTGTACTGGACGGCGCGATAGAGCTTTCCAGTGACTGAGACCTTCCATCCATGAGTGAGGTGGCCTCCATGAGGAAGGCTCATACCCATGAGGGTATCACCTGGCTGTAATAGGCCGCTGTAGACAGCGAGGTTGGCTGGTGATCCGGAGTAGGGTTGAACGTTGACATGGTCGGCGCCAAAAAGCGATTTAGCCCGTTCGATGGTCAGCAACTCCAGCGGATCAATGAACTCTTGCCCCTCGTAGTAGCGTTTGTTCGCATAGCCTTCAGAATACTTATTGGTCAGTACACTGCCCGTGGCCTCAAGCACCGCTGCACTCGCGTAGTTCTCGCTTGGAATGAGGCGAATGGTGTCGAATTGTCGTTTTCCCTCATCGCGGATTAGGGCGTGAACCTCTGGGTCTGCAAATTCAAGTGTCATTCCTACTCCTCAGTTTGAGCTAGTCGCAGGTCTCCCGAAGAAACCTCCAACCTCGAATTAACGATAAACGCCGCGTGATATGCCGGTCATACGTCGCCTATCATGCTGGTCGCTGACAGGAAATAGCCTGCATTCACTTCTCTTCAGTAATCGAGAAAACTGTCCTGGAATCAACAGTACCTCCTGCTATGCATCAATACCGTATCTAGTTCGGTGCCTGAGAAGAGCCGATGTTACGCCAGATGATAGCTTCTTGGTCCTCCAATCGCACCGAATACACGGTTCCCTCCAGAGACACTCCCGTCCAGTACGGCAGGACTGGGCTACTTGTGGTCCAACAGGTGGATTCAGGCGGAACGGAACACACCATGAAATTAGCCTCGATATCGTCCTGGACCAGGGCTCCCCACAGCGCATCGGGTGCGTCACCCTCCTGCATGTATAGCGGGTTTATGCTTGCTTTACCTGACAGCCAAAGTGTCGCCGTATCAGTAACCGACACGACCGCTTCTCCCTCAGAAGCGCTGAGATGCAGCCAGTGCTCTGTGGTGGGAGTGATTGATGTGTGTATCGTCGTGGGTGGTTGCAGCAATCCGTCGAGCTTGTCTTGGAAGTCGCCATCATCCATTTCGCCAACGGCCCAAGTGGTCGCAGTTTTTGCGTAGGCCATCCACAGATTCCCGCTCGTATTCGGTACTAGTTCGGGGAGTGCGTTGGGAGAGACAACCGCGTCAACCAGAGGAGCCGCGGTGGCTCCATTGAGTCGGTATACGTTCGAACCCAATGCGTTGACAGCTAGCACAGCATGGCCATTCTGCTGCAGCACGACTGCGGTACCGGCGGTGTCGAGTGACGTCGGCGAGCTACTAAGACCGGGCTCCTGCCCATATATTTTCATTTGCGACGCGCCAACGATTGTAAGTGCCCAGACTGCACTATCGGTTATCCAGGCATTTTGTAGGAAGGGTGCGACTAGATTTGGAGACACATCGAACGTCTGAATTGTACCATTACCAAACGCGGCCATGGCCCTGATCGGACTGACTCCCGTCTTCGATTGCTGGAAAACTACCGCTAATTGTCCCGAAAGGTTCGCCGTGACTAGACCTGAGAACGCGGACGCCGTTGATGAGACCCATTGGCTTGTATCCATGGATCCGCTGAGCGTATCGTACAGAGTGATCTCTTCATTCGTGCATGCCGACGTCACGTAAACGTTGTCTCCAGAAAAGTAGAGGGTCCCCTGACAGGGCAGGGTAATGGTGCTGGTTTGTGCCCCTTGGTTTGAGTTGGCCAACTTTTTTACGGGAGTTCCAAAAGAGAGGGTGGTGCCGATAGCATCGTCTGATGGAATGTGTGCCCACCAATCGCCATTCGGTCGTTGCTCGAAATTAGTATTCGTGCATCCCATGCCCAAGAATTCTATTTCCTTATCCAGCGCACCGAAGGCTAGCTTTACGAGTCGAGCTGGCGACGTACCAAATTTACGTACACAGAACCATGGAGATTCATCCACAGCATCTACTTGGAGAAAGGTCATCTCCTGGTGCTGTTGATTTCCCAAGGGAAATAGGGGCGTACCGCCAGTGTGCGCTTGCAATGAGTATTGTCCATTCGCGGACTGACTTGGAATGTATACGGTGCCATCCGTTGCTCGGAAGAGTCCCTGACCCCCAAGGTCTGAGACACTCGAGGAAGTAAGCAATAGTTCAGGCGCCATGGAGCCATTGAGCCGGTATACACGCACTGCTGGCGCCACATCTACGGTGGCATATACTCCATCTGGTCCTAGGTCGAGTATTACCTCACTCGCTGCTGCTGTTGGAATTGTATCGGTTATTACCCCGTTCCATGCGTGTTGAAAGATCAATGATCCATCCTGCTGTATTGCGCGAAAGTATGCGGCGCCGTCGCTCCCGACTACTGGGGGTTGAAGTTCACCGCCATTCTCGCCGAAACTTGCCCATTCCGGAACTTCTACTGCGTAATCACCCAGTTGGAGGGCGAAGATACTTGGATTAATGCAGTCGCCGCTCAGGCCACAGTTGGGATTTCCCTGCAGCGCTAGTGCGACTGTTCCTGACCGTGCCGTCCCTTCGACTTTCGCTACATTGCTCATGTCCATGCTGAGCAGCGTTATATCGATATCGCACGCGGCTCCGATGGTATCTCCATCGATATCGACTTGGTTTGTGTTGTAAACCGATGGGCAGTTATCGAGCCCGTCCTCAATCCCATCGTCGTCATCATCCGGATCGCAGACGTCTCCCTGAGTATCACTATCTAGGTTGGCTTGTTGCGGATTGCTGGCAGTCGGGCAGTTATCATCCTCGTCGTTTAGTCCATCGTTATCGTCGTCCAAGTCGCAGGCATCACCGTTCGCATCATTGTCACTATTGGCTTGTCCGACATTGTGTAGGCTGGGGCAGTTGTCGGCCGAATTATTGATTCCATCTCCGTCTTTATCGTCATCACAGGCATCACCGATACCGTCTGTATCCAGATCAGCTTGCCCGTCATTTTGAGCAAGGACACAGTTATCTTCGCTGTTGTTATACAGGTCTCCGTCGATGTTGGCGTCGCAGGCATCGCCAGCCTCATCCATGTCCATATTGGCCTGGTCGACGTTTTGTATGAGAGGGCAATTGTCGTCGACATCCGGGATGGTATCGGCGTCATCATCTGTGTCACATAGGTCGCCTTGGAGGTCTCCACCTGGAATAGACCCATCGGTATTGGTTTGGTCTAAACCGAACACCAGTGGGCAGTTATCTGCGATATCTGGGATCCCATCGCCGTCATCGTCATCGTCACATGCATCCCCGAGTGTATCGCCTGTCGACAACGCTGCATCCGTATTCAGTTGGTCCACATTCGACACGGTCGGGCAGTTATCATCGGTTCCGCACACCAGATCGTTGTCTGGATCGTCATTATTTATGTGATTGGGACACGGGTCACAGACATCGCCCAGGCCATCTTTATCCGAGTCCGACTGGTCATCGGATGCGACATCGGGGCAGCTATCCTCGCTATTGTTCACGCCATCTCCATCTCGGTCCGGATCGCATGCGTCTCCTAGCGAGTCTCCGTCGAGATTAAGCTGGTCATCGTTTGAGACAGTCGGGCAATTGTCTGAGGCATTAAGATGAATGTCGTTATCGATATTAGGGTCACATTCATCTCCAATGGTGTCTTGGTCAGTATCAATTTGATTCGTGTTTGGGACGGTCGGGCAGTTGTCGGGAGCTGTATCCAGAACGGAGTCATTATCATCGTCATCATCGCAGGCATCGCCTTGCATATCTTCATCCGAATTTAGCTGGTCTGTATTGAGGATCTTGGGGCAGTTATCATCGGAATCCGGGATATCATCACCATCATCATCATCGTCGCAGTCATCGCCTGCACCGTCCTTGTTCGTATCGGTTTGCTGGGTATTGGGGATGTTTGGACAGTTATCTAGCGCGTCGTCAATTGAGTCATCATCCGTGTCATAGGCGTAGGGTAGGGTGCCGCTTGAGAGCTCATCACCGTCCAGAAGTCCGTCTCCATCATCATCGTCATCTACGTCATCAGGGATACCGTCCTCATCCAGGTCATTGGCGACCGTGATCATTACATCAGTCTGCGAGAGGGAGCCGTCTGCATTCATGGCTGAGAATGTAAATACAGCCACCTGCGAGAGGCCTTCTTGAGTCCAGCTACCGCCCACAAATCCATAGGGAATGACCCATCGCAGTCGTTTGTTGATATAGGTGGCTTCTGCAGGGCCATCCATTAGTTCGGATTCGACAAATGCATCACCTATTCGCGCTTCCACTCGGAAAGAAACTACTTGGCCTTCGATCGAGGTATTTGGAACGTCGGTAGTCGCCCAAACCACTGAAATAGGAGCCGGGGTCTCGGCATTTGGGATATCAATTTGCCCACAGGATGAACCGAACACCGCGAGCGGTGCCAGTATTAGTAGTGGCCGAAGAGCTTTCGATACCTGGTGGGTGCGTCTGGTCGCTGGAGTCATGGGGCGCCTGATATTTCCTTCATTCACATCCTCAAAGATAACAAAGCGGCATATGCCGCTCAATCCACGGATGTGCTTTCCTTCACCGCACCTCGTCCTCTGCCCGTGCAATACAGTACAGAGCCTGCACCGTGTCCCAGTAAATTATAGCCTCTGGTGGAGGGTTCATCACCAATGCATCATCAAGGGTTCTGTAGCCGATCGGAATGATTGGATGAGTGAGGTTTTGCATACCAATAAATAAGCTGCCGACTGTCATTTGACCGCTCATATTACCGGGAGTGAATACGCAAATCTCATTGTCTCCGGTGGTCATTAGGTCATGCAGAACCGGTGGAAGCCCTGGGACGAAGAACGAGTGGTTCAATATGTCTTCGCGGAGCGTACTTGTACAAACGAACGAAATGTCTGAACGACCTGCCTTCTTCGCGCGGTCAGAGAGTAGCTCTGCAAGCTCCGGTGCACTGAATTCTGCGACGACGTGTCTCAGACGTTCTTCGGTGTAGGACGATTCCAACAGTTTTAAGACGGCGAGTACCGTCGCAGCATCGGGATCAGGCGTTGAGCGCTCGCTGAGCAAAATAACGGCATCATAGTCAAAAATATTGCCTACTCGCCCTGACGTATCCCCAGCCCGGAAAAGCCCATCGGCATACCTATCCCCCACCCGTAGGTGGACGCGGAGTGATCTCCCAAGTGGCAGTCTCAATTCCACTTGTTTCGGATTGAGTTGCTGGAATACCGCACCATTACGAGGACGTTCCGATAAAAAGGCGTGACGCATGCGTTGCCGCTCTGACTCAGAATTACATACAACCGTCACCTCGCATTGCTCAAAGACCTGTATGAGCTCGCCAACCGTTTCTACGGTGTCGTCATGAAAGCCGAGCACTAGGATATGATTCGCTTCTAACTTCTCATCTGGAATGAGAGCCAGCGCCGATTCGGTCGCATGGGGCGTTGGTACGGCCGGGATACTCCCATCGACAAGTCCTCGTACTGCATCCTCTAACGGCTGAAATTTTGGTGCGAGAGCAATAAGTCCAGTCACAGCGCCTGGAGGTGTCTCAGATGGAGGGTTCAACACGGGTGCCGCGGTATATGGCCCGGTTCCTGGGGACGTTGAAAAGTATCCCAAGAGTAGGCAGCCATTATACTGGTGGACCCTTCGCTGCAGTGTTGAAAATGGCTCATCAACGACAATGGTGTCGGGGGTTTCCCGTAGTCGTCCATCGCCAAGCATACAGGTGTAGAGCTCTTGACCCTCAAGCGAAACGAGGCTGAGTAATACTTGTGCTCGGCCGGGATCCGCCAACTCTTGTGCCAGTACGAGCGCCGCGAGCCGTCGTGCTGGTACTGGGATTGTCCTTTTCGCACCAGCGGCGAGGGCCGCTGCGACATTATTTGGATCATTAAGTTCTACGACGATCCAGGCATTTTGGTTGGTTCGACGAATACTCATCACTGCGGTGACGGCCTCTGCATCAGAATGCCTGGACTCTCCTGGGGTTAGTACCGCTACTCTCCGGGCATCCTCCACGTCGAGTATGGCGAGCGCTTCTGGTTGTGCACAGTGTCCGCTGCGATACTCCGTACGTCGGAATTCGGGGCTGTTCATGAATAGTGGACGTTCCGGTGCGAGGCCCTGGGCGACCAGTCGCGGTTTTCTCACCTGCTTTTCGAAATAAGTAGCGATATTTCTCAGTATGCCTCGGGCATTCTCGTCTACATTCAAAACGACCATATGGCCCTTCTGTCCGACAGGTCGTGTGCGACCCGCTTTGACGAGGTCTTCTACCAGCGTCGTGCCAATACCAATTAGGACCGCCACCAGAAATAGTCCGCCCACCGTAAGCACTAGGCTCAACGCCAGTAGCCACCCGTTCTCTGTCGAATCGATTAGATTTCCAGGGTCCTCTACTTGGCGAAACGCCCACCAAAGTACGGTTTGGTAGTCTGGGCTCGCATCTCGGTGCGAGATGACGCCGTCAGCATCTAGGTCCACTCTTGACGTGTCGACAAAGCGTAAAACGGATGCTCCAATGCCGGTGAGTAATAATGCGAGTGTGCTGACCAGCAAGAGTTGAGAGAGGCGTTGTCGTTGCGTCGCGATTTGTAAGAAATCGCGAAATAGAGGCCTCCAGTATGACAGCAATAGCATGAGCCTGATGACACGACCGTAACGAAGATTGTCGGCCACAACATCGAGCGGTAGCAGGGACACGAATGCGAGCCCATCGACGAGTAGAAGCGCAACTGAAGCGAGGCGTACACCATGACGGCGTGTGTCATATGCCCAAAGTGTCGAACGAAGAACGAACTCAATGCCAAAGAGGAGAATCAGCGCCCATACGAACTCTGGTGTCGGTTCGCGGACGATAAGTGAACCAATGATGGCAGCAGATAATATCAGGCGTGCTGCGTAGCTATCTAACCGACTTCGTAGCCATTCAAGCATATACGGACTGTACCCGAGTATGATGTAGGCAGCGAATTCGTTTGAAGGCGTCTATACTCCTTGTCTGAGAACGAAGAGGCGCATAACTGCCGCTAGAACGTAGTACGGTTCTGATAGAGGAGAAAACCGCGATGAGCGCACGGTCTGAGTCTATAGGGTTGGCATTGGCTGCAGGTATCGTTATTGCCGGCGTCGTATTATATGCGGTGATAACGACTAAGGAGACAAAAGAACGTACGGAAGCCGGTAAGCAGCAAACGCAAGCGGCACTTCGACAGGCAGCAGAGGTACCGGAGCTGACCTCCATGACTCCTGAAACTTCAGCACCGGGGGCAAAGAAAGTGCCATTCGAGACGGCCGAAAAGGCGATCAGCATGGCTACACGCCGCGTAAATGCATTGGGATATGTCACTAACCGGGATGTCAACGAGGGACAGTTACCTGGACTCGAAATCCCATCGGAATCGCCCATAGATGGGGAGACCATTCGTGCCAATGCACGACCGAACATGGGCGAAGCAACAACAGATGCGGCCTCGCTACGCATCTCGGAAAGTGCTGGTGCAGGGAATGCTTTGGAAGACACAGGTGTGGATGAAACACCGGATGTGGCGGAGGCTGCTGAGGAGCCACTGACCGCCCCCGCAGTGGGCAAAGCGTTACCTAAACCTGGGTCAGCAGAAGAGTTAGTAGTGATGCAGGATGTGCAGCGACACCTGAAACGCCTGCACAGCTTACTCCTCCGCACGGATATACCTCCGGCCGCTCGAGACGCAGAGCTGCGTCGGCTGGAGGCCGCGATGGATCGCCTCAGCCCCTCGACGCGGCGCTCGATGAACGCACTCGTGAAAAAAGGGTATACTGCGCGAGTGCAGGGTTCGCTGGCACCGACTGTGGCTCCATCCGGTGAGTCCCTCGAAGAGAATGAGTTCGGCAGGAAAAATGACCGCCCATCCGATGTGATCGCAGTCGGCGAGCGTATTCAGCAGATGCGTTCTAGTCTTGGCAAAAAAGCGCCAAAGCGAAACTCGCCTCGCGCGAAGGCCAACGTGCCGCTACAACGGCGTGGTCTTCCGGCGAGTGCCACGAGCAGGATACAACCAGTGAGAACTGGAATTCCCGCCGCTCCCCCCTCCAGGAATCGAGGAGGCATACCGGAAGCGACATCCCGTGACCTCTAATCCTCTTCTGAACTAGGGTGCTGGCGGTTATATCCAACGATATTTAGAGGGTGCGGATGGCGGCTGATGCGTATGCGGTCTCCGAGCGATAAGGGTAACTTAACGCGGTGACCATCGAGAAAGAGGGCTGCTGTTCGTGTCTTACACAGGCACTCGACCTCTGACTGTACAAAACCATGATTCAGAGTAAACGGTAGCCCCCCCCAGCGATATGGTTCGCGAACGAGGTATTGGATCCTGGTATCACCGGCATCCATCAATGTGCCTCCCGCAGAGCGGATAGCACCGGATGAGCCAGCCGCGGTAGACATCCACACACCGGACGATTTGTGTTCTTCGGCCTGCCCATCGACTCGGATAACATATCGGCTTACCCCACCGGGATCGACATGCGCCAAGAGAGCCTCATTCAATACTGGGACATCACGTGTTTCCCCGTTCACGTGCGCCTGAAGTCGTGTGAGTTGAACGATGGGGATGTCACCTTGGAGGTATTGTTCGATAAATTCACCAAATTGCGATGCTTTGGTTGCGCAGAAGTGGCCGATGGAATTTTTAGAAGAGTTCACACCGAGCAGATGGGCATCGAGTACATGATGTGCGACATCGAGTAGGGTCCCATCACCGCCTACCGATATCACTAAGTCATAGCGGTCGGGGCGTTGATGACTGGCTCTATAACGGAACGTGGCGTCGATCCCTCGTGATTCAATTTCGGTTCGTATGGTCCGAATAGCTTGGCTATTTTCTTCATGGGCTTCGATAAATTTAGTGAGCAGCTCAGGCTCGCGCGCAGAAATTTCCTTAAGGGTTTCCGGCTGATGCTCGCGATAAAGCATTAGCTGGCTCTTTTTATAAACGACCAGGAGTCGGAGTGATCCGGTTGCGCCCATACGTCGAGTATCGCTACCAATGGCCAACGCCGCAAACTGACAGCTACTAGTTGTGAAAATTTTCGGCATACGACCGAGCTGTATGGTGGTGGCGCAGCATCCTCAGTGCTCAATCCCGCTGCGGGTAAACCGGTATACCTACGGTTCGAGCAAGCGCTGAATGAGAATTTGCTCGGTGAGGGTGAGATACGCGCGGTACTTCGGTAGATGCGCCTCCGAGGATCAATAGCCGCCACGTAGCTGAAGGCTGTATTCGACTGCATTCGCAGGCTCCATGTCATGGAATTTGGCGACCTTAGACGCGAGTTGTCGCTGCTGATACTCCAGCGACGTCATCATGTGAGGTCGAAGAATTCGAACAACTGCCGTACTTCCCTTTGGTTTTGGGTGTGTTTACTGGCTGGCTTTAGATTGACAAATTTGCTTTTTTCACCAATTTAACCGGCGGAAAAAGTAACAAACAGGCCAGTGTCCGGATGACACTCGGTTCATGAGAAAAGTTGAACGATGACAAGTGGCATATTGAGGTGCGTGCACCTCAGCAAATCGCCACTATGCTAGCAATGAATCATCGTGTTACGGGAGAGCCGTCATGTCTATTGAAAGTGCGCCACTCGAGAAGGGCATAGGGAAAAATTTTCGTTATGACTTTCCCTCGGGGGTTGTCGTATTTTTAGTTGCGTTGCCACTATGCCTTGGAATTGCACTCGCCTCCGGGGCCCCACTCATGTCCGGCCTAGTGACTGGCGTAGTTGGCGGCTTGGTAGTTACGCTTATCTCTGGCAGTCCGTTATCAGTGAGTGGTCCTGCGGCCGGCTTGGCCAGTATCGTTGCCGTTGGAATACAAGATTTCGGATTTGAGGCTTTTCTAGTTGCGGTAGTGATTGCAGGACTCATGCAGACCGCACTCGGTCTGTTTCGTTTGGGGATTTTAGCTGAGTTCTTCCCACTGAGTGTCATCAAAGGGATGCTCGCAGCGATTGGAATAATCCTCATACTCAAGCAGGTCCCATATGCCCTTGGAGGGCTTATCGATGGGGAGAAGAGGGGATATTTTGATGCGATATTCCATGCGTTTGAGACCGCAAGCACGAGCGTGATTATTGTCACTGCCGTATCCTTGGTCATTCTGGTGTTATGGGAGCGGCCATTTATCAAAGCGCAAAGCTGGTCGCGGATTTTGCCCGGACCGCTTGTGGCAGTGGTATCTGGGCTGGCTCTCAATGAGCTCTTCAAGTTAGCGATGCCGGACTTCGAAATCACCAGTCAGGCCAAGCAGCTTGTCGATTTACCTGAATTGCTCTACGGAGCCGGTTTCGCAGAATTCCAGCTTCCAAATTTTGACACGGATATCAACGGTGCGTTGATCACACTCGCGGCAACTATCGCTGCGGTCGCGAGCATTGAAACCCTTTTGTGTGTGGAGGCGACCGATAAACTGGATCCGTTCAAGCGGGTCACGCCGACAAACCGCGAGCTTGTTGCGCAAGGCGTGGGTAACACTATTTCTGGATTGATTGGTGGTTTACCCATGACGGCAGTTATTGTACGTAGCTCGGCCAATATCTACGCTGGTGGGCGTACACGAGCGGCGGCCTGGTACCATGGCGCCTTACTCTTGGGCCTCGTGCTGGCGGTTCCGTTTTTACTGAATCTGATCCCACTTGCGGCGCTTGCTGCAGTGCTTCTTGTGGTCGGTTACAAGCTTGCTCGTATCTCGTTATTCAAGCAGATGTGGTCTGCCGGATTTGATCAGTTCTTACCATTCATCACCACCATCATTGTGACGGTCGCGGTTGACCTTCTTATCGGCGTTACTACCGGCTTAGTGGTCGGTATCTTCATGCTGTTCTTCACGAAAGTTAGCTACAGCGACGCAGTTACACTGTCGACATCCGATGAGGGGGCAGTGATACGCCTAAGTAAAGATGTGTCCTTCATCAATAAAGCCAAGTTGAAGGCCGCATTCGCTGCAGTACCCGACGGTAGCAGCGTCATGATCGATGGCAGCGCGGCGGGTATCATTGACCGCGATATCCAAGAAGCGATTAAGAACTTTCAGTCCTCCGCCGGTAACCGGGATATCACCGTTGAAACGGCGGGGCTCGATACACGGCCTCACCCTCTATCGTTCAGGGGGTAGGCATCACAGGCTTACCTGTTCGTGCCACGAGCACTGACCAGTCGTTATCTACGCAACACTGGTCTGACGTCTACGATTGAGAAGCTTTCCGCGCGCGGAGACTGTAGGTATCGATACCCGTTTCCCGACATTTTTTTTCACGGTGTGTCAGCGGTAGGGCCTGCCCATTCTGGTCGATACCGGGTTCTATGCGTTCGTAACGCGCGTCATTTTGGAATAGCTCGTCTACCCGTGCGAAGTAGTCTCGTACATCTGTACGTAGCTCTATGGCTCCCCCAGGCTCCAACAGTCGATACATTACGTCCAGCATCTCTTGTGTCATTATCCGGCGTTTGTGGTGTCGTTTTTTCCACCACGGGTCCGGAAAGAAGACATAGAACACACGAACACTTTCTTCGGGTAGGAGTTGGAGGAGTAGGGGACGCGCATCATCTAAAACGACGCGGCAGTCCATACGATCTTCACGGGCGAGGAATTTCGCGACGCGTCGAACCCATTCCAGCTTAATTTCAAAGCCAAGGAACTGCGTTTCCGGCGCTTGTAGGACTCGGTCGCGAAAGAAGTGGCTGCGTCCAAAACCAATTTCTACTTCAATAGGTCCGTTCGCGAAGAGTTGTCGAGCGGCCGTAATATGCTCTGGTACATCGTACGGCCGCAGAAGTAGCGGATGTTCGTACGGATTATTGTGGCGGTGTTTTCGTTTTTCGCCACTGCCGCCAACGAGACCCCGAGATCCCAAAAAAGGGTTGTCAGCGGCGCAGTATGCGGAACCGCGCTGCGCTTTGGTGCTTGCCGATGGCATGTCTTTGGAGTCATTATTCATAGTGCCTCTGCTAGCATGCAGACCATCTCATGGGTTCTTACGGTGTATGGCGCTCTACTGCGGCCTTTACGAACTGGAATCGGTCTTGCCCAAAATATAACTCACCACCGACAGCGCATGTTGGCGCACCGAAGATACCTATATCGATGGCTTCTTGTGTTGCGTCTATAAGCATTTGTTTTACTACTGGATCCGCGGTCCGATCCAATAGTTCCTGCGACATACCAAGATCGGATAGCAGCGCTGCCAGGGTATCGGGGTCGTTGATATCCTGATCCTCCGCCCAATATGCACGGTAGGTGCGCTGAATGAACACTGCCGGATTCTCCAATTGAATGGCTATGCGCAAGGCTTTGATAGTATTCATTGGGAACTCGGATGGCCAGTTGAATGGAATGTTGAAGTACTGCGCCCATCGGCGCATATCCGTCATGGTGTAGTCCTGCTTGACTTGCGGGCCAGCCATCAATGGTACCATTGGGCCACCCAGGTGTTTGAACACACCGCCGAGTAGTATTGGTTTCCAGACAAGACGGGCGTTCACAGATTGTGCAATGGACTCGATCCGACAGGCGCCCAGATACGCGTAGGGTGAAGAGAAATCAAAGTAGTACTGCAGTTCAGGTCTATCCACGCCGGGACTCCAAATGTGTTTAACCAAGCTCGGTTAGGCTATCAGCAAGTCGCTCGGTGGCAGGTTATTTTCGCGTCGCAGCGCTGCTTCTACGAAGTGAAGTCGGTCTTGTCCCCAGTACAGCTCCCCGCCAACAAACATCGCGGGTGCACCGAAAATGCCACGGCCTGCCGCTTTGGTCGATACGTCTCTCAAATGCCGTTTCACCTCAGGATGTCTCGTTCTCTCTATCACGGCCTTTCCATCGAATCCTGTTTCATTCAGGATTTGGGCGACGACTTCCTCTCGGTTTAGCTCCCGGTGGTCAACCCAGTAGGCTCGGTAAAATGCGTGGACGAGTTCTGCCGGTGACTCGGTGACGAGTAGCGCCCGCATCGTATGCACCGTGCGCACAGGATGGGCTGGATGCCACGCGAAGTCTACGCTGAGATGAGCAGCCCACCGTAGCGCATCGCTTCGGTTGTGATGCGCTTTCGATGGGTTGAGCTTCGTTGTAAACATAGGGTCGACAGCGATGGCTTGGAATACTCCGCCCAGCAGGAGCGGGTGCCAAGACAGGCTCGCACCGACGCGCGCGCAGAGTGCCTCGACTTGCGTGCTTCCCAGGTAGGCGTATGGACAAACAATGTCGTAGTGGTATTCAAGGTGCCCCATTCATTGAGCTTAGTCCGAAACTGGATTGAAACGCGACCTTCATCGTGTTGCTGCGCTGAGTGCGTTGCTCGGCGAGGGCGCGGATTTACTGATGCTGTCGCCGAGATCTTCGCGCGCTAGGTTTGATCCGACTACAGGCGGCCTGTACGATCCGGTACGAGACACAACCGCAATAGGGTAAATCCTACGAGAGGCAGAGCCATATGTCCTTGACCGAATCCATCGGTAAACTCCACGACATTGAAGAATATCAAGAACTGCACTGGGCGGGTACATTCGATGAGTACCTCGAACTGGTGAAGCAGAACCCGGATGTCTGTCGGACATCGTTCCAGCGAGTCTACGATATGGTGCTCGCGGCTGGGGTTAAAGAATACGTCGACAACAAAAAGCGGATCGTTCATTACGATTTCTTCGACGATGGTCCTGGAGGCGGCAAAGACGCCATTTTCGGGCTGGACATCCCGTTGATGAAATTGGTGCATGTACTGAAGGCTGCCGCCTATGGCTACGGTCCGGAAAAACGGATAATCCTGCTTCATGGCCCAGTTGGCAGCTCTAAATCTACGATTGCTCGTCTCCTGAAAAAAGGCTTGGAGCGGTATTCCAGGGGCGCAGACGGCGCAATTTATACTTTTGATTGGGTCATCAAAAATGACGCGGGAGATGAAGAGCTCATCCCGAGCCCAATGAACGAAGAGCCACTAAAACTGATTCCGCTTGCATGGCGTGAAAAGGCCATTGAGCAGCTGAATGCGGCACGTTCGAAGTACGGTATTAAAATCAAAGGCGAGCTCAATCCGCACTGTCGCTTCATGTATGACATGCTCCTTGAACGCTACGACGGCGACTGGGCTTCCGTCATGAAGAACCATGTCCGGGTTCGACGTTTGGTGTTCAGTGAGCAGGACCGCGTCGGAATCGGCACCTTTCAGCCTAAGGATGAAAAGAACCAGGACTCCACAGAACTCACCGGTGATATCAACTACCGAAAGATCGCCATTTATGGATCTGACTCTGACCCCCGTGCGTTTAATTTTGACGGAGAGTTTTGCGTCGCAAACCGCGGACTGATTGAGTTTGTGGAGATCCTAAAGCTCGATGTTGCATTCCTGTATGACTTGCTCGGTGCTACGCAGGAACACAGGATAAAGCCGAAGAAGTTTGCACAGACAGATATCGATGAAGTGATTATCGGTCATACAAACGAAGCGGAGTACAACAAGCTGCTGAATAACGAATTCATGGAAGCTCTGCGGGACCGAACGATAAAAATCGACATCCCGTACATCACCAAGTTGTCTCAAGAAATCCGTATTTACGAGAAAGACTTCTCCAATGAACGAGTCAACGGCATTCATGTCGCTCCACATACTCTTGAGGTTGCAGCGATGTGGGCGGTCTTAACCCGTTTGGGAGACCCGAAAAAGCATAATCTGACTCGGTTACAAAAGATGAAGCTTTACGACGGCAAAACGATGGCTGGTTACACGCAAGACAACGTGAAAGAGCTTCGGAAAGAGGCCTCTTCTGAAGCTATGTCGGGAGTATCGCCTCGCTTTATCCAGGACAAAATATCGAATGCACTGGTGGCGGAAAAGGGTGGGGCGACTCACATCAACCCCTTCATCGTAATGAACTCTCTCGAAAGCGGTTTGAGTAGTCATTCTTTGATTACTAATGAGGATGAGATCAAGGAGTATCGGGACCTACTCGCGGTCGTGCGCGAAGAATACGCCGATATCGTAAAAAACGAGGTGCAGCGAGCCATAAGTGCCGACCAGGACGCAGTATCGAGGCTTTGTGCCAACTACATCGATAACGTGAAGGCATACACACAGCGTGAAAAGGTCCGTAATCCCTATACTGGCCGGGACGAGGAACCGGATGAGCGCTTGATGCGGTCAATCGAGGAGAAGATTGATATTCCGGAAAATCGGAAAGACGACTTTCGACGAGAGATTATGAATTACATCGGTGCGCTCGCTATCGATGGGAAGCAATTTGATTTCCGCACGAATGAGCGACTTCATAAAGCACTTGAACTCAAGCTATTCGAAGATCAAAAGGATACCATCAAACTGACGTCGCTTGTCTCCAATGTGGTCGACCGTGAAACACAGGAGAAGATCGATGTGGTGAAGAGCCGTTTGATTAAAGACTACGGGTACAATGAGGAGTCGGCCACGGATGTATTGAGCTTCGTAGCAAGTATCTTTGCTCGTGGTGACGCCAAAAGTAGCGCGTGACCTCTAGCTCCTTGAACCGCTTGTGGCAGCACAAATCCTGCCGGTAAATACCACGGACTGTGTCGAAGGGACGTAGCCTACGGATGACGATATGCACACTAATTGATTGCGAGGGCTCGTGAGTATCCTCAACATCCAAAAAGATCATTCACGATTTCGTAAAATCGTTCGTGGGAAAATTAAGGAAAATCTCAAGAAGTATATCTCTCAAGGCGAACTGATTGGGCGGCAGGGTAAGGACACAGTCTCCATTCCTGTGCCACAGATTGAAACTCCTCGGTTTCGCTTTGGCGAACAACAGAAGGGAGGTGTTGGTCAAGGGGATGGTCAACCCGGCGACCCCGTCGGTCAAGGCGAACCGCAGCCAGGTGAGCCTGGCGAAGCAGGGAAGGACCCTGGCTCGCACTCTGTCGAGGTTGATGTGCATCTGGACGAGCTGGCGGAGATTCTCGGCGAAGAATTAGAGCTCCCTAAAATCGAACCGAAAGGGCTCGATAAAATCCAGAGCACTCGAGATAGGTACATCGGGATTCGGTCCGTAGGTCCTGAGACCCTGCGTCATTTTCGGCGCACATATAAGCAGGCACTGCTACGGCAAATCTCCAGTGGAACATATAACCCAAAGAATCCCATCGTCGTCCCGCGCCGAGAAGACAAGCGGTACCGTAGCTGGCGTACAGAAAACCTACCGCAGTCCAATGCTGTGATCATCTACATGATGGATGTCTCAGGTTCGATGGGAGACGAGCAAAAAGAAATGGTGCGTATCGAGTCATTCTGGATCGATACATGGCTGCGCAGTCAGTACGAAGGCATCGAGTCTCGCTATATCATCCACGATGCATCAGCGAAGGAAGTGGACCGCCATACGTTTTTCCATACAAGAGAGTCGGGCGGCACCATGATCAGCTCTGCATACAAGCTCGCATGCGAGATCATCGATGCAGATTATCCAGTCGACGAATGGAATATTTATCCGTTTCACTTTTCCGACGGCGATAATTGGAGCGTTGATGACACGCTGACGTGCATCCAGCTGCTGAAAGACGTGCTCGTACCAAAAGCCAATGTGTTTTGTTACGGGCAGGTAGACTCACCGTACGGCAGCGGCCAATTCATAAAAGATCTACGGGAACATTTCCCTGATTCAGACGATCTGATCGTGAGCGAAATCAAAAATAAGGATGCGATCGTGGAGTCGATAAAAGAGTTCCTAGGTAAGGGGAAATAGCCATATGTCGCTCCCGAAACACCTTGTTGATGCTCAGATCGAGATCGAGGCCCATGCTCGAAGATATGGATTGGATTTCTTCGCTACGGTTTTCGAACTAATAGATTACGAACGGATGAACGAAGTCGCGGCGCTGGGGGGGTTCCCGGTACGCTATCCACATTGGCGCTTCGGGATGGAATACGAGCGATTGAAGAAGAGCTTCGCGTACGGGCTCCATAAAATCTATGAGCTCGTTATCAACAATGACCCCTGCTACGCCTACCTCTTAGAGGGGAACTCCATGACCGATCAGAAGATGGTCATGGCTCATGTGTATGGGCACTGCGACTTCTTTAAGAACAACCAATGGTTTTCCCCCACCAACCGAAAAATGATGGACCAAATGGCCAATCACGGTGCAAGGGTACGTCGGTACGTGGACCGCCACGGGGTAGAGGAAGTCGAAGACTTTATCGATGTCTGTATTTCCATTGATAATCTTATCGACCGCCACAGCCCATACATCCAGCGTCCATCTTCGCAAGGTGATAGCGATGGTGAGACCACATCGAGTCCACAAAAACTCACGGCTCGTCGGAGCTACCTAGAGCGCTACATCAACCCGGACGAGGTAATTCAGCGGGAGCAGGACCGACTTCAGCAAGAGGCAGACGAACTGGCTTCCCGGTTTCCACAGCATCCACAACTTGATGTCATGGCATTTCTTGCGGCCTACGCGCCGCTGAAGAAATGGCAACAAGACGTCATCAATATTGTAGCTGCCGAGTCCTATTATTTTTCACCTCAGGGCATGACTAAAATAATGAATGAGGGCTGGGCGAGCTATTGGCACTCTCGGATCATGACACAGGATGTGCTGACCTGTGCGGAGATCGTCGACTTTGCCGACAATCATGCAGCGACAATGGCTACAAGCCCACGGTCTATCAATCCCTACAAAATAGGGATCGAGTTATTTCGTGATATTGAAGATCGGTGGAACCGCGGTAGATTCGGTAAGGACTACGACGAGTGCCATGACCTCGATGAGAAGCTGCATTGGGATCGTGGACTTGGGCTCGGCCGCGAAAAAATCTTCCAAGTGCGGCGTATTTACAACGATGTGACCTTTTTGGATGAATTCCTCACGCCGGAATTTTGCTGGCGCCAGAAGTTGTTCACTTACGAATACAATCGCAAGCGGCAGGGGTTCGATATTTTCTCGACCGACTTCAAGACCATCAAACAAAAGATGCTCTCTCAGCTCACAAATTTTGGCCAACCTTTCATCTACGTCGAAGATGCGAACTTCGCGAATAGAGGTGAGCTTCTACTCTGGCATCGGCATGATGGTGTAGATTTGGATGTGAAGTACGGCCGAGAAACACTGTCGAATATACACTCAATTTGGTCACGGCCCGTGCACATTCGCACTCGCATCGAAGGCAAGCCGCGATTGTGGTCTCACGACGGCACCGAATTCACGGATGGTCCATTCGAGGGATAGGACATCGATTTCGGGTCATCATCTGCAAGAGATATTGTGCTAGAACGATATGTCAGAGAGGGGAATGCTCAAAACTATGCGGTGGAAGGTTGAATCACTCTTCCGGCAGCCGTACCGTGTATTGCAACGTGAAATGGGAGATCGAGACCGTGATGCGCAACCTACAGGTCGGCACCGCCCGGTTGTTTTTGGTGTTCTTTATGTTCTTTGCTGCCTCCATTGCGGTGGGATGCGGTGGTGGAGATGACGTCGTGTCAGGCTCTGATACAGACTCGTCCGATGGGTCTGTACAATCGGATGGTGCTGATGTCGTCGACGGTACGTCGGCTACCGATATCACCGATGGAGGCGTCGAGGATGCGACGACGGGAGAAGACGGTGCTGACGACGCGACTCTCTCAGATGATACGGACGCTGCAGACGATACCGACTCGACAGCGAGCAGTGACCAGACCGATGACGTGGGTGGTACGGATGTCGAGCCTGATGCCACGAGTGACGGAGTAGATGATGTTGCAGTCGACGGTACGGAAGATATTCCGGCCACTGGATGTCCAGGAGACTGCCCGCTTCAGGACAACTGTGAGTTCTGTGCCCTCTACGACGAAGAAACGGAGATCACGTGTCAAGACGGCCCAGCTGCCTCACAGACTTGTGCTACGGCTATTTTAGAGTCCGCCATCGGATTTCCCACAGGAAGCACTGGTCAGGTGGCTTTCCCGTCATGCTACGAAGCGGTATGCGCGACCACTGATGGTGCTGCACGTTGTGAGTTAGGTGCTATCGCGAATTGCGCAACCTCGATCGCCGACTGTCCTGCGAACGAGCCATGCTTCTCCTATTCATTTACCCAGGTTAGCGACGCTGATAAGCCGGTCTATTTAGCTGATACTGCCGTGGGGGTATGTCTCCAAAATACGCAGTACGCTAACCCTGCATGTTGCAACGGCATTACCAATACCACGGTCGCCGACTCGAGTTTCAACGAGACATTCCCTTCTGGCTGGACAGTTGTGGACCCGACTCCGAACGATCCGGTTGGCTGGTATCTCGTGAATGAATTGCTTGCTCCGCCACAGTTCAGTGGGCGATGCTTGTCCGGCGGCGGATGTATGCACTTTGGCTACCGTAAAGGTGCGTTTGATAATTGTCTCACGTACTTCAATGGTGCTGTCACCATAGAAAAAGACAGTGCAGGCAATATTGTTTCGTGTACCCAAACGGATCCGCCACCCAGTTGCGGTGGTGATTCTGACTGCGATTCCAACAACTGCGGTCCGGCTGGAAGTCTTGACCAGCCTTGTCCCGGCGCCGGCCAGGGGTGTATTTGTCGTCCTGCTCCGTCGGCCGGGGTTCTTCGGTCTGACAGCTACGACCTAAATAGCGGTCGCCCCTGGCTACTGCGTTTTCAGCTCTGGATGGAAACCGAACCGCCCAATCTAGCCCAAGGTCTAAGTGGAGACAGCCTTGAGGTATGGGTCAATCCTGCCTCCGGGCCCGCTACCCGGGTATTTGACTCGGCTACCGCTATTCAAAATGACACGGCCGGTGTTTACCAGCTCGTGCAAGTGGACCTGTCTCCATGGAATGGACAGCAAGTGACGCTGGACTGGCGATTTGATACCGCGGATGGGCTCAATAACTACGACATCAACGATAATGGTAACGTGCTGGAGGGGGTGTTCGTTGACGATGTCGTGGTCCAATCATCCTGTTTCGCCGATACTTGCGACCCGGCGGTAGCTGCTGACCTGTCTGGGTGTGCCGTCCCAGAAAGCAAGTGTGACTCGTCCATCTGCGTCGGGTTTGAGCCAAAAACAGTGCTTTCTGACGAGGAACCGATTGGGGTTTGCGCAGTGAATACGGTTCAGGGCTGCGTGACCTGTACCGATGCGTCCGACTGTCCGACGAGCGGTGGTGGATTCCAAGCTATTTGTGTGGAAGGTGTTTGTGATGAAATCTTAGTCGCTTGTCCCTCATCGCCAGAGCCCATGTCCTTCGACGCGGACGCCATCGGCTCTGCGCCGGAAGGCTGGAGTACTCAGGATGACCAGTTCTGTGACACCTATTGGCGAGTGACCAACCACCGCGCGGCCTCTGGGACGCAGTCTCTCTACTTTGGTAATGCTACGAACAGTTGTGCGGATGGTGCCGAGCCCGCCTGTGGTGACCTCGGTAACGGGCTATGCCCGACGTACAGTTGTGGTGTGCAGCCCACCGTGGGCTTTGCGATTACCGATTTCATGTCACTCGAATCCACCGAAGCCATCCTTACATTCCAGGTCAATCTGTCGAATGAATACGACGACGGCACGGTCGACCCAGCACTTTGCGACTTCTTTTGCAGCATTTACGGCGCATTCTACTTCGGCGATGAGAACACATGCTTGGCTGCGGGTGGATTATGCCCAGACCGGTTGATGGTCTATGCGGTCGTAGACAAGCCGACCGGGTCTGAGGAGTATTTCATGTGGAATAGCACTTCAAACCTCACGGTCGATGGGTCAACTTCGTGCGCGTTCACATCCGTAAATGTTCTTGTACCAACGCAAGCACTTGGCGAGTCATCCGTTCGCTTCAAGTTCCTTTTTGATTCAGTGGAAGGAAGCGCTAACGATAACGAAGGCGTATACATTGACGACGTACAAGTGGTGTACACATGCGATCTAGATACGTCATGTGTGATTGCATCAGATTGTCCCGTCCTCCCCTGCCAAGAGGCGCAATGCGTCAGCGGTGGCTGTCAATATACAGCGGTGGAAAATTGTTGCGCGACCAATGCGGATTGCGATGACGGATTATTGTGTACCGATGATATATGCGACAGCGACTCAAATACGTGTGTGAACACGATTAAGGCGGATCCTTCATGCTGTGATTCACAAGATCCAACGTATTCTACTCTCGATTTCGACGACCTGACTGAGCTACCGGATGCATGGACGGTGGACATCGCCAATGGGTCTGCTGATACGATTTCTTGGCGGTTATCAGACTCTGGTGGAGTGGCTGGTAGTCCTGCTCTTTACTACGGGAACGAAGCGGGTACGACATACGGAGCGGCCAATCAAGTGTCGAAGGGCTCTATCACACTGCCTGGATTTGTTATTCCTCCAGGCGGTGACCCCAGCGTACGTTTTGACCTGCAGCTTTCCACGGAATTCGACAGCCTGAGTAGCGCAGGTTTCGATGCATATCTGCAAAATATTCAGTCTACTTTCCTGGATCGTCTCTCGGTCTACGTCTCAACTGACGGTGATAACTTTCAACTCGTATGGCGCTCCGAAGACGGGCAACCACTGAAAGGTACCACGGTCAACGAAAACGGCGAATTAGCCTGGCTCGATGTGGGTTTCTCTGTCCTACCCTATGCCGGGCAAACGGTCTCTTTGAGGTTCGAGTTTGATACGCTAACCAGCCAGTTCAATGATGGACTAGGGGTATACGTGGATAACCTCCGCATCTCGCAGGTGTGCCCGTCTGCGGAGTTACCTAATCCGTGTTTATCTGACGCGTGGTGCGTTGACTATGACCAGTGCACAACCGACGCCTGCGTACAAGGCGGCTGTCTCATTACCGACAATGTGGGACAGCCTGGCTGTTGCTTCGCTACCCCGGTCGTCACCTATGACTTTAATGGGGCGGATGAG
>PKDL01000373.1 GCA_002863065.1 Pseudomonadota bacterium
CAATTGCATCGACCTTGCATGCGATACCGTAGACAACGCCACATCCTCCTGCAGTGAACCCGGCACCCTGTCGGTGGCGGTCGACGGGACTACACCACTAGACTTTGTGGTCGACAGTGTTGGATCATGCGCTGGAGTTGGTGCGGCTCCTGTCGAAGTTACCATCCGGTGTGCAGAACGTTGCCAAACCGGGATAGACGAAGACGTGGACGGTGCTACTGACTGCGATGACATCGACTGTGTCTCTAACGGTGCATGCACGGCCGTCGACTTTGACGGCGATGGTATTTCGAATGGTGACGAGCTGGAATGCGACAGCAACCCCCTCGATATCTTGGTAAGCCCTACAACCGAAGAGATCACTGATACCGATGGCGACGGGTTACTGAACTGCGCGGACGAAGACGACGATAATGACGGAGTCTTAGACAGTACCGAACTAAGCGAGTGTCAACTCAACCCTGCCGCGAAGGATGATAGCGGTATTGGTCCGGGCTTTGAGAAGAATTGCGATTTCGCGGGTGTTGATGCGGATTGTAACGGAACGTACGACACTGCCGAAGATGCTTGTGGAGCGGTCGAGGTCCAGTGCCTTGACGGCAAAGACAACGACAGTGATGGAGTTGCCGATTGCAATGACCCTGACTGTGTATCAACCGGGTTTTGTTCCCTAGCGGACTTTGACGGCGATGAGGTAAACAATGGCGTTGAATTGCAATGCAATACCGACCCTTTGAACTCCCAATCCATACCCAACGCGAACGATGCCGGAGACCTAGACAACGATGATATCGCCAACTGCCTTGACGAGGATGATGACGGCGACGAGGCGACAGATGTGGAAGAGCTTCTGTGTGGAAGCGACCCATTAGATTCGGCGTCGCAGCCCCTGGACACTGATTTAGATGGTCAGTGCGATGCTGCCGACCCTGATGACGACAATGATGGCTTCGTTGATGTAACAGAAACGGATTGTAATTCGGACACGCTCAACGCCAACTCTACGCCGGTGGATGCCGAACACGATCTCGACGGGGACGGTCTTTGCAATGCTCTAGATGACGATGCAGATGGCGACGGATGGGACAATACACTGGAAGACTCTTGTGGAACGAACTTCTTGGATGGTGACCAGGATCCCGAAACGGCTGGCCTGGATGTAGATGACGACGGACTCTGTAACGCGCTTGATTTAGATGATGATAATGATGGTTGGGATGATGATCAGGAATCCCTTTGCCTCACAGACCCCGGTTCCTCGCTTAGCGTGCCCTTAGATTTGGACGACGACGGTATCTGCGACGTCTTAGACGAAGACACGGATGGGGATAGTTGGCCCGACGAGTTAGAGCTTCAATGCAACACCTCCCCAGAGGATGCGGCTAGCAATCCTACGGCGGAGGGAACGGACCTCGACAACGATCTACTTTGCGACAAATTAGATGCTGATGATGACGGCGACCTCTGGTCGGATGAAGCTGAAGAGGTATGCGGTACCGATGCCGCTGACCACTTATCCATTCCAGCCGACCTCGACGGTGATCAGCTATGCGATGCCATTGACGATGATGATGACGATGACGGCTACAGCGATTCCTCGGAAACGTTTTGTCTGACCAACCCTCAAGACAGCTCATCCACTCCAACAGACAGTGATGGGGATGGACTCTGCGATGCCAACGATGCCGATTCAGATTTTGACGGCGATGGCTGGAATAATGCCGATGAACAAGCATGCGAATCTGATCCTTTTGACCCATCAAAGACGCCAGCCGACACCGATGGCGATACGTTATGCAACGCACTGGATTCAGATATAGATGGCGATGGGTGGAACAATGTTGTGGAAGATGAATGCGGTACAGATCCGGACATCGCACTCAGCATTCCAACCGATACCAATGCAAATGGCGTCTGCGACGTGCAGGACACCGACGACGATGGGGACGGTGTACCGGATGCAGACGAGCTGCTTTGCGGGTATGACCCACTGAGCTCGGCTAGCCAGCCCGCCGTAAGTGAACTTGACGATACTGACGGCGATACACTGGCAAATTGCGTGGACCTCGATGATGACAATGATGACTTGGCCGATCTTGTTGAACTTATGTGGGGTTCAGACCCGCTCGTAAAGGATAGCGACAAAGACGGATTGTTAGATGGCTCGGAAGACCAAAATAAAAATGGCGTCTTAGACCCTAACGAAACATCGCCCATACTATTTGATACGGATTCCGATGGGCTATCTGATGGGGCCGAATCACAGAGCTGTTATTTGCAGTCTCGTAACACAGGATGCCAGCAATCATTCGGATTTGATGCCGATACGGATGACGACGGTATCGTGGATGGGCTGGAGGACGCCAACCTCAACGGTGTGACCGAACCTAATGAAACCAATCCATTGATAGCGGACATGGACGGGGATGGATTTGTCGATGGGACAGAAGTGGTCTGCTCGTCTGATCCGCTGGACTCGGAGTCTATACCGGAGGACTTGGACGATAACGGGGTATGTGATGGCGCGCAAAATGATACCGACGGTGACGGAGTATCCGACGGCGTAGAGGCCATTTGTGGCACTGACAGCCTCGATTCAAGTTCCGCGCCCGCACTATCGAAGCTTTTGGATACAGACGAAGATGGCCTCATTGACTGCATTGATCCAGACGATGACGACGACGGCGTGTCAGACGTGATCGAGCTCCTGTGCGGCTCAGATCCCGATAACGATGACGCCGTGCCGAGTATGACAGACATTACCGATACGGATGGCGATGGTAACCTCGACTGTGCGGATAACGACGATGACGGTGATGGTCTCCCAGACCCACTGGAAGCAGAGTTGGGTACCGACCCACTGGACCAAGATACCGATGATGACGGCCTTTCAGACGGTGATGAAGTCACATCAACCTCGACCGACCCGAACAATGCCGATACCGATGGAGATGGTTTGCAGGATGGAACGGAGTGGGGGGTTACTGAAGGCACTTCGGATACCGCCGAAACGTTCGTTCCCGATGAGGACCCAAGCACAACCACCAATCCGTCACTTGCGGATACTGATGGCGATTCCGTATCGGACGGTGACGAGGATGCAAATGGCAATGGCCGCGTTGACCCAGGAGAACTGAACCCCAATTCGTTCGCAGATGGTACTCAGGATAGAGACAACGACGGACTCACTGACCTCGATGAGCGGGTAATTGGCACCGATCCACTGCTAGCCGACACAGATAACGACGGGCTCGCAGACAAATTGGAGGTAGATGTCTGGTTCACCGATCCCCTTCATCCGGATACCGATGGGGGAGGGGTAGAAGACGGCATTGAGGTTGGAATCGGAACAGATCCCCTCGACGCAGCTGATGACTACCGACCCGCGGCCGTTGGCGGTGACACAGTATTTGGTTGCTCCGAAGTGCCTGGTATTCCCACGCTACCAGGCGCCGTAGGCATCCTTTTACTGGTCGGCGCAGTGTGTCTTCGAAGAAGAAATATGCTCCCGCTACTTCTGGTAGCTTCCTTTTTCCCCTCGGACGCGAGTGCTCAATCAACTGGAGTGAATGTCGAAAACTTTTTCCCTAGTGGGGGGCGATATCGAGTTTTTGCGGTCGAGCAATCAAATGTCAGCCCAGCATGGCAACCGTATGCACACGTACTGGTGCACGGAGAAAGTAATAGCCTTCGTGTTAGGGCAGGTGAGTTTCAAGAAGTTCTCGTCACAAGCCAGACGTTGATGGACTTAAACCTGGGTGTGGGTCTCTGGGACATGGTTCAGGTGGACCTATCTCTACCGGTAGCTCTACAGCTCAATGCCACGGAGTCAGTCTCCCTACCAGGACAGAGCGGCGCCGGTCTCGGGGATATTTTGCTGAGAATACGCGGGATGCTTCTAAATAATAGAGGTGGAGGATTTGGTATTGGGCTGAGCGCGGGAGTTAGCATCCCGGTCGGTGAAAAAGAGAAGTTTCGGGGAGACCCAGGCGCGGGCGCGATGATGAACACGATCTTTGATTACCACTGGTCGCGCCTCGTACTATCAATGAATATCGGCCTGCGTTTCCGTGTGGAAAACGCGCGCGTCCTTACCGCAGACTTTGGCCATGAACTTACGTACGGCTTCGGCAGCAACATTGTCCTCTGGCGTAACCATATCGACTTAGCTTTGGAGATGTTTGGCAGGACCCCCTTGAGTAAGCCTTTCGCCGATCTGGACAGTACGACCCTGGAATTTCATGCAGGCCCGAAGATCTGGATACTAGATGAGCTAGCACTTCAGGTGGGCGCAGGAGCAGGTTTGGTGCAGGGATATGGGGCACCTAGATTTCGCTTTTCTGTCGGTTTAGCGTGGTCGCCCCGCCACACAGATATAGACGAAGACGGTGTACTGGACGTAACCGATGCATGCCCTCTCGAGCCGGAGGACCGAGACGGCAAGGACGACTCAGATGGGTGCCCAGAGCTTGATAACGACAACGACGGAATCTTAGATGCAGCTGATGCTTGTCCGGATAAACCGGAAGACCGCAACGGTGTCGAAGATGATGATGGGTGTCCAGACCGTGATCGGGATGCTGACGGTGTTGCGGATGCCTTCGACCAGTGCCCCTTGGATGCCGAAGACACTGATGGAGTGGATGATGATGATGGGTGCCCCGATCGCGATCATGACCTCGACGGTATTGCGGATGTAAGAGATAAGTGTCCGAATGAACCGGAACAATATAACGGGATCAATGACCAAGATGGCTGTCCTAACGATGCCACTTCGCATGCAATTTCAGCGGCAGCACCACCAGAAGCCACCTCACAGTCGTCGCTTTGTGATCGAGGCTGGCCTGACATTCGATTTTCGAAAGACCAAGCACAACTTTCCGTAGACGCCAGAACTCAGCTTCAACGCCTAGCGCAAGCGCTGATCCGCCGCACAGACATACCCGTCAAAAAGGTTTGGGTTTCCGGGCATGCGTCGTCGGAAGGTACTGACAAACATAACTATCAACTATCCAGAGCCAGAGCCAGAGGGGTGAGGGACTTCCTGTTGCGACAAGATGTTCCAAAAGATCTACTCATACTACGAGCACTGGGTGAATCAGCCCCAGCGATTGACCGCCCAGTTTCCACAGGGCATCCAGAGAATCGTCGTGTATCCTTTGAATTCTCTCTTGGCGGTCCCTGTTCGAAGTGAAGAATAAAACTTCCTACCATCAAGCCTAGACCCCAGCCACCAAAGTGCGCCACAATACGAGACGCAATCGATACAACAGCTTAACGTACAACTCTTTGACGAGGCGAGTGGTGGAACCATGACGAAATATATGTGCAATGCGGCCATACTAGGAGGCCTCGCAGTGGCGTTTATCACCGGCTGCGGAGAGGACGTTGTAACGGCTCTTCCGGACGCGTTCGCCATAGGTGGCGACACTCAAACGGCAACCGACAGTGGGGTGGCGGTTGATACGTTCCAACCCGAATGTACATCCGATGAGCAATGTGGCCCAGCTACGGCACCCTGTGAGATACCCATCTGCGTAGGGGGCACCTGCAGCATGGCTCCAGCCGCAGACGGCGTGACATGCTCGGTAGGCTCACCTCAGCCCTGTTCACTTGGCGCCGCATGCAAAGCGGGCGAATGCGTTGAAGTGGTAGATGATTGTGATGATGACGATTCATGTACCGATGACCTTTGTGACGCCCAAAGCAATAGCTGCACAAATACTCCTATCGAAAACTGTGGCGCTGAATGTGCCGTGGACATTGACTGCGCCGCCAAGGTAGACGGGTGCAATGTCCCCACATGTGAAGCGGGAGTGTGTGGTTCAAACCCTGCTCCTGACGGTACGCCTTGTACTGAAGAGGAATGGGCGGGTGACCTGTGCATCGTAGCCGGTAGGTGCGAAGCAGGTGCATGCACCGCGCAAAATAAAGACTGTGATGACAGTGTGGACTGTACTGTCGATTCATGTGCGCCTGAAACAGGCTGTGTCAACACAGAGGAAACTGAAGGGTGCTCCGTAGTGGAATGTACGGCGGCATTTGAGTGTGTTGACATCCTTCTCTCTAGTCCATGCAAGAAAGCGGACTGTGTCGACTCTAAATGTGTCGTTGTAAATCTGGATGGTGACGCTTGCGCTCCACAGGGTGGTACAAACCTATGTCTAGAGGGTGGTTCGTGCTTGGACGGAGACTGCATTGCGACCGCAAAGGAGTGTGACGACGGTATCGAGTGCACCCTAGACTCTTGTGACCCAGAGACCGGCGAGTGCTCATCAGAACCTCAAGGAGAGGACTGCGGAGGCGATAAGCTGTGTACTGCTGACGAGGAATGCTTAGCGGGTGAATTCTGCGACAAAGGACTTATACCCGTCATCGGCGAAGATCTCTGCAAGCCTCAAAAAGCTGACGGTGCGTTTTGCACTGGAGACAACCAGTGCACCTCCGGGGCCTGTGGAGGCTGCATATCGGTTGGTGAAAGCCTACAATCTGGGTGGTGCTACACCCCGGAAACAAAGGCCGTCGGGCAACTCTGCAAAGTGGACCAGGAATGCACCTCGGGTAGTTGTTCTGCCACATGCCCACTGCCAGGGCCAGGTGCATGTGAGTGCCAACTGGATAGCGATTGCCAGGCAGGAGAATGGTGTGACTTGGGTGCCTTTGGCGGCCTTGGGCAAAATGAATGTAAGGCCAAGAAGGGCGAGTGCCAAAGCTGTGACGCAAACAATCAATGTCTCTCTGATTCATGCAGCATCAACATCGACGGCGGTTCATGTACCACCGACGCGTCTTTAGACCTGGGTGCCACTTGCTGCAACGATGCACAGTGTGTATCTGGAAACTGCGTCGATGCTCAATGCGTATCATGTAGCGCTAATGGGGATTGTGATGCGGAAACCCAATTCTGCAATGACGGGGCCTGTGCTGACAAAAAAGAATTAGAAGTACAGTGTGATTCCAACAGTGAATGCTTGAGCGGGCAATGCGAAGGATTTCAACAGAAAGTATGCGTGTGTGGCACCTCAGAAGACTGCGCAGACGGAGAGTACTGCAACGCCATTTTGGGACTGCCCAACTCGTGTGAAACGGCTACCGCTGAATGCGCCACTTGTACTCCCGGCCTCGGTGAATGCGGAGAAGGGGCAATTTGCGAGGTAGCCCTTCAATTTAGTCTTCCTGTCTGTGTCGTCCCGGCATCCAAGAATGTAGGTGAGGAATGCTGCCGAAATAAGCAATGCATATCCAACACGTGCACCGACGGTGCCTGCGAATAAGTACTGTGCGCGAATTATTCGATAGATAGGGCAGGGCGAGCCACCACAGCGACAAGAAAACTGCGATACCTGGAGGTCAAGAGTCAATGAAGGGCAGAGAAGCGTATATTGTAGCGCGCAACTCAATACGTATCCTTCTCGACTCCACACGCCTAGATGACATCCTGGAAGTTGGCGCCCTTACCGGCCAAGCGGCGATGGAGCGTGCCACTGCATTGGTGATGGAATCACGAGAAGGTCGTGACCTTCTTGCCGAACGACCCGAGCTCAACTCAGATGCCATAGATTTCGAATGGCTTCGAAGTCTCCCTGCTAATTCGGTCGGGCGTCTATTCGCGAATCATATGGATAGGTACGAGCTTGACATCAATGCACTAAACCAACCATCTCCCTCACCCAGCGATACGGATGTGACCTACATACTGCGTAGGTACCGGGGAAATCATGACATTTGGCATACCATGCTCGGCCTGGGCACCGAGGGTTATGAAGAGGTGCTGGTCCACTCATTCACCTATGGTCAGCTCCGATTTCCACTGTCATCGCTTATCGTATTTTTTGGGACGCTGAAGCACATAGTGCTTGAGGGACGCTGGGATGTGTTGAGGCGCCAACTTACCGCCGCTTATGAGATCGGCCGGAGGGCGTCCCCGTTGGTTGGAGTGTATTGGGAACGGCACTGGCATCGTCCTGTGGGTGAGGTCCGAGCGGAATTGGGCCTTACAAGTCTCACCGGTCGCCGCTAAATAGGGTTCACCCTGAAAGTTGCCTCGCCGGACACACTGACATCGTCATAGGGCACGACGCCAGTCGTAGAGGCCTTCAGCACAAAACCTTCTCGAATGTAATCTGTCAGGTCCACGTCGACTAATGCATCTAGCCAAAGCTCCTGTGCACCGGCGTCATGCGGGCCCTCCCAGCGTGCCAGTTCGACCACGGGAAGTTCGCTGGCTGGGTCTACGGGCGCGATATAGACGATAACACTGTCCAAGAACTCCAAATCGTCGGCATCGGAGTCGTTGAATAAGTCAGTATCTGTCACAAAAAACCGAACAGAGCTGATGCTAACAGAGCGAGCATCCATCGCACTGAATTGGATCTCCATATCCGGGATTGTAGCTGCGGACAAAGGAGCTTTCCCATGATGGAGGCTCGCGTCTCCAGGTACTGTGAATTCATCGACTGCCGCATACAGATCAAAAGCCAGTACATCCGCGCAACCACTGACCATGAATATCGCACACAAAAAACACAACGAAAGACGCAAAATGCGGGTCATGGGACCACCTCCATGCTTTAGTCCATCGTCTGGAGGGCCGGAGGAGTTTAGCGTTTCTTCATAAAAGTTCTGATGGCAATCAAGAACAGAGGTTCGGTAAAGCACCGAAGCGTCGCACAAAGCGTGCCCGTAGTTCATCGAGCTTCTTCTCAGGCTGGGCGTGCGCAAGCCAGCGAACAAGAGAGCCTTGAGGTAATAACGCGTCAAGCTCAGCTAAAACGACTGGAAACTTCCCCACCCCATACCAAACCATGGCCGATTGGCCTGTTGGGTATCGATGAAGCTGCAATGTCTTGGCTTGGATCACATAATTTTGCCTCGGCTCCGTCAGCCCACTCAATTTCTCTGGCAGCTTGAGAGTATGGCCATAAACATCTGTCATTACGATAGGTTTACCCTCGGAACTACATGTCAACGACGCTATTGCATACCAAGGACTAAAGCGTATGGAAGTAGACGACATTCAGAACCCTACGCATGTGTTGTTGCACCAAGCAATATACCTCGCGTAGTGTGCGGGGCGCTAATTGGGAAATTTTTGGCCAGATATTAGTCTAGCCATCCCGATATCTATTGCGAACAGCTTGTGAGGAAAGCAATGGCCTACGTTGTAGCTGAGCCGTGCATCAACTGTAAGTTTACCGATTGTGTCGATGTTTGCCCGGTTGATTGTTTTTACGAAGGAAAAAACTTTTTGGTAATTCATCCAGAGGATTGCATTGACTGTGGCGCATGTGAGCCAGAATGTCCCGTGGAAGCGATTTACGAAGAAGATGAACTGCCTGCAAAGTGGGAGCACTACATCGAAGTTAACGCTGAATATGCGGAGAAGTGGCCCAATATTGACGCTAAAACAGACGCAATGCCTGGCGCAGACGAATGGCGAAACCGCGAGGATAAGGGCGCCGAACTCTCTCCCGATGCCCCCTAACGTATCCGGTCACTGACAGCATCTCGCAACCGGTTCCCTTGCCAAGACGGGTACCTGGCTAGCCACTCGCAAAACCCATGCAACCAGGTTGCAACACCCGACTGCTGCATGAACGGTATAAAGTCGTCGCGGGAGGCTTGGTGCAGCGCTTTCCCCTCCGAGCGTAGTCGCTTCTTTAGGGCGACATAACCCGACAGGTCGTGGGCATTTAGTGCATGCAACACAGGATGGACATTGATCACCCGGATGCCGAGGGGCTCCCCCGTGGGAATGAAGGCAGACAAACCGTTTCGGTGTATAGCCACGTCATCTTCCCACCAGATTGGCACTCTCCAGACACCAGTCCAGCTAAGGAACGGCGACATGCCGTCTCTCCCGTCAAAGATGTCAGAGGCGTCATACAGAAGACCTCGTTCGCGGTATTTCTGTAAAAGCGGAGTACCACGTATCAGGCAGTGCGATCTGACACCCACGGCGTCGGGTACGAGATCCTGCATGTGGTCCAGCGTGTCATCCCATGTGCGGCCATGGGTCGAGCCTGGCAAGAAATTAGGATGTAAACCTAACTCAAATCCGTGCTGCCGTGCCGTATCAATCGATTCACACAGATTGGTTACAAAGAAGGTGCCTAGCAGACCATACTGCACGAGTAGGTTTATAATATCTTGCGAGGCCCATTCGGGAGCCCAGTCCTGGTCAAATGTCAGGTAGTACACAATACCAACAAGCTAAGCCTCGAAAGTACTCAGCACCTCGAAGTTATCGAGAACTCGCGAATGGTGGTGCCCCCAAATATCGCTAAGAATTACCGACTCCCCTCGGCTGAGTTTCCTGGTCAGATACACCTCGTAATAGTCGGCGGATGCATGCTCATCAGATATTTGAGCTCGCGGCAGAGGGTCGCCTGAGACTGGACATAGCAATTGACACTTCGCTCCTTCTTCCAACTGAAGGTCGGTGATTTTCCTTGCATCACCATGAAATGGCGACAGATGAACTAAACCATCTTGACCATCAGCCACTACGCGTAAGGTAAGGGCCGGCGCGCCATCGAAAGCAATGTCCGAAAGGCCCACCAGGTTATCGCCACGAGGACCAAAAGCCTGTGTCAGCTGAACAATCACCTCAGGACTGTCCACAACCCGTATGTGGCTACCGCTTGCGACGCGTTCTGCATGGAGATGCTCGCGGTCAATTTTCCCTGCGACGGATGCTTGTGCTAACGCTTTCTGCATAAGTGACTGGGTTTTCTTCGCGGCGGCATCGGTAAGGGTACCGGCATTCCACTGTACTCCGAGCCCATCATCGCCACGCCGGGGGATGATGTGAAAGTGCACATAGAATACCGCTTGGTGTGCTACTGCGCCGTTGTTCTGCAGGACATTGTATGCGGTGCACCCAGTGGCATGCATCACAGCACGAGTGATACGGGGCAGTGCTTTCCCCAGCGCACTCGCCGCACCATCACTGAGCTCATGTAGATATGATGCTCGCTCCTTCGGAATGACGAGGGTATGTCCTTCTGCAAGCGGGTTGATATCCAGAAATGCAAGAACGTACTCATCCTCATACACCCGGTAGCAAGGAAGCTCGCCTGAAAGGATTTTATCGAAAACGGTGGTCTCCATACGCCGGACAATACCACGACCAGGCCAGTGCGCTACCCGAAGACCACGAATTCCTTGCAAGCACATGTTAGAAAATCGCGGAGATCGACGTCCGACCAACTCGATGGTGGCGTTTGAATGACGGACTGTCTGCCGTCAGCCTTGTGAGATGTGGCCTGCTTCATGGCCAAATGGACCCGTGTTGAAGAATGTTCCCCTTAGGACTGCATACGTATCGACAGTGCAGGTGTACTCGACAATCCGTTGTGGCAAACTTTGCCCATGCACTTTGATAAATCGTCTAGCGCAATAGCAGTAGAGCGCATTGAAGGCGCTAGTAGCTACGTTCTCACCTGCGAACACGCCTCCGCAGCTCTCCCTTCGGGATGGTCCTGGCCGGATAAGGACATCCACCTGGAGACAAGGCACTGGGGTGTAGATATAGGCATTGCACGTTTCACAAGACTGCTGGCAAAACGATTGGACGCTACCGCAATCCTTGCAAAGTCCAGTCGTCTCCTAGTCGATTGCAACCGCGAACTCTCATCACCGACGCTGTACAGAGAACTGGCCGACAATGCTCACGTCTGGCTAAACATGGGCATATCAAAAAGAGAACGTAGCATGCGAGAGGCTAGAGTGTATGAACCGTATCATTCGGCTATTTCGAGTGCGTGTAGCCAACGTCAGCCAGCATTAGTGCTATCGATGCATAGCTATACGCCAAACTACGAAGGTCAAATACGAGATGTTCAAGTGGGAGTGCTACACGATGGGGAACCTGATCTCGCTTCGCTGTGGGCTTCAGTCCTACAGCATGAATTGCCAGGCTATGATGTACGGGTAAATGAGCCATGGTCAGGTCTCGGTGGGTATATGTATTCCGCCGTAATGCATGCGGAGGAGTGCGGTGCGCGTGCGATGGAATTGGAAATTCGGAATGACCTTCTTGTCGGGAGCGCCGTTCCAGAGCTACTGGCCGCGATTGAAACTGTGGTCCGCAAAACCAACGGTTATTCAGCTGCAGAATAAGGGGCCGCGCTTCTCAAACAGACCACAGCACACTAGTAGGGACGGTGCGTACTCAAAACTCGATGTATCCTATCGGTAAGGATATGCCACGAATTACTTATTTCTGCCGCTCGACACGGCGCAGACGCTTTCGCTCCGCACCTGCCACAGTGGCCGATGATGCGGCCACCCAGAAAGCGTCCGGTGTCACCGCCTCGTCCTCGGTACCTAACGTTAGGTGAAGTCTGTGAGTGGACGAGGATTCATCGATGGTTAGAAGAGTAGGAGCTTCAGCAGAAAACCAAAACAAGCAAGCGATTACCCAAAATGCGGCGATTATTTCTCCCATGGTGCTTTTTCGTTGTTTCATACGACGTCTCCTGCAGCATCTACATAAACGCCGATGCATGCAGTATGCCGGTGATGCGCGTGGCAACCTTACGACCAGCATACTCAATGATTCTGGTCTTATAGGCAGCCGAAAAAGGCAGCGTACGGGCTGACATAAGGACTAATTCGGCACCAACCATGCCATACGTGTCATACCACGGGGTAGCGAAGGTTTATCGAATCGCATGGCTTGTGTACTCTCCCGTGTCGTGAACCGAAGACTCCTACTATTCTTACTGGCGCTCCTTTCGATAGGGAGCTTACTCGTGCTTCGAGGACACCTCAGCGAACGAGGATTAGTAGTTGAACGCTTCGAGAACACCCGTTTCCAGGGCGCACCGTCCGCTCGTTCAATCCTACGACATATAAATTTTTCACCGAGCGACAGGCTCAACAGTATGAGCATGACCGAACGTTCATCCCTCCAGATGACGGGCTGGCTGTATGCACCTCGTGCAGGAAAATATCAGTTCGCCGTCACATCGAACGACCGTGTGTGGTTTCGCATCAATAACAAACGGCTCATTAACCATCGGCCGGATAAAACTGATGTCACCAAGCGAAGGATACGATTGGCAAAGGGGTATCACCCAGTACGAATACGTATACGTCACATATCAGGAGACTCGGACCTAAGATTTCAGTGGCGCTTGCCCTCTGGCTACATGAACTTGGAAGCAATACCACCATCATTTCTACATCCCGAGCAACCCACGCCGAGCGATGTGGGATTGGTCCTAAAGCTCGTCCCGCTGTTATTCGTGCTGGCTTTTTTCATCGTGCTGTTTTGGCAGCAGCTTCTCAGAATAGTGAGGTCTATTCTCAAGCCTAACCATCGCCAGCCACTAATGCTCGGAGTTTTGATTTTTGTGGCCGCGCTAGGTGTACGACTCTACGACTTAAACGCAGCTGGAGAGACGGCGGATGAATGGGCATATGCTTCCGCGGGGCGCATCTACATTTCTAATTTGGGTCATGGAGACCTTGCATCCCGATACTGGCACGCGAATGAAGAGCACCCGCCTATAGGCAAGTACATATATGGACTAGTGAGTCATTTGGCAGGGACTGACAGCTACACTCCTTTGCGAATGGCTTCGGCAGTCATGAACGCTCTCGTCGTCCTCATCACATTCATGCTTGGCTACCGTTACTTTGGTCTATTGGTAGGAATGGTCGCCGGCGGTATATTGGTGACATTGCCCCACTTCCTAGCCCACGGAAAGGTTGCGGCGCTTGATTCACCGAGTACCTTTTTAGCTACCGTGGCTATCGCGGCGTATCTGCGTGGCATGGAAAACGGAGCCAGGTCTAATCGTTGGTACTTGACTTCAGGAGTCATGGCCTCACTGGCGGCAGCCACCAAATTCAGCAACGTACTTCTTTTCGTGTTTATGGTAGCCGCTCATGTTGCAAGCCAATGGCGGCGTATTCGGCAAGAAGGACTGGTAATTGTCCCTTGGCCACTATTCTTTCTTCCCTTGCTCCCCGTGGCGCTCTTAGTGGTAGTTTGGCCATGGCTTTGGGAAAATCCATTCGGACAGCTCGTCGCTACACTTACCCACTGGGATTACCCCATCCGAGAATGGTTTCTTGGGGCTTTTAGGCAGCCTCCTCCCCACTATTACTTTGTGTACTTTTTTGTGACCCTGCCAACCATGCTGCTTATTCCCCTTGCGTACCTTTGCTGGACGGGCCGGAAGCAAACGGACATATCTTTAGGGCAGCGGAGTCAGAGGTTCTGGATCGTGGTCTTCGCGCTCTGGTTTGTCACGCCTTTCATCTGGACGTTGAGCGTACTGAAGCAGGACGGCATCCGGTACATCTATAACATGTACCCGCCACTTGCGATCTTACTCGGACTGGGAACGCGGGAAATTGCATGCATGATAGCCAAGCGCGCATCCTGGTCCATCTCAAGGACATCAAAATGGGTCGGCACATTGGTTGTTTTATATACGGCTGGTCAGGCTAGCAGCGTGCACCCATATTACCTGGACTACTATACAGAGTGGTCAGGCGGCACCTATGCAGCATGGGAGAATCGACGATTCGAAGTCGGGTGGTGGGGACAGGGCATGAATCGTGCGGTGGATTATGTGAATGCGCATGCCAAGGCCGGAGATACTTGGGAATGCTACGGAGTGGTGAACCACACTGTGGATGGCATCCGAACAGATATCAAAAGGGTCGCAAAAACAGCAAAATGGCTTATTGTTGGCTATGTCAAAAGGGGGCAAGAAGAACGGAAGGGATACAAAGAAGTGCACCGCATATCCCTGCAAGGTGCACCCCTAGCCATCGTTTACTTACGAGAATCTTAACGCCGCATGACGTAGCCTAGCCAATGGTGCATACTCATCTGCCTAGACGTACACGGACGGATTATCTGACAATGGACCAACCGCCCCGATTACTGCTCATGCAGGCCAGACGACACAACGACCCGATGGCGTTACATGAACAACAATGTTTTGCTGACGCACTTGGAGTGACCGTAGCTGACCTGCCGTGTCATAACATCCTCGACGGCGAGCCAAGTCAGGCCATTATGGATAGGACGGATTTGATCCTGATTGGGGGTTCCGGGGACTTCTCCGTGACTGATAACGAGCCCTTCATACACGGATTCATAGACTTCCTGGCTGATATCTGCGTGATGAAGAAAACACCGACCTTCGGCTCATGTTTCGGTTTTCAGGGCCTCGTCATGGCGGCCGGGGGAACGGTAGAGACGGATACATCGCGCGCTGAAGTAGGAACGTTTGACATTACCTTGACCGAGGCAGGCGTCAAGGACCCCCTTTTCGATGGCATTGAGCGTACCTTCAAGGCGCAACTTGGACACAAAGACCTGGCGACATCGCTACCGTCAGGAGTGTCTCATCTCGCCTCGTCCGAGAGGGCACCGTACCAAGCCATCCGAGTTCCGGATACAGACGTTTTTGCTACCCAATTCCACCCTGAGCTCAGTCGACAAGCAAACACCAAGCGATATCTAAGATATCAAGCGGGTTATAGTGTGACGAAGGAACTCCGAGATAGCGATTCAGTTCTCGCGTCCATGGCGGACAGCCCAGCGGCAACGTCGCTCCTACCACGATGGGTGAAGCTGGCAAGCCAGAGCCTGTAGAAAGTATTAGATGGTCCTACCGGCGCTCAGCCACCAGGACCATATCGACGGCTCCGATATAATCCGCATGGAATGATACACGAGCAAGAGACCCAGTCTTGGCATCAACCCAGATGTTGAATTGTCGTGTTTTTCCTGGCCGCTTCGCCGTTGCTTTTATCGGGAACACGTTTCGTGACCCAACCGGAAGGTCCAATACTAACGGTTCTCCGACTTCCATCGTCACGTCATAGAGCTTGAGGCCTGTGTATGTTGTGGTCTTCAAGATATCTCCTGGCTTCGGTGTTTGACCTGCTAACCATGCGACTAGACTGACCACGTCGCCTACCGGGTTGGGACGCGTTGTCTTGGTGCGCACCTGCCTCGACCGTGTTTGATATAGACCGTGGATGGAGTTTCCGTGATATTTGGCTTTGACCGAGCGTTCTTGCCCAAGGGCTGTCCATTGCCATTTCGCCTTAGATGGAAAGAGGTCTCGCCCAATCCATGAATACGAGTCGACATCTACGCGAAGCGCAGCATTACCTATCGGATCTATCGATGCTCTGATTTCGACTTTCTGGAGTATGCGCTTATTGCGTCGCCGGGGGCGATTGAAGTCAATACGGGCTTTACCCACGGCAAGTTGTCCCTTACGAATTTCGTATTTCATAGAACGGGGTACTACCGGGCTTTGAGCGGCAATAGCCGCCACTGGCACCAGGAAAATCGATAGAATCCCAATGACGGAAATCAAACCCTGCTTTCGTTTCTTTCGGCTGACGCACATTTTCTTACCCTCCAGGAGCATTTCGTACGTTTGACGTTAGCCACTCGCACTTATTCTGTTCCCGGCCTTGGTAAGGGAAGTGGTCGTATAATTGTCCTTGATGCTTCAGGTTCGGGTGCTATAACCCGCTGTTAGTAATGGAGATAAACGCTTTTGAAACGCATATACCTGGACCACAACGCAACCACTCCGCTTAGTGCCGCAGCGGCTAAGGCGATGTCGGATTGGTGTATGCCAGGGACGATCGCAAATGCGAGTAGCGTGCATGCAGAAGGGCGAGCGGCTCGACACGCCGTGTCATTAGCTCGGGAGCAAGTCGCTCAAAGCATTCGAGCCAGACCCAAAGATATTGTTTTTACATCAGGCGCTACGGAAGCGAACCACATGGCTCTCGGAGGCCGGACCGGCCCCATAGTGGTCTCGGCAATCGAACATCCGTCGATAGCTGTTCATGGAGAGCAAGAACACACCCGGATAGCACAGGTAGACCAGTTCGGCAGGGTGGACCATCATCATCTCAATGAGCAATTGGTCGGTGCATCACTTTGCTCGATCATGTTGGCAAACAACGAGGTAGGGACGGTCCAAAACATTGAGGCTATTTCCAATCTCTGTCATCAGGCAGGCGCACTGCTGCATATCGACGGTTCACAGGCACTGGGACGGATACCAATAGACGTCGAGTCTCTAGGAGCAGACCTTCTTACCATTAGCGGCCACAAAGCATATGGCCCACCCGGAGTGGGTGCTTTGTGGATACGGCCTGGGCTTGACTGGCCCACCTTTATCCCAGGGGGCCACCAGGAGCGAGGCAGAAGAGCAGGTACTGAAAACGTACTGGGGATTGTAGGGTTTGGTGCCGCAGCAGCAACGGTTCCGGCCCTAGTGGAACGATTCCAGTCACTTATCTCCTTGCGAGAGGAACTGGCAGAGGGTTGTCGCCGATTTTGGAACACACACCGCTTTAGTCCGTTGAAGAATTGTCTTCCCAATACCCTCACACTGGGTTTTCCACCATGTGACGGTGAGACTATTCTCATGTCTCTTGATCTACAGGGCGTGTCCGTTTCCACTGGATCCGCATGTAGCGCTGGTAGCCTGGATCCAAGTCCAGTGCTTCTCGCTATGGGACATACAGCAGAGACTGCTCGTACTGCAGTACGCTTTTCGCTTGGCGTCGACACCTCTACCGACGATATTTCCTCTGTACTTGATATCCTGGAACGGGTAGTGCCATCGGCAGCAAAGGAGTTGGAATGGTGAAAAAGGCAGTCGTAGCAATGAGCGGCGGCGTCGACTCATCTGTCACGGCCGCACTAATGGTCGAGCAGGGGTATGACGTGGTCGGTATCACCATGCACCTTTCTGACGAAGTATCGAAAGTTGAACAAACCGGGACGTGCTGTGCACCCGACGACGCACACGACGCTAGGCAAGTCGCTGCCGCGCTAGGGATCCCACATTACGTTGCGAACTATAAGAAACAGTTCAAAACAGCGGTCATCGACCGCTTTGTTCGAGATTACGCAAATGGTAATACGCCAAGTCCATGCGTACGCTGCAATGACGTATTGAAGTTCCGCCTTCTATTACAACGAGCTCGTGCGCTAGGTGCTGATATTCTTGCCACAGGACACTACGCTCGCATCATTGACGATGGAAATGGTCCACGGCTGTACCGTGGAATCGACCACAAAAAAGACCAATCCTATTTTCTATTTGGTGCACAAACGGATGCTTTAAGACAGGTTCGATTCCCCGTCGGAGAACTCAATAAAGAGCAAGTACGGGAGGTCGCGCGAAGACACAACCTACCGGTAGCAAACAAACCCGAATCGCAAGATATCTGTTTTGTGCCTGATGGTGATTACGCTTCCTTTGTAGAGAAGCATCACACTCCTGAACCTGGAACCGTAGTGGATAAGGATGGGAACACATTAGCCACCCATGCTGGGGTGCATCGGTTTACCATCGGTCAGCGCCGCGGACTGGGGCTCCCGGGAGGAGGCCCCAAACGATTCGTTATCGGCATCAGCGCTGGAAACGGACAAATTACTGTAGGTGGAGAAGACGACTTATTGGCGAACGGGCTGCATGCGGATCGCTGTAATTGGATTGGCCCGACTCCCGTGGAAGGGCAGCCAGTGCTAGCACGCGTCCGACATCGTAGCGTTCCGGTTCCCGCGACTGTCGTGAAAGCGGGTGGTGAGCTGCTGGTGCAGTTTCGGGACCCGATCCGCGCGGTGGCTCCTGGCCAAGCTGCAGTCTTGTATGCCGCCGATGAACCTGAAAGGGTTCTTGGTGGTGGATGGATTCGTAGTGCGATACGCGATGACGTAGTGGCAGGAGACGCAGTTTGCCGCGCATAGCGATACCCACGTTTGGCTGTAAAGCGAATCAAGCGGATACCGCGGCGCTTCGGCACGGAATCAGCGCAGCCCTGGGCACCGTGGAATTCGTTAGCCCAACTGAGCCGTCGGACATTGTATTAGTCAACACCTGTACGGTGACTCACACCGCGGATGCAGATGCAAGACAGGTCATTAGGCGCCTGAAACGCACCAGCCCAGATGCCTGCATTATCGTTACTGGCTGTTATGCACAAACCGATCGAGACGTATTGGCGAGCATGCCAGAGGTAGACCACGTCGTTGGTAACGTACACAAGAGCACCATACCTGCCATGGTCTCGAGGGTCCTTAATGGCGAAGAACCCATGCCAGATGTTACCCGTACCGGGAACCGTGAGTGGAATCCGACGCTTCGCGATGCGAGCAGCATCCGAACGCTACAAAAGGGCCGCACCCGGCCATTTTTGAAGGTCCAAGATGGCTGTGACTACGTGTGCAGCTTTTGCATCATTCCTCAAGCGCGCGGCAAAAGTCGTTCCATACCGCTAACGGAAGTCATTGATGCGTGCCGGCAATACGAAGAGCTAGGCGCGAAAGAAATTGTGCTTACTGGTATTCACCTAGGGCATTGGGGCAAGGATCTGACACCAAAACGCCGTTTCGGAAGCATGGTGCGGGAGCTACTTTCGGACACCACCGTCGCTCGTTTTCGAATTTCATCTCTTGAGCCGAATGAAGTGGACAGTGATGTGTTGGCACTTGTTGCCGGTGACACAAGAATCTGCCCCCATCTGCATGTGCCGCTTCAGTCCGGAGACGATGGAACTCTGGGGCGCATGCGGCGCGTGTATCGCACCCCTTCATACCGAAAACGGGTGAACAGATTTTTTGAGCTACTCCCCTTTGGCGCATGGGGCATCGATGTAATGGTTGGCTTTCCCGGTGAGGACGACGCTGCATTTCAACAAACGGAAGCATTTCTCCAATCGATACCGTTCACCTATCTGCACGTTTTTCCGTACAGCATTCGAAAAAACACCCCTGCCGCAACGATGCCGAATCAAGTGGATCCACAAGTCAAAAGAGCACGTGTTCAAAAGCTGGCGTGCCTTTCAAATGAACGCCGCCTGGCACATGTTCAAAAACACATCGGCAGAACGGGCATGGTATTAGTGGAAGAGCGGCGCCAAGCCGGACAACTGAGAGGATATACCGAGAGTTATGTCCCCGTGACTTTCAGCGGGCCCGACTCGTGGAAAAACCAGTTGGTTCCAGTAGAAATGACCGACTTAGCAGGGTCGTCTGCAGTTGGAACTGCACTATAATGTCAATAGACTCCGCACTATCCGAACTAATGGCCAATCTGGATGTTAGATTTAAAAACCCAGACCTATTGCAACGGGCCGTTACACACTCCAGCTATAGCAACGAACACCCGGAGAGCGTTGATAACGAGCGCCTAGAGTTCCTTGGGGATGCGATTCTCGGTGCAATCGTATCGCACATGCTCTGGGCAAAATATCCCAATTGCCATGAAGGAGTCCTCACCCGATACAAGGCAGTACTGGTACAGGAGCAAGGATTACTCCCCATCGCGGACGCGCTTGAGCTTGGACGATTTCTGCGCCTGGGTAAGGGTGAGGAGCTGACGGGCGGCCGAGAGAAGCCGTCAGTGTTATCGGATGCAGTAGAAGCACTGGTGGCGTCTGTCTACATCGACCAAGGATTTGAAGCTGTGTCTAGAATGGTGAATGGTTGGTATGAAGACCGGATTCTCCGAGTGCATGACAGTGAACAATCCGCAGACTTCAAAACCAAACTACAAGAGCTCACACAATCTAGAGAAAAGCGCGCGCCCACCTATGAGATCACAGCCATTGATGGACCTAGCCATTCGCGAATCTATACCGCTATGGTGCGTTTAGATGGGATAAATCTTGGGTCAGGCGAAGGCCGCTCCAAAAAATCTGCGGAACAAGCTGCGGCTAGGGTCGCTTTTGAAGGGTTGCTGAACCATGACAAGGATGTCACCCCGGGGTAAGTGCATGTTATTAGGAGGGAAAGCCTCGCACAAAGGTCATGAACACCTTCCGCGTACGTCTCATAATCAGTAAAAATGAGGCTAATCAGCAGTGATAGACAGGAAAGTCGTGCTTTCGGACTTGTTCTGTAGTTCAGGACAAAACAAAACTAACGTAAGTCAGCGATATATCGTTCTTATCTATATCAGTATGTGGATTGGCAAGGTATCTGCAAGCCTTTACTAACGACCGTCATTCGCGGGGTTCTCTGCCACAACACTCCGCGGCGCAGATGACGGTTGAGGGACGACTAAGCTGTGCCTTCCGTGGGGGGGCAGTGCGGTGCACTGTTGCCTTCCAGAGCCAATCTCCAACCCTTCTACTCTCCTCAGGGATTCACGGTTGGTGCGGCGCAGTTAGTTCCTCTGAACGGTTCGTTTAGTTACGGCGACTAGGCGAACCGTTCGTTTTCATTCCTAACGAACACCGAGCCGTTTGCACAATAGAGGCCGCGCCTTGCTCCCGCTCAACTGAAGCGAGTACTTTTCTGTATCGACATGGTTGACAGATTGGCGAGTCTGACGGAGTATCGGCGGCCGCTGCTCGGGTAGCTCAGTTGGTAGTAGCACTCGACTGAAAATCGAGGTGTCGGCAGTTCAAGTCTGCCCCCGAGCACTGATAGGCGGCCAGCGTTAGCTGCGCCGCCTTTCTTATTTAACCGTTGTAGGGTCCGTGTTGAGGTTTTTCTCTCGGTGTTGTCTCTTGTCTCGCAACCTTTCGCGAGCAGCCACCGCCAGCATATCTGCTGCGTCATTTTCTGGATGGTTAGAATGGCCTTTCACCCACGCCCACTCGACATCGTGTTGCTCGACTAATTGAATAAGATCCTTCCATAAGTCGGCGTTTTTCACTGGTTTCTTTGCTGCTGTACGCCAGCCATTACGTTGCCAGCTCTGAATCCATCCCGCAGTAAATGCTTTACACAAATATTGCGAGTCGGTGGTTATTCGAACCGCGCAAGGACGTTTTAACTCGCGCAGTCCACCAATAGCGCCCATTAACTCCATCCGGTTGTTTGTGGTTTCTGCCTCCGAACCCGACACCTCACGTCGGTAATTGCCATAATCCGGTGCGAGCAGCACGGCCCCCCATCCTCCAAGACCAGGATTGGGAGAGCATGCGCCATCACTATATATTTCTACTCTTGAGCGCTTAGTCATTCTAGACGGGGCCTCCAGCGTAGGTCTCTTATCGCGGGGCAGGAGGTGGATTCAAGGGCAAGGCAGATAAAATGACGGTTCACATGTCCGTCCGAAATGAGAAGGCTTCGGCTAAATGATGTGTTTTCACGCTGTCGCAGTTGGCGAGATCGGCAATTGTGCGGGCCACTCGCAGGATGCGATGAAAGCCTCGAGCAGATAATCCACGGGACAGCATACGGCTCGCTACCCTTTGCGATGATTCTGGAAGACTGCATGCGGCACGCAGCTGTTCTCCACTCAGCTCGGAATTGGAATGACATGACTCGTTGTCATATCGTTGTCTTTGTAGCTTACGTGCCGCTGCAACGCGCGCGCGCACCATCGCGGAAGGCTCGCCGCACGCATGATTTAGCAGATCGTCGGGAGCAACTGCGTGACACGGCACCCGCAAATCAAACCGGTCCGCCATCGGGCCAGAAACCCTTGCCCGATACCGTTGAATGTTTGCATCAGTGCACGTGCATCGTGAGGGACGTGAGCTATCACCATAATAACCGCATGGACACGGGTTCATGGTAGCTACCAGCTGAAAGCGTGCCGGAAACCGAACTGAGCGACGAGCACGCGCCACGATTACTGCCCCTGTCTCCAATGGCTGGCGCAAGGCCTCTCGAATAGGTCGCGGAAACTCGGGGAACTCATCGATAAATAGTACGCCCCGGTGTGCAAGGCTCACTTCACCTGGAGAAGGTATCCCTTGGCCCCCCCCAATAATAGCAGCCACGCTCGCCGAATGATGAGGGGACCGGAATGGCCGTCGTTGCACTAAACCGGTTCCACGCAGTAAACCGGATATGCTGTGAATACAGGACACCTCTAGACGTTCACTGCGGGATAGGGGTGGCAGAATGTCTCGAAGGGCGCGAGCCAACAGGGATTTCCCTACGCCAGGTGGACCGTACAGCATCAGGTTATGGCCGCCTGCGGCAGCGATCTCGAGCGCGCGCCTAGCCAAAGGCTGTCCGTAAATGTCACGCATGTCCACTTCAGGGCTAGAACATGGCTGCTGTCTACGGGATGGAGGGCAGACGATTGGTATCTCGCCTCCGGTGACTATCTGTACTGCATCGGCCAATGTCTGTGCCGCATGAATATTGATGCCATCCAACCCATCTGCTTCCGCGGCATTATTGGCCGGCACAATGGCATGCTGTACGCCGCGAGCGCGGGCACCAATGAGCATCGCTAAGGCACCACGGACGGGCCTCAACCGTCCACTCAAGCCCAGCTCACCTACCACGAATGTCTGTTGGAGTTTCGGAGCGGTTATTTGGCCACTAGCGCCTAAAATACCTAGCGCAATTGGGAGATCGTAACTGGTTCCTACCTTTCTTAGGCTCGCAGGACTCAAGTTCACAATGGTCCTGCGCCTCGGCATTCTAAAGCCCGTATTGACTATCGCGGCCCGTACTCGTTGACGGCTCTCTCGAACCGCAGTATCAGGCAGGCCGACCGTCTCGTAGACGGGGACGCCATTGGACGCAACGTCTACCTCCACTTCCACCGCATGTTCTTCAATTCCAAAAATCCCTGACGAACAAACTCGAACTGTCATCAATACCTCCCTCAGCCAATGCTGCGAAAAGCATGCCGGTGCGGAAAGGTGAGTAAGTACGGAGGGATGGGCAGGCGTCAGGTATCTGGATAGGTCCCAAAATGGGATGTGAGAGTATCGCGCTAGGCGTTTGCCGTACGGACGCGCTCGCTATTGGTCCCGGACACTGCGACATCAACATCTGCAGTGCGCATGGGGGGAGTAATGCCGCCAGGCTCAGGACCAATTTGTTTCGTGCCAGTCGCAATACCTACGGGTACAAGGGCGTACTGGCGGAACCAGTACCAAAGGAGACTGGGCTCCTTTAAATCGGGATGTATCTTGTCCGCGATCTTCGCATGCAACGCCGGTAGCTTGGACCAATGGGTGCCTGGATAGTCATGGTGAACCGTGTGATACCCGTTATTGAACAGCAGGTAATTCATGATTGGACTCACAAAATTCCTGCTGTGGTCGTACTCTGAAAACGGGTCGGCGTGTACGTGCTGCTCATAGTTGAACAACATGATGGTCCAGAGGGAAAAGAAGCTGGGTATGCCCATGCACAGCGTCCAGGTCAGTAACCCAGTCCCAAATCCGTGAAGGTAGATGCAGGTGGCTACCACGGCTAAGTGGATGCCGGCCCAGCTGACGTACTGCCGCACTATCCTCTTGTACATCTTGCCGTTGCGCGCTTTCGCTTTGCGGATGAATTGCTGAATCGGCCCACCTTGATAGTACGACGAGACGAAAAAGTATGTGGCTGCGACCCAAGCAGTATGCCGATTCGTATGGCGCCAGGTGATAGTGGCATCTCCCTCGGCGTTGGTGAATTTATGGTGATTCAAATTGTGTGTTGGTATCCAAGCAAACGTCGGGTAACCGTAAAAGATACTCAGCCAAATGGCCCAAGCTTCGTTCAATCCTTTGTGCCGAAACGTCGGACAATGGTTGTGATTATGGGCCAGAATACCGGCTGCGAGAGCAAAGTAGGCGCTCACAGCACAGAGATAGGGTGCAAGGCCCGGGAAAATCACCTGAACAGCGACCAAGGACGTCGCTAGGAACATCCAGACGATGGCTCTAATATCAGCGGCATATCGCGGCGTCATAATTTCACTCCGAACAAACGTCGAGGCGGGAGTACAATGACTTCCCGCGTACGTCAAACGAAACGTCAGTTCCTGTTCACAAGTCGGCACTCGGTTCTACTTGTCTCTGATGCGCAACAAGCATATTACCGTTCCGTCCCACGAGGTCTCCCCGCGTAGTTTTACCGAGAGAGTGGGGCATCAGCGTCTGCTGAGCGGCGATAGCTTGCCATATGGAGTGTAATCTTTTGTTTACAGAGGCCTACCGTGGATTGGCATTACTCACGCTAGTCAACCTTCTGAACTACGTTGACCGCTACGTCGTGGCAGCTCTCGTTGGTACGCTTCAAGAGGACCCACAGCTAGCCATCAACGACGAGCAAGCTGGATTGCTCATGACCAGCTTTGTCATCGTATATACCATTGCATCACCGCTGTTCGGCCGTATAGGAGATACGGGACATCGGACGCGGATTCTTGCAGTAGGTGTTCTAATTTGGAGTGCAGCCACAGCGGCAGGAGGGCTTGCTGGATCATTTCTGGGACTGTTCGTTGCCCGGGCATTTGTTGGGGTAGGTGAGGCGGCTTACGGTACGGTCTCTTCCCCTATCATCGCGGACTGGTTTCCGCCTGCGAAGCGGGGGGTAGCGTATGCCGTGTTCTTTATGGCCATCCCAGTCGGTGCCGCATTAGGCTACGTGCTTGGCGGGCTCGTAGACGCGGCGTATGGCTGGCGCGCCACATTTTTTATTGCGGGTATCCCAGGCATTTTACTCGCTTGGTTTGTAAGCCGCCTGCCCGACCCGGAACGCGGCCAGTTAGACGAAACCCCCGATCTCGCTGCGGACACTCGGTCCAGCTTTGTAGTCTATTGGGAAATCTTACGAACGCGAAAGCAATTCCGATATGCGTCATTGGGGTATGGAGCCTATACATTTGCGGTGGGAGGTCTTGCGTTTTGGATGCCCACGTATCTCGAGCGCATTCATGGCTTAGATCGAGCGGAGGCCACCGTTGAGTTTGGGGGGATCGTGTTAGTCACCGGCCTTATCGGCACGCTGCTCGGCGGCTGGATCGCAGACAAGCTACGGCGACGGATATCACATGGGTCCATGTGGGTATGTAGCGTAGCGACCCTACTCTCATTGCCGTTTGTCGTCGGAGTGCTCACAGCCGAAAGCCGCATACTTGGTCAACTTTGTCTCATCGCTGCGCAGCTTTGTTTATTTGCGTCGACGGGCCCCGTTAATATTGCCTTGGTCGAGCTGGTACCGACCAATCAACGCGCGCGCGCCAGCGCCCTTGCTATTCTTGTTATGCACCTCATTGGAGACGTACCAAGTCCACCGCTCATTGGATGGTTGTCAGACCAGTCAGGATTGAGCAACGCCCTGTACGTGGTCCCCGTTGCGATTTTGATCTCTGGACTACTTTGGGGCCTAGCTACTCGTCCGAGCCCCGTAGGAGCCCACAATGTCTGAACTTGATGTAACTGGCCGAAATGTCGTTCACCATTTTATCTCGTGGCTTCGACGGGTCATGTTCCCCGAGCTTGTCGTGCGCGGTCTCGATAAAATGCCTACTAGCGGTAGCCTTATCGTGGTGTCACATCATCCAAACGGCATGATTGACGGGGGTATACTTCTGGATGTTATGCCCAGACTGGCATCAATACTCGCTAAACAACCGCTCTTCACCACTCCAATAGCCGGACACATGTTGCGAGCTCTCAATGCACAGCCTGTGTTCCGTAAGCAAGACGCAGTATCCGGCAACAATACCGCGATGTTTGAGGCGGTAAACCGACACCTACGTCAGGGAGGGGCCATCAGCATCTATCCAGAGGGCATATCTCACGATGAGCCTGGGATTATGAAACTCAAGACAGGCGCGGCACGAATGGCCCTATCAGGCAACGTGGAGTCGATACTACCCGTCAGCCTTCTGTATACGGACAAAGGTGAGTTCCGTAGTTCCGTTATGTTGAGCTTTGGAGCCCCCTTCAGTCCGACTGATTCAGATGACGTTGCCTCTCTGACACAACGAATAAAAGAGAGCCTGCGGAAAATCACCATTGAATACCCCAACAGAAAGGAATTCCGTCGGATCGAGCGCGCAGTCCACGTTTCGCTAGATTCCCCACTTGACCAACGCGCAGATGGGCTACGACGGCTCATCGAACGAATGGAATCCATGAGTAGCCAGGAACGCAATGACCTCATCGCCAGCTGCGACCGTATCGCTCTCTTAGGTTTTCGGATGACCTCCCGTGTGTCTATCAAAACCCTCGTCCCAACCCTTGTGTTTGGTCCGGTATCACTTCTTGGTTATATCTCGTCCTGGCCATTGGAGCGTCTAATCACCTTCCTGGCGCGCAGGCACTCTCCAAAGCCCGACATCATGCCGTCATCAAAACTACTCGGATGTATCTTGTTCTACCCGCTCACATGGTTGGTCGTCGTCTCAGTAGCAGGCTTTACACAAGGTTTCGGTGCCGCTGTCGCAGGTGGAATAGCATGGCCTATCACGTTAGCCGGACGTGTACTGAGCGTGCGGCCGATACGAGAGCTATGGCACACCATACTCCGACGCAGAGCGCTTCGGAACCATAGGGTCAGGTC
>PKDL01000039.1 GCA_002863065.1 Pseudomonadota bacterium
GGACGATTTCGACGCAAAGAGAGTTGTTTTCGGAACTGGATTCAAGCCGATGGCTCCGCAGGGCCGACCGGACAAGGGGGCTTTCCTGCCGCGGCCGGGCGGTATCATCTCTATGTGGCTGCGGCTTGCCCTTGGGCGCATAGAACACTGATAGTGCGTACCCTCAAGGGACTGGACTCTGTGATTTCGAGTAGCTCCGTCGATGCCCTCATGTTGAATGAGGGGTGGACCTTCGGGCGTGAATCATCCGCCACGAATGATCCCTTGCACCAGTCACGTTGCTTATACGAGGTCTATCAGCTCGCCGAGCCAAGGGTGACGACGCGGGTGACGGTGCCAGTGCTTTGGGACAAAGAAACCCAGTCCATCGTGAGCAATGAATCTTCCGAAATTATTCGGATGCTCAACTACGAGTTTCAGTCGCTTGGTGCAAATGCCTTGGACCTGTATCCGGAGGCTCACCGTACTGCGATCGATGAGGTTAATGACCGCGTGTATCGAGATGTGAACAACGGTGTATACAAGACGGGGTTTGCGCGAAGCCAGTCCGTTTATGAAGAATCATGCGATGCACTCTTCAGCACCCTCGATTGGCTTGAGGCGCGTCTCGAAGGTCGAGAATGGTTAGTTGCGGACCAGATGACGGAGGCAGATATTCGGCTCTTTGTCACGCTTATCCGATTCGACTCGGTGTATCACGGTCACTTCAAATGCAACCGTAATATGGTGCGAGACATGCCCAACCTGTCGAGTCATACCGCCCGTATTTATGCGCTGCCTGGTGTTGCTGAGACCTTCGATGTCGAATCAACGAGGTTGCACTATTACGGCAGCCATAAGTCTATTAATCCAAGCGGGATCGTACCCCGTGGCCCACTGTTTGCGTTTTAGGTAGTCATAGAGCGCGCAGAGTGGACGCTTCGTTAGCTGAAAACGTGGTCTGCACGCTGGAATCTCCGTGCCTGACGGCGGTAGGAGAAGCTAAAACCCGGGTACATGGCAATGACATGTCCGCTCTTCGACTGATACCAGCTGGTGCACCCGCCGCTTTTCCACACGGTTTGTTCCATATCGGTATGGATTTTCGTTGTGTAGGCTGCCTCCGCATCAGAACGCACTTCAATCATGCGCCGACCAGAGTCGGTTACTTCCTTTATGCACCGAGCAATATATTCCATCTGGGCTTCAATCACGAAGATGGCAGAGGTGTGGCCGATACCCGTGTTCGGGCCCGTCACAATGAAAAAGTTGGGAAACTCCGGGACGGCGGTACCGAGGTATGCCCGTGGATACGGATCCCAGAATGCGGCTAAAGATACGCCATTTCGGCCAGTGACTGGATACGATACGACCCCATCGGTTGCATCATAGCCAGTGGCCCAGACGATCACGTCAAGTGGTACGTGTTGGCCTCGCAGCGTATGAATACCGTCTGCATCGATACGGTCAATGGAATCGGTACGATCATGGAGGGTCACGTGCGGTTGGGATAGGGCAGGGTAGAGCGTATTTGAGACGAGAATACGTTTGCACCCAATGGTGTAGCTGGGCGTGAGCTGACTGCGAAGGGTATCGTCTGGCACCTGTGCGGCCAGATGTTTCAATGCGGCGCGCTGAGCCACCCCTTCCAGGGCTCGATGGGAATATTTGAATCCGATTACGCGAGTCTCGAGCGCCCAGTAAATGGCGTTACGTAACGTCCGGTACGCCAGCCGATTTCGAAGTATTGCGCGCTGAGTGCGTGAAAATTCATGGTCTGGTCGTGGAAGGACCCAGTGTGGTGTGCGCTGAAATACATGGAGTTCCGAAACGTCCGGCGCAATTGCCGGGATCACCTGGGCGGCGCTCGCTCCACTGCCGATGACGGCTACGCGGCGACGTCGGTAGTCCACGTCGTGCTCCCAGGCATTGGTATGGAAGGCCCGGCCATTGAATGTCTCAATACCGGGGAAGGATGGAATCACCGGCGTACTTAGTGGTCCCGATGCGTTGATTACGAATTGAGCTGAGTAGGTGCGTTCGGTATTCGTGTGAATGGTCCACCGTGCAGTCGCTGCATTCCATTCCACGCCTTCGACCTCGGTGTCTAGGTCTGTCATCGTCTCCAATCGGTGCTTTGCGATGACGTGGAGGGTGTACTCTCTAAGCTCCTCTTGTTCCGCAAACATGCGGCTCCAGTCGTAGGGTTCACTCGCGATTGAATAGAGTGGAGATTGCACATCGACCGCGGCGCCAGGATAGGTGTTTTGGCACCAGGTTCCGCCCATAAAGCTTCGGCGTTCTATGATCCGGAAGGCGCCGATTCCCATACGACGGAGCATGAGAGCGGCACATAGGCCACCAAATCCGCTACCAATAATAACAACGGTGTACTCAGCTGTCGTATGGGTTGGTGGCAAAGCGACCTCAGGTACGGTTGGCGGCCTCGTAGCGATTCGACTCGGCCGAGGACAATCTGATGCCTAACGGACTAATGCGGCCAAACATATCAGACCTCAAGCCATTCGCTGAGACCAATTTACGGAGGGCATCCGTCTTTTTATTTGCTGCGGTTGGGGGCAGGTAAGCGGGATACCACCAAATCCAGTCCCGGAATTTGACGTGTCTTTGTCTCGCGTTTGGAGAGGCATTCCAGGTGGTTCATCTCCGTGACGGTATAGTCGTCGACGTTGGGTAGGGTGGTGCTGGAAAGGGGAACGACGCCATCCCCCCGGCCCTCTCCAGCCGCCCTGGCTACCGCGAGCGCATCGCCCAGGAGTCCCCACGCGACTTTTTCTGTTGTTCCAGCGGTATCGAGTCGTTGCTGCACCCATTCTTTTGCTGCTTCGAATACGATGTCCGGAACGATGCCTCTACGGCCTGCGATAATCGAATACTTCACGTTCGGATGTCGGCGTGTCTTTTCGAATCGTGTCATCAAATCACTATCGGGTTTGAGGTCATGAGCGGCCTGACCAAAACCATCCCATAAAAAGAGTGAGGAGAAGGCTCCAACCAGTGCTTCACTGAGGACCTGGGTTACTTCGCTTATCAGGTGGTACTTCGCCATCGGGGCGCCCTTGAATGGTGGGACGCAGGCGATGAATCGGTCTATTTCGGTGCGCTCAGCCAGAGTTGGAGCTCCGGATATCTGCAGTTCAAGCCACGCTCTGGTGACCACTCCCCCCATGGATGTCGTAACGACTGTAATGCGCTGCTGTGTCTTTTGGCGTAGCCCGCCCAGTAATCCGCCGAGTTGGCGAGCTGAGGTTGTTATGTCGGTATCGTCAGGATAGTCGAATAAGTAGGTGTCATAGCCGCGATTGGATAGCGCTTCCGCGGCGCCTCGTAAGCGGTCAATACCGCTATCTATTCCGTGTACTAGAACCACTGGGGGCCCGGCCGAGTCCATGTCGATTCGGCGGAGAGCATAGACGGCTGGGTGGTCCAATTGAATTCGTAACCAGGCTTCTAGCTGGTTGATACGCTGACGCAACAATGTCCTATCCACTGTAATGATGAAGTGGGTAGCTGTTGCCTTCAGTGTAACACCGAGTGGAGTGGTCACAGCATTGGTTAGCGCCAGCACTACCTGACTTTTGTTATCCGATACGGGGAAGCTTGGGTCCGTATGATTGTGATCTAACGGAATGCTGAGGCCGGCCTCATCCAGGGCGACTTCAAGCAGTTGGGATAGATGGACATGTCCGTCCGCTAGAGGAAGTCGGTAGGTAGCGTGGTGTTCCGCAGCGGCTCCCCACGTGAGTAGCAGTACAACCAGGCAGCCAGTAATTGAGCAGCGGTGTGGTTCGACCATAGGCATAGCTATGTGGCATGATGGGCGGGCCGTCAAGCCATGCTATGAGAGTCGCGTAAATGTCCGTACGCTGCCGCTAGACAACGTACACCTACCGCTCGATCCAACGGGACCGTTGTAGAGACAACAGGTCGATGTGTCCGACCACATATCCGTACAATTGGGGCATGGGAAGCGAACCAAAATGGCGGCTGTCTCTACCCGATAGCGGATTGTCGCTACCGACAGCGAAGGTTGAGCTTCCTCGAGAGCGAACGCGCTTGACGAGGAGGCGCGATGTGTCCGACGGATCGCGGACCATGACCAAGTCATTTACGGCGGGCGCTCGGCGGGTGTGCACGTCGACCCAAACCCAGTCGCCTGGGTTCAAGGTCGGCGTCATGCTCTCGCCAGACACGCGAAATAGCCGGCGTCGTCCTGCAACGCCGGCATAGGCTTCTCTGAAGAGTCGGAGGACGATCAGCCGGCTGCTAGTACCCAGGGCACTTCGCGACCCTTGGTTGCCCAGAATATGTTGTGGATTTTCTCGACAGCTTCCATGAGCTCGCCGGCGTGTTGCACGCTGACCTCTACCTTGCAAGCGGAGCAAAGTTTAGCGGCTTGCCAGAACGTGTCGTGCAAGTCAGGGTACTCGGCTAGATGCTTTGGCTTGAAGTAGTCTGTCCAAAGTACGAGCAGGTGGTCTTTGGTCTCTTGCGCTTGCTCCTCTTTGACGGCGATATATCGGCTCAAAGTGTTGTGGTAGCGAGCGACTGCGCCAGCATCCGTGGGGTCAGGTAAATGCAGCCCCAGGATTTTTTTAGTCATCGATTGCACAGCCTCGGCTGTGATGCGGGCAGACGCGGGATCGTAAATGCCGCATGGGCCATCGCAGTGGGCTTCGACGGTAGGGAGATTCTCTCCCAGTCGGTTTAGTGCGCGTTTGATCATAGAAGACTCCCCCTTAGGACTTACTGTTTGAGCGAAGGCGCATGGCAAGTGCCATAATCGCAGCGGAAGCAATGACTCCAGCTGCAACCTCAGGTAAATGGTGAGCCCAGTCTCCGGGCATGCCGTGACCGGTGTGAGCGCTTGCGACCGCAGGTGCAAGCAAAACGACGATTGATGTGGTTAGTTTACGTAACACGAGGATGTGACCTCTCCTTCAACAAGTGACTGTAACGAACGTTTGACGAACAGGAACCCTTCGCCCACTGCAGGCGATGCGCTTCCTCTCCTCTACACAACCGCTTATCTGGACGAAAGGGTTGTGCACGATACAAAGAGAGAAAAAGCAACAGGAAGTGAGTCCACCACGTGCATCACGCGTCGGGTGTATCCCGATGCGTGATTAGGCGCGATATTCACCTAGTCCCAGTGCTCCAATCCGACCTTGAAAGATATGATCCTTCAGTTCGTGACGGCCTACGAATATAGCCATAGAGAGTGTGCGTCAATACGTGGAGCGACCTATCGTTAGCCAACAAATGCTCGCTCAAGTACATAGCTGCCTTTTTGACGTCGGGAACCTTCAACAAAGCCTTGGGCTTCCAAGATTTTTTGCAGATCGCGATTGAGCTCCATGGAACCACAAATCATGACGCGGTCTCCCTCTGCATCGAACGGTGCGATGCCTAAGTCGCTAAAGACCTGACCGCTTTCGAGTAGGTCAGTTATCCGACCCATATGTTCGTATTCTTCTCGGGTCACGCTGGAGTAATACGTGAGCTTATTGGCGAATTCTCCGCATAACGGATCTTCTCGGAGTGCAGCTACCAGCTCCTTACCGTAGCTGAGCTCCGCAGCTTCGCGGCAGGTGTGCGTCAAGTACACTTCATCAAAACGCTCGTATGTCTCTGGGTCACGCATGATGCTTGCGAACGGTGCAATACCGGTGCCGGTTGCGAGCATGAAGAGGCGTTTGCCAGGCTTCAGGGCTTTCATGGTGAGACTGCCGACGCCACGGCCGCTGATGAGCAGAGGGTCTTCGGGCTTGATGTAGCGTAGCTGGCTGGTCAGTGGCCCGTCCGGAACGATGATGGAGTAGAACTCCAACTCATCGTCCCAGCTTGGGCTGGCCATAGAGTATGCCCTCATGATGGGTTCGTCTTCGATGTTGAGGCCGATCATGGCGAATTGGCCGGACTCAAAGCGGAAGTTTTTCGGTCGTTTCACTCGAAACTTGAATAGTCGATCAGTGTAGTGATGAACCGAAACGACAGGTACGGTAGAAGCAGGAGCTGCCACAAGGACCTCGATTGCCTGGCACAACAGGCGATGTCAACACGTTCAAATAATGCGCTCGTCAGATGTTCCACTGGGTTACTCCAGTGGCTTAACCGTTTGTTCTACGCCTCTGACTGGGCGCGGGTTCCCTACATCATTCGAAAAATCGATGCAATGTTGTGATCAATGGATCACCTCAAATTGGTGCTACTCAGCATACGGAGACCGCATACGGGGTGCGATTCTGGAAATAGTAATCCAGGCGACTAGTGTCTATTTTTGGTGCTTCACATAGGAGCATCGGTGCCTTCTCATGTGCCTATGTGCCCCATTTTTGACAAAAGAGGCGTCGGACGGTCTTGTCAGAATATCGGATGCAAAAGCGATGGTTCGGCTCGCTACATAGCTCGGTGCATTCCGTATTGAGGACGTGCGTCTCGCAAATGTCAGGCAGGTCTAGAAGTTGTGGTTTTCGCAGGTTGATGGTTTGTGTTCACCGCGATAAAGCAAACGCATGAGACTTCTACCGACATTACCGCTGCTCACTCAATACGGACCTTTTACTGGCGTGAGGGCTACCCGCTGTGTTGGCTTCGCGACGCTAGCATTTACCCTCCTGCTATGGCTAAACATCGGCGTCGTCGTGCTTGTCGGCTGTAATGATGACACCTCGATTATCGTACCAGAAAGTGATGCGCGCACTGCTCTCTCTGATGTTGCGGACATCAGCGCTGTCGAGAATGATTCGGCAGCTATCGAAGATACTAGCTCTGATGTGTTTGATCCCGAAGCGGACCGGCGAGCGCGACTGGAAGCGTTCTGTCCGGTGGACTCCGTCGAGGTAGAAGCACGCATCGATGTACTCATGGAAGAACTGACGCTGGAAGAGAAAACCCAGCTTATGGTGGGGACCGGTGCCTTTCCTGAGGATGGCGTCTATGCGTCGGCGGGAGTTGAACGGCTAGAGTTACCTGGGATTCGAATGGTCGATGGTCCTCGTGGCGTGTCGCATGATACGGGCAATGCGACCGTATTTCCGGTTGCTATGGCGCGAGCAGCAACGTGGGACCCTGAGCTAGAACGCTCTATTGGGCAGGCGATAGCCATCGAGACCGCAGCACGGGGGGGAGATGTACTGCTTGCGCCTACCACCAATATCCTGCGCCATCCACGGTGGGGTCGTGCACAGGAGACGTATGGTGAAGACCCGGTACAGCTCACGGCATTCGGAGTAGCATTTGTACAAGGTGTGCAGGCTGAAGGAGTGATGGCGAGCGCGAAGCACTATGCGGCCAATAGTATCGAAGACACACGTTTCGATGTGGATGTCGCCATTGATGAGCGTACGCTGCGAGAGCTTTATCTACCGCATTTTGAAGCAATGGTTCGTGATGCGCACTTGGCGTCACTTATGACGTCTTACAATGCGGTCAACGGTGATTTTTGCAGCGAAAACAGTCAGCTACTTTCCATTTTGAAAGATGAGTGGGGCTTTCTCGGGTTTGTTGAGTCGGATTGGATTTTCGGCACCTACAATACCGTCAAGGCGGCAAATGCCGGATTAGATATCGAAATGCCGGTACCGAAAATCTATGGTCCTGCGCTCGAAAGTGCAGTGGAAAAAGGCGACGTAGATGAGTCAAGGGTCGATGCGGCTGTCCGTCGTATTCTACGAGCTCAGCTGTGCTACAGCCTAGATTCTTCCCCGAAAGTGAAGGATCCCACACGCGTGGAAACGGCCGCCCACCTCCAGCTGTCTCGTGAGGCGGCAACGCGTGCGATGGTATTGCTCAAAAATGCGAATGGGCTGCTGCCTTTAGCGTCCGATACCGCAGACGTCGTGTTGGTTGGCCCATTCGCGAACGTACCTAACCTTGGTGACAACGGGTCGAGCGAAGCCACCCCGACCAATCCCGTGACTCCTTACGAAGGACTCGTAGAGGTGTTGGGCGAAAGCCAGGTGCTATTGTTGGAGGATACCGAGACCGAGGAGAGTCAGGCGGCTTTGGCGGCTGCATCTGTTATTGTCGCGGTCGTTGGGCTGTCTGCCGCAGATGAGGGCGAAGGCATGATCGCTGCCGGCGATCGCCCGGATATGCAACTTCCCGAGGACCAGCGGGTTTTATTGGAGGCATTGGCGGCTCAGGATGTTCCGGTTGTAGTGGTCATGTTTGGTGGCACCGCGATCACGGTGGAATCGTGGTTTGAATCCGCTGACGCCGTCGTGATGGCTTGGTATCCAGGTGCAGAAGGTGGACATGCGATAGCTGATGTACTTCTAGGGGTGGAAGCACCCTATGGCCGTATGCCGATAGCCGTTCCAGTGGCCGAGTCCGACCTACCTCCGTTCGATAATGTCTCGCTGGAAGTTACATACGACTACTGGCACGGGTACCGCCATCTCGATCGCGAGGGTACAACCGCCCGTTTCCCTCTCGGCTACGGGCTGACGTATTCAACGCTCGAATACACAGCTATGCGGTTATCGAGTGATACTGCGACTACCGATGAGACGATACGAGTGGCCGTTGATGTAACGAATACCGGAGACCGTCTTGTGAATGCGCTCGTACAGGTCTACTCCTCAGGAGGTGTCGACGTCGAACGCGCGGTGAAGGACCTTAGAGCATTCGATCGGCTTGATGTGCCACCTGGCGAAACAAAAACCGCGGAAATCGACGTTTCCGTTCGGGCTATCGCGCGATATTGGACAGATGAGGGCTGGCAAGAGGAACCTGGGGACTATGTTCTGCGTGCGGGGGCACACGCCGATGCCCTGTCGTTGCAGTCTAATCTGCTCGTTAGTGGTTCGCCGCGCTAGATCACAGCTTCGCCCTGCTGCGACTTGAAAACACGCTTTGCCTTGACGTTAGGCGCTCAAGCGATGGCCCTGAACTGCACGAGCTAATCCGTCCATAGCCTGCCTCCCGAGACGCTGTAATGGACGCTTCAGCACGGGCGAGACTACGGTGTCTAGGAACTTCATGGGACCGCGGCCCGTAATTCGTAGCCGCCATTCAATCGTGGCACCCTCGGCGGTAGGGTTGAACGTGACATGGTCGATCGCTCTGCTGGTTGACGTGAGGCCGTGAAGTATCAAGCGAGTGGGTCGTTGTAGTTCGATGATTTCGTAACGCATTGTCATCACGCGGCCAGCAAAACTAATGTCTACATCGTAGGTTGACCCAACGATGCTTTCAGGCTGCGAGGTCGCGCGGCAGGCGCGGACACTCGGGTCCCACTCTTCGATACGCTTGAAGTCCGCGACAAAATCAAATGCATCTTCGACAGTCCAGGGTGTCTCGATAATTTCGGTAATATTGGGCACAGCTTCGGCTCTCCTACCTGAGTCCTCGTACTGTGATTGGGATGCTTTGGGCGTATTCACGATGCGGATTCCACTCGAAGCAGGAGTGAGGATATCGAGGTATTATCCAAGAAGTGGAAATCTCTAGCTCACGAGAGTTGCCACCGAGGCCACAATTTGGTGACACTCCGCGACCATGAAGCAAATCGCATTAGTTACAGGTGCCAGCGGTGGAATCGGTTTGGCGACAGCCTTGGAACTCGCAAAACTGGGCTATGGCCTGAGAATTGTGGGAAGAACGCCAGCGAAGCTGGATGCCGCAGTGGAGAAAATCCGCGCGATAACGTCGGATGTGTACGGTTATCGCGCAGATTTTTCGTCGCTTGCCGAGGTTCGGACCCTAGCGGAGACGCTTTTATCGCGAGATGAACCGTTAAACGTTCTGGTGAACAATGCTGGTGTGTGGAACGCGGAGTTCCGGCGGAGCGCGGATGGATACGAAGATACCTTCGCGGTCAATCATCTCGCACCGTTCCTACTAACGCAGCGACTTTTGCCACGGATGCGGCAGACTGATGGCGATCGTCGTATTGTCCATGTGAGTTCGCGTCTGCATCGTCAGGCTGGAACGGCGAAGTCTGCCATGTCGCGCTTATTCAATGTGCTCAATCTCTCCGCATTATTGCCTAACGGAGGCCCTCAGGCAGTATTTGATTTTGATGCGCTCGATCGAGACATCGATTATCGCGGGCTGGAAGCGTATGCACGTAGCAAGCTCGCTCAAGTCATTATTTCCGCTGAGTTTGCACGTCGCGAGTCCGAGATCACATCGAATGTGGTGCACCCTGGATCCGTTCAGACAGACGTGACGCGAGGTACGAAATGGCTTTATGTATTGAAACCAATCAGTCGTCCATTCCTACGTACCCCAGCTCAGGGTGCTGCTACCAGCGTCCACGTGGCTACCGCACCCGAGCTGGCGGGAGAAACCGGCGGGTACTACGTCTCTTGCAAGCCGGCCAGGGCCGCCGCCATAGCATCTGATCCTGACGTCGGACGCCGGCTGTGGGATCTAAGCGTTGAGTGGACTGCATGAGAAAGAATGGCTGGTCATGGACTTCAATTACCGTTGTATCGCAACATGTCGTTGCTTCGAACTCCTATAGTGCGTCGTCATTGATAGGCTGTGACGGATGAGCGATACCGGTATACCATCGATCACACTTCCAAGATCACCGCGGGCATTTGCTGCTTTTGAATTGGCGACGGCTCTGCAAAGTAAGCTGGTCGGTGTACTGCGAGAGGCTGCACTGCATAGCATCGCGGACGATGTGCATTTCGAACCGATTGAATGGGGCAGAGACGGCGGCCAGCACGGGGGTGGCCGCAGACTACAAAATTGGGACTCTTCTGCGTTTGACCGAGCGTCATGCAATGTGTCGGCCGTCCATTATGACGATATGCCAGAGAAGCGATTGGCTAGTGCGAACGCTCTGTCATGTATCGTGCATCCCCGCCCTGCATCAGCACCATCGCTGCACATGCACATCAGTTACACGGAAATGCGGGACGGTCGCGGCTATTGGCGCATCATGGCCGACCTGAATCCTAGTCACCCCGTCACGGCGGATACTGACGCATTTCGAGAGGCAGTACGCCAGGCGTTCCTCACGCGGCCAGATGGACAGGCCTTATTCGAACATGCGGTGGACCAGGGCAATAAGTACTTTTTCATTCCCGCGTTGAATCGGCACCGTGGCGTGTTTCACTCCTACTTGGAGCAGTTTCAGACGGGAGATTTTGAGAGCGAGAAAGTATTTGCCCTCGGGGTGGGAGGCGCCGTCATTGCTGCATACGGCAATATATTACGTAGCCGACTGGTATCAAGGGACGATGCGGCAGCCCGCCAGAGTCAGCTGGAATATCATACTCTTTATTTCTTTCAGGTACTTACGTTGGATCGTGGCACGACTTCCGGCTTACTAGTGCATGATCAGAATGATGTAGGTATCCTCGGCTCTCTGCCATCGCATGTAGATACCGTCCAACTCGTTCAATGGCTTGACCGGGTTCCGGCACTTCAGCGACCACTGCTGGAAACGTTGATACAGCAGTTATCCGGGGATGGTTGCACACGCGTGACGGAAGAAAAAAAACGTGCATTAGCTGCTGCAGTTCGGTCGTTTTATCGCGATACTCCGAACGCTTTAGCTTTGCAGGCACGAGGAGATGTCGTTCCACCGACGGTGCAAAACCACAAGTGAGAACGAATTAGGGACATGTTGGCGACCGGAAATAGGTCGGCCGACCAGACGGAAGGAGTGGCACGTATGACGGATATTTCTAAGCACCTGCTCTTGGAGCGATTTTACGCACACTGCGATAGTCGCCCGAATGCACTTTATATGACCCAGCCGACGGACCATGGCATCGAGACATACACCTTCGCACAGGTACTCGAGCAGGCGCAGCTCATGGCGGCGCATCTTCGAGCCCAGGAGTTCGACGCTGGCAGTAAAATCGCCATTATCAGCAAGAACTGCGCGCATTTCATTATGGCTGACCTTGCGATCTGGATGACCGGGCATGTTTCAGTGGCGCTCTATCCCACCTTGCAAGCTGACACCATCGACTACATCCTCAAGCACAGTGATGCGAAGTATATCTTTGTGGGTAAGTTGGACACCTTTGACAATGTCAAAGCGGGGCTACCGGAAGGGCTGCCGGGGGTTTCGCTCCCACTCGCTCCAGCAGAGTCCCCGTTTCCATTCTGGGACGAAGTCACGAGTGGTTTGGAGCCCATTGCCGAGCGACCGGTGCGTGAGGCAGATGACCATGCTCTGATCATTTACACGTCGGGAAGTACCGGCCAGCCCAAAGGGGTTTTACACTCGTTCCGCACCATCACGGTGCCGACGATTGGACTAGCAAAGGATTTGAGCCTCGGTACAGAAGACCGGGGGTTGTCGTACCTCCCGTTGGCCCATGGCATGGATCGTTGGCTTTCTGAGTGTCTGTCCCTGTATGCAGGGAGCCAGCTGTTTTTTGCTCAGTCGTTAGACACCTTCGTGGCCGACCTTAATCGAGCCCGGCCAACGCTCTTTGTGTCAGTGCCTCGATTATGGCTGAAGTTCCAGCTCGGCGTTTTCAAAAAGATGCCGCCGAAGAAACTCAATCGCCTGCTCAAGCTCCCGATCATTTCCGGCATTGTGAAAAAGAAAGTGCTGAAGAACTTGGGTTTGGACTCGGTTCGCTTTGCGGGCAGTGGCTCGGCACCTATACCGGCGGAACTTATCTCGTGGTACCGGAACTTGGGCTTGGAGCTGCTTGAAGGCTATGGCATGAGCGAGAATTTCAACTACTCGCACATCACCAAACCAGGACGTGGCCGCGCAGGCTATATCGGTCATCCCTATGACGACGTCGAATGTAAGCTTTCTGAAGAAGGTGAGATTCTAGTGAAGAGCCCTGGAACGATGCTGGGGTACTATAAACAACCGGACCTTACGGCCGAGGTGATGACCGAGGATGGCTTCTTGAAAACGGGCGATCGTGGTGAGATCGATTCCGATGGTCGGCTTCGCATTACTGGTCGGGTCAAAGAGTTATTCAAGACGAGTAAGGGCAAGTATGTTGCACCGGCTCCGATCGAAAACCTCATCAATAATGACCCCAATATCGAATTATCGATGGTGACTGGCTCTGGTCAGGCGAAGACCTATGCGGTGGTGCAGCTAGCTGAAGACCTCCTGCCTAAGCTCAATAACCCGGGTGAGAAAGAACGGATTACTCGAGAGCTTGAAGCGCTTCTACACTCCGTCAATGGACAGATTGAGGAGTTCGAGCGGATGGGCTTCATTGTCATTGGTTCCACCCGATGGACGATTGATGATGGGCATCTGACACCCACCATGAAAATTCGGCGCAATAAAATCGAAGACCTGTACGCGAGCCAAGTGAATGATTTTTATGCTGCTGGCAAGTCGGTGATCTGGGAGTAATGTGCTCTGTCCTGCGGACTAGATTCGCAGGACATCATCGTCGTTCGGGCCCACTGCGTCCGATAGCTGCTGGATGGGCTAACGGCCATCTAGTGCGCTCTGGCATCGCCATTCTCCCTGTGCAATCGCGGTATTTATCGCGAAGAGAATGCTTTATCGCTTTACTTCAGAGCAGTTGTGGGGCAGTGACGCTCGTATGAACGAAACCACTGACGAGCCGTCCTCCCTCCAATTTTCCGATCTGGGTCTCGACGCTCGCCTGATAAGTGCGCTCGATACGCTCGGTTTCGAACACCCCACACCCATCCAGGCAAAGGCAATACCACCTCTACTGAATGGGCACGATATCATTGCACGTGCTCGAACTGGTTCGGGTAAGACCGCCGCATTCGGTCTGCCTCTGTTGGAGCGCTTGAAGGATGGTAAGAAAGGGGCGCGTGTCCTCGTCCTCGCACCGACGCGTGAACTTGCAGTCCAGGTGACGGACGCTTTGGACTCGCTCGGACAGAATCTATCTTTGGGATCCGTCACGCTTTATGGTGGTGCCAGTTATCGGCCACAGCTTGATGCATTACGACGAAAAGTGCCCATCGTGGTGGGTACACCTGGACGACTCATCGATCATATGGAGCGGGGTAGCCTCGATCTGAGCGGGATCGAGTTAGTCGTTTTAGATGAAGCGGACGAAATGCTGCGCATGGGCTTCATTGACGATGTCGAAAAAATATTGGCAAAGACCCCCTCCGACCGGCAAATAGCGTTGTTCTCTGCCACCATGCCGAAGCCGATACGCCGCGTTGCGGACCGTTATCTGAGTGATCCACAGCTTATTGAGGCTGATGTCGGGGCAAAATCCACGGTAGACCATGTGCGCCAGCGCACCGTCGTGGTGCCTCAGAAGTTCAAAGGACAAGCGCTCGTGCGCTATCTGCGAGGCGAGGAACGGGAAGCGACGCTGGTGTTTTCTCGAACGAGAACGGGCTGCAGTGAGGTGGTGGAAATCCTGATGCAGGCCGGAATTGATGCTGAGGCCTTGCATGGGGATATGGCACAAGCTGCACGGACTCGTGTCTTGGACCGGTTGCGTCTGGGCCGTGTCGATGTGTTGATCGCGACAGATGTAGCTGCGAGAGGACTCGATGTAGAGCACATCACGCACGTAGTGAACCTTGATGTGCCGGATAACCCAGAGACGTATACGCACCGGATTGGGCGCACAGGCAGAGCGGGTCGCGAGGGTGTAGCCCTCACGTTTGTGACGCCGCGAGAGCGCGGACGTATGCAATGGATGCGAAAGGTGCTGGGGGCTAAATTTGAAGACTATGCGCTTCCGACTGACGCACAGATTGCCCTTGCCGATCAGACCCGGTTCATTGCGACCTTCAAGGTCGAGAATGACGCGGATGATGCCCTCGATGATGCACATGGATTTGTAGCACGGCTTCTGGAAGAGGGACTCACAGTAGAGCAGGTGGCAGCACTCGCTGTGCAGGCAGCAGCGCAGACGGCCGGAGTGTCATTATCGCGGTCACACTCTACCGAGTTACCCGATTGGGCTCGCCCACCAAAGGCAAGACCAGAGCGAAACAGACGCTCCGAAAAATCAGGTCGAAAAAATCAGACGGAGCGCGCCGCAAATGAGGTTGAATTATTCATCGGTGCGGGACAGAAGCTCGGCGTTCGGCCCGCCGATATTGTCGCTGCCCTCGCGGATGGAACGGGGATCGTTGGGAAAGATATCGGCCGAATACAGGTAAGTGACCGGTCGAGTTTTGTGGGGATGAGTCGTGAGACTGCGTCGCAAATACTGGATGGACGCTCTGTCACTCAGCTACGGGGTCGAGAAGTGAAGGTCGCATTAGCACGGCCGAGTCGATACAAAGGGGAGAAGCGCACACGACGGCCAAACAAAACGCGAGTCCCCTCACGTAAGCGTGGTTCGAAGGGCCGCCAGGGCCGGTAGTCGGTGCGTAGCTGGCAGAAGACTATGTACCGACCTAGGTGACCCATTCTCGCGGGTGCGCTAAGCTCTGCCTTATTGTGACATGCGGAGTGACGGAGAACCTATGGGCACTGTGATCGAGAGCCGGCTTCGGGCTGGCAGTCCAGAGTTTGAAGAACGTAAAAACCACATGGATTCGCTGGTAGCCGAGTTAGCTGAGCGTCGTGCCTTAGCGGCCCAGGGCGGCGGAGAGCGGGCGCGTAAGCGTCAAGCTGAACTGGGCAAGCTCCCGGTGCGGGAACGCATTGAGCGTCTATTGGACCCAGGTACGCCATTTTTGGAATTATCGCCACTGGCTGGCTACGATATGTATGACGGGGCAGCACCGTGTGGTGGTGTGATTACGGGCATTGGACGAGTATCTGGTCGCGAGGTAATGATCGTGGCCAACGACCCTTCAGTGAAGGGTGGAACCTACTTTCCAGTGACCGTAAAAAAGCATCTGCGCGCGCAAGAAGTCGCTCTCGAGAATCATCTGCCGTGCGTGTACCTTGTTGATTCCGGCGGGGCGTTTCTTCCTCTGCAGTCAGAGGTATTCCCCGACCGTGATCATTTCGGTCGTATCTTTTACAACCAAGCTCGGATGTCCGCGCTGGGGTTGACCCAGATCGCTGTCGTGCTTGGGTCATGTACTGCTGGCGGAGCCTATGTACCGGCGATGAGCGACGAGACCATTATCGTCCGCGGCCAGGGAACGATCTTCTTGGCCGGACCGCCGTTGGTGCGAGCCGCAACCGGAGAGGTGGTCTCAGCAGAAGACCTAGGCGGGGGCGATGTTCATACTCGCATCTCCGGAGTGGCTGACCATCTCGCCGACGATGACGAACACGCCTTGGATATCGCCAGAGATGTGGTAGCGCACCTAAATCGACCGAAAACGGTTCCAGTCGAAATTATTACCCCGGAAGATCCGCAGTATGACCCGAGCGAATTACGCGGTATTGTGCCCGCTGATACGCGCACTCCATACGATGTTCGCGAGGTCATCGCTCGGCTCGTTGATGGGTCTAAATTCCATGAATTCAAGCCGCGGTATGGGACCAGCCTTATCTGTGGCTTCGCGCATCTGCACGGGTACCCAGTGGGTATCATTGCAAATAATGGCGTACTCTTCTCTGAGAGCGCACTGAAGGCAACGCACTTCATCGAGATGTGTGGCCATCGGAAAACCCCGCTTATTTTTCTGCAAAATATAACTGGATTCATGGTGGGGAAAGATTATGAGCAAGGGGGTATTGCCAAGGACGGCGCCAAGATGGTGCATGCGGTAGCCACCGCCAATGTGCCGAAGTTTACCATCATTATTGGCGGTTCATTCGGTGCCGGTAACTACGGGATGTGCGGTCGCGCATACCAGCCACGTTTGATGTTTACCTGGCCGAATTCGCGGACGAGTGTCATGGGTGGTGAGCAGGCCGCGGATGTACTTGCTACGGTGAAGCGGGATCAGCTGGCGCGTCGCGGTGTCGAAATGTCGGACGAGGAATATCAGGCATTTCGGCAGCCGATTCTCGATAAGTATGAGCGAGAAGGAAGTCCATATTACGGCACTGCGAGACTTTGGGATGATGGGGTCATCGACCCCGCCACCACGCGGGATGTTCTGGGCCTTGCACTATCGATGTCAATGAATGCCCCTATTGAGGACCCGCGCGTTGGCGTCTTCCGGATGTAGGCGGAGAAGTATTCGTGCAGAAGCTCACAGTAAACCAAGCGGGTGGCGTTGTAACGCTTATGTTATCGCGCCCTGAGATCCATAATGCATTCGATGATGAACTCATTACGCAGATATCCAATGCGCTTGAGGTGATTCGCGATGATGCATCGGCCCGTGTACTCGTACTTGCGGGTGCCGGGCGTAGTTTTTGCGCTGGGGCGGATCTGAATTGGATGCGGTCCATGGTGGAGTACAGTGAGGAGTCCAACCGACAAGACTCCATTCGGCTAGCACAGCTGTATGAATGTATCGACGAATTCCCAAAACCTGTGGTGGCCCGTGTACAAGGAGCGGCCATCGGTGGCGGTTGTGGACTCGTTGCTACTGCGGATATTGTGGTGGCAGGCCCGCGCGCCCGCTTCGCACTTTCCGAAGTTCGCCTTGGTTTGGCGCCTGCGGTGATCTCTCCCTTTGTGACGCGTAAAATAGGAACCTCACGTGCACGGGAAATGTTTCTCACAGGTCGCCGTATTCGCCCAGATGAGGCTCTACGGTATGGTCTTATTCACGAGGTAGTCAGTGATGAAGCGTTACTGGATGATGCGGTAACGAAGTGGGTAAAGATGTTGCTCTTAGGGGGCCCTGATGCGCTGGCAGCCTGTAAGGTGCTGGCCCGTGAAGCTGACCAATGGGATGCACCGCGTGCGCGCACAGCAGCGATGATTGCGCGATTACGAACGGGTAACGAAGGACAGTCGGGAATGCGTGCATTTCTCAATAAGGCGGCCCCTCCTTGGCACTCTGACGAGGGAGAGGAGTCGGCGTGAAGCGTTTCAATCGAGTACTCGTTGCAAACCGCGGTGAGATAGCCGTGCGTGTGATGCGGACCTTACAGGAATTAGGAATTGAGACGGTGGCCGTCTACTCCGACCCCGATGCAAAAGCACCTCATGTGCTCATGGCCGACTACGCGGTGCGGCTTGGTCCCGCTGCTGCTACGGAAAGTTATCTGAACCAGACACGTCTTTTGGAGGTTATCCGCGACTTCGATGTCGATGCGGTCCATCCCGGGTATGGATTGCTATCGGAAAACGCTGAGTTTGCTACCGCAGTGACAGACGCGGGCGTGGTGTTTATTGGTCCTCCACCGGGGGCTATGCGCGCGATGGCTAATAAGACCGATGCGCGCGCGACAATGATTGCCGCGGGGGTTCCAGTCGTTCCCGGCGGTCCGGTAGAAGAAGCCGAGCGCGTGGGATATCCGTTGCTTGTCAAAGCTTCTGCGGGTGGCGGGGGCAAAGGCATGCGCCGTGTATTCCTGCCAGAAGACTTGGATGAGGCGGTTGCTTCCTGCCAGCGTGAAGGTGCGAAGTCCTTTGGATCGGATCACGTATATGTGGAGCGTCTTGTGATGCGACCGCGTCACGTTGAGATTCAGGTGCTGGCCGATTCTCACGGCGAATGTGTGCACCTATTTGAGCGCGAATGCAGTGTGCAACGTCGACATCAGAAAGTCGTAGAGGAAGCACCAAGTCCGGTGTTGCAGCCCGATACTCGGGCAGCGATGGGAGCGGCAGCGGTGGCGGCGGCGAAAGCGGTTGGGTACGTGAATGCTGGAACAGTGGAGTTTCTACTCGATGAATCGGGTGAGTTCTTTTTTCTTGAGATGAATACCCGTCTGCAGGTTGAACACCCAGTAACAGAGCTTACGACAGGGCTAGACCTGGTGGCGGAACAAGTGCGAATCGCTTGCGGTGAGCCACTGGGCTACGAACAGGATGACTTAGCCCAATCAGGGCACGCAATTGAAGTACGCCTCTATGCAGAAGACCCAGCGACGTTTTTGCCACAGATTGGTACTATTCAGCACCTCCGAGTGCCGGAAGGACCCGGTATACGCCATGATGCCGGCATCTATGCCGGTTGGGAAGTTGGCGTTGATTACGATCCGATGTTGGCGAAGCTTTGTGTTTGGGCGCCCTCGCGTGCGCAGGCTGTGATGCGTATGCGTCGAGCTCTAGATGATTATGTACTGACCGGGGTCACGACGAATTTAGAACTCCTACGTCATGTCTTGCGCCACCAAGCGTTTCTAGATGGCGACACAACCACCGCGTTTTTAGATGAATACCCTTATGAACCTCCATCTCAAATAGACGACGCCTGTCTGATTGCACGCGCGTTAGCAGCGGGGCAGGGTGCGTCGTCTGTAGCGCAGAGTGGGGGCCGCGATGGGGTGGATCTCCACTCGCCTTGGGACCGGCTGGGAGGGAAGCGATTATGAGAACGGTGATGCGCACTCCTGATGGCGTGGTTGCAGTCAGTGTGAAAGCTCAGCCTAATGGACGCGTCTTGGCCACTATCCAGCGGGAGGGCGTGGAGCCAGTAACCTACGATCTGCAGGTGGAGGCTGGGCCGGACGATGGTACGACGCTTCGTTTTTCTGATGGACGCCGAGTAACTACATGGGTCGGAGGAGACCATGTGGCAATGTCGGGTTGGTCCGGCGCGGTACCTTTGGCGACTCGTAAGCGTCGTGGCGGCGGGACCGATGAGGATGCGGGTCTTGCCGCACCCATGCCAGGTACAGTGCTTCAAGTTCGGGTCGAAGAAGGACAAGAGGTTCAGGCGGGAGACGTCTTGGTGGTTATCGAAGCGATGAAGATGGAGCATTCGATTACTGCAACCAAAGACGCTACGGTGACCAGGGTGTACTTTGCGGAAGGAGATCGTGTCGGCCCAGGTGATGCGCTGGTTGAGTTGGGTCAGAGGGGATAGTCCATGTCGTTCGCCTCACGTGTGAAAATCGTTGAAGTAGGACCACGTGATGGTCTGCAGAATGAGCCAGAGACGATTGCCACGAAGGACAAGGTGGCATTCGTAAATCTGCTCAGCGAAGCGGGGCTGCCACATATCGAGGTAACGAGTTTTGTGTCACCTCGGTGGATCCCCCAACTGGCTGACGGTTCTGAGGTATTCGAGTTCATAACCAAGCGAACGGACACCGAATATTCAGCACTAGTGCCCAATACATACGGTCTTGAGCGCGCATTGGATGCGGGAGTGAAGCGCATCGCCATTTTCACTGCCGCCAGCGAGACCTTCAACCAACACAATATCAATGCATCCATAGACGAAAGCTTAGAGCGCTTTGTTCCGGTAATGGACCGTGCCAAAGCGGAAGGGGTGTGGGTACGTGGTTACGTATCGACTTCCTTCGGTTGCCCCTACGACGGCGATGTGCCCGCCGAGAATGTGATTCGCGTTGCGCGTGCGCTGGATGCGCTTGGTGTAGACGAGGTGTCCCTGGGTGATACCCACGGAGCGGCGGTGCCGTCTCAGATCCCCGAAGTAATCGGTGGGGTGCTTGAGCATTTACCGGTAAGTAAAATTGCAGTGCATTTTCACGATACGCATGGACGCGCCTTAGCCAATGTCTATTCGGCTCTGCAGCTTGGTATTCAAATTGTGGATACCAGCGCGGGTGGACTTGGTGGGTGTCCGTATGCACCTGGAGCGAGTGGGAATCTGGCGACGGAAGACCTTGTCGTGATGCTGAATCGTATGAATATCGAGACGGGTGTAGATCTCAAAAAATTGATGAAGGCCTCTCGATATATGGAACAGATACTGGGTCGTCGTCTCCCTTCAAGACACTTGCTGGCTGATGCATGTGGGATTTCTAAAATCCGCTGAGGGCTCGTTAGTCGAGTGGATATAGGATTGTCGGCGCGGATGGTATTCTGCGCGCCGTCGTGCATGTCAGCGATAGCTACCGGTCCTCGCGTTCCAGACCGCAGCTCAGCGACTCCAGAGGCATTAATGTAACGGTAATGTTACTTCTACGTACGACAGGAATTTCTGCATGCTGAGATAACGCTGCTAGATGACGTTACGACAATTCATAGCGTGCCTTCTGACGTGGGTATATTTCGTTGGTTGCTCTGACGCGCAGGAAGACCCACGGACTGCATGGCTGCAATCCACCCTGGTCGAAGACAATTATCCGTATGCGCTACGGAGCCCCGACTTAGTCGCCGGTAAGTTTCGTAAGATGGCGGCGGGCCCATACAACTTCTTTCGAGGGACCATGCTGCAGTTCACCCGCGATATGGTGGAGCGACCCGGATGGTTTCCGACGCGTTTTGGTACGCCTGAGGCAGCACAGGTTGTGGTGATTGGAGACCCCCACTACGAAAATGTCGGGACGTATCGAGCCGCAGATGGGGCGTTAGTTCTCGATTTTAATGATTTCGATGCGGCTTCCGTAGGACCTTTCCATCTCGATGTGCGCCGTATGGCGTTGTCAGCATATATAGCGATGGTTCAGGTTGAGGAGTGGAGGTACGAGCAGTCGATTGCCCAATCATCCACCTATACTCCCTTGACTACCGAAGCGGACCGATTGGACTGGTCTGCATCGGTGGCATTTAGTTATGCGACAGAGATCGGACGACTACAACAGGGTGGTGAGCCCTTACGTATCCGCTCTAAGTCTGGCTACGGCGTCATCATTGACGACATCATGCGTCGAGCGCTTCGAGACGGAGAGGCACGAGAAGAACTATCGGACTATACGCTGCTTCTCGATGACGAACGACGCAGATTTACACTGGGAGACATCGAGCCTGGAGAGAATGGTATTATAGGCGATCGTCTTACTGAGGCTTCCGCTGCAGACATACACTGGTTACGTGAAGCATGGCCCGAATTACGTAACACACTGGCGAGGCCCGATAGTATTCCCGCCGCCTTTTTGGCGATCAAAGACATTTCTCAGCGTTTTGGTGCTGGCGTGAGTAGCTACCCATTGCAGCGTTTTTATGTGCTGGTAGAGGGACCAACGCCGGATGCTGGCGATGATGTGTTGCTCGAAGTCAAAGAAGCGGGTAATCCAACCATCATTCCCGGGCTGAAGTACTATCCATATCCACGGTTTGCATCGAACGCGGAACGCGTGGTGTTTTATCAGCGCGAGTTGCAGGAGACTGCGGGCAACGATCCTCTTTTGGGTTGGCTCGATGGCTCAGGGGCACGCTCGGAAGACTTTGGGCAAGTAACCAAAAGCTCGCTGGGATACCGCGTACGTGACCGCACGAAGTACCAGAAAGGTATGGATGTCTCCCGACTTGCTGAGAAACTGGAGGCATCCGATTGGACACTTGCGGATTTCAGCGTGTTTGTCGCGGTGACTGGACGACTACTGGCGAGTCGGCATGCAGTCGCCAGTGTGGCTGGGACCTTGAACGATCCGCTGACGACCATTCATGCAGCTATTGATGGACGCAATGACCTGTTTCGTGACGAAGCCCGACGCTTCGTCGCACATTATGGACCTCTCGTTGTTGAGGACTATCGGCGATTTTCTAGGTTACTCGACCGCCATGGACCACTGCTCGGTATCCGCTCCGGGCTGAGGACACGAGATAGGCTTTGAATCGATCCGAGTACATTGCTCTTGCTTTCGAGTCGGAAGGTGGCCAGCGCACTCCGGGGGTGAATCGTGATTAGCGTAAGTATCGTTGCTTTGATGTTGTCGGCAGCACCGGAGCCGCCCGTCATGGCAGATTCAAGCCAACCGGCATGGCCAGGGACCGTGTTACCGGGAGTATTTCCCCAGGCCGGCTATCTGGATATGGCCGTCAATCTGTTTGGGGATCATATTTCCCGCTTTCCGGAGGGACAGGATTCGTATGGAGAGTATCGCCTCTTGCGCGCAGAGACGGGTTTGCTTGTAGGTTACGGTCCGTGGGCACGCGGAGAGGTGCGCCTAGAAGCGATACGTAGCGCAGGGGCTCAAAGCTTATTTGGTGTGGACCAAAATTCCATGGTGCTCCGGGTGAAACGTGCTTGGGCGGGCCTTGGCCTGAATTTCTCTGGTTTTCGGGTGGAGGTGCAAGGAGGAATGGTCTTTGACCCATGGGTTGAAGCCGTGCAGAGTGGATACGATTACCGAGGGATATCGGCCCTTATCACCGAACGCGGTGAGTTTTACGACGCTGCCGACTTGGGGGCGAAGCTCATGTTTTCTGGCTGGGGTGGTCTTCTAGAGGTCGCCCTCGGCTTTGCCAACGGCGAAGGGCGGAACCAGGTCGAACAGAATCATGGAAAAAATATTACTGGAGTCGTCACTATACGGCCTTGGATGCCGATGCTCTTCGGTCAGCCAGCGGCTTTGGGCATCGTTCTTGCGGCGCGTGATGGTTCGCTGGGCGCTGGTAGCGTACGTAATAATCGATACTCTGCCGCGCTTACATTTCGCAGCGCACGAGTACACGGCGGTGTAGAATACGCCTTCGCTGATGGCTATTTGGGACGTGCGGCTCGAACGAGTGATGGGCTCGGTCTTTGGGCTGGCGGCACATTGTTTGGTGGTTGGTTCGGCCTGTTTGCCAGATACGACCGTATCAATCTGGACTACGGACTCGACGATGCCGTGCATATGCGGGTCACTTCTGGAGTGTATACTGACCCAATCGCCGCCCTGGTGCGAGGCATGGCACCCGGATTCGCTCGTCTTCATTTACTGTATGAACGGGAAACCTTCGGGGATGGTGCCGGAGCGATTGCCGGGGCTGGTGATATTTCGAATGAGCATCGATTCATGGTGCGGCTTGATCTGAATTTCAACTTTCGGCTGTGGAGACAGTAATGCGGCGTATTACGTGGATTTACCTTACATTGTGTGTGCTTCTCTGTGGGTGTAGTGGCGCTCAAGACGATGCGGACACCATGCGATATGGGTTGGATGATTCGGGCGCGGCTCCCCATGACGGCCAAGATAGTTCGACAGGGCCCGTGGGCGATATTGCGGACGTTGCTGGCGTCCTTGTCATCAACGAGGTGGTAGTACGTGCGAGCCGCGGTGGTGACGATTGGTTTGAACTCCTCAATTTATCGGACGCCTTGGTCGACCTGAGTGGCTACGTCGTAGAAGACGATGGCGGCAATAGCTATACGTTCCCTCCGGACACCACGATTGTGGAAAACGGTTACTTGGTGGTTGAAGCGAGCGTGTTTGGCTTTGGTCTTGGTAAAGATGACGCGTTGGTGTTGAGGGATGTTGATGGCTTAGCAGTCGACTCTGCCGATTGGATGGATGGCGATGCGCCAGAAGGTTCGAGCTATGGACGCTTTCCGAACGGTACAGGACCATTCAAGACACTTGCTGAGCCCACGAAGGGAGCAGAAAATATCGATAATGGTGTGTCGGGCGTTTGTGATGATGGCACCTGTGATAGCTCGGAGGACTGTGCGAGCTGCCCTCAAGATTGTGGTGCATGCATTCAAATCGAGAGCGATGCAGTCATAAATGAGGTGGTTGCAAGTGCAGTAGATAATGGTCCTGACTGGATCGAATTAGCCAATACATCGGATGCGGACATTCTTTTAGAAGGCTGGTCCCTCGTAGATGCTGGTGAAAACACCGTCGTTTTTTCGGCGGATGTATCCCTACCGGCCAATGGATACTTGCTGCTGATACGGGGCATTGACTTTGAGTTTGGCGTCGGCGGAAGTGATGCACTCACGTTGAAGAACGCCAGTGGCGGGGTCGTTGATTCGACTGACTGGAATGAGGGTGATGCCCTGGCAGGCACGAGCTGGGGACGTCTACCGGATAAGGTTGGGGCGTTTCAAACGCTTGATGTGCTCACCCCAGCTGCAAAAAATACCGCGACCTCGGAACCAACCTGTGGAGACGGTCAATGCAATGGAATCGAGGATTGTGATACCTGCGAGACTGATTGTGGTGCATGCCCCGTTCTCGCTCCGAAGCTTGTGGTCAATGAGGTGGTCGCTACAGCCTCCGGTGGTGGCGCAGACTGGGTCGAATTGGCGAATATTGATGCCACTCCTCATGACCTCACGGGATGGTCGATTCAAGACGCGGGGGGATCGTCCTACATCTTCCCAGATGGCACCTTCATCCCCGCATCCGGATACCTGCTACTAACGTCTGATTTAACCTTTTCCTTCGGCCTGGGCTCGGAGGACACTGTCATCCTGCTGGACGCAACAGGGGAGGAGATCGATACGGTCGATTGGGCTGCTGGGGACGCTCCAGAGGGCAGTTCATGGGCACGCATCCCGGATAAGACCGGTAGCTTCCAGACCACGAATCAACCGACTCCTGATGCTCCCAATGTCCCATCGGCTGTCTCCGGATGTGGTGATGGTACGTGTGATGATTCAGAAGATTGCTCTACCTGTGAAGCGGATTGCGGTTCATGTCTTGCCCCGGCAGAGGTGGTCATCAATGAGATCGTCGCCAAGGCCGTTGACGGAGGGGTAGACTGGATTGAGATACACAATATCGGCACTGACCAGGCGGACGTCAGTGGTTGGACCGTTCAGGATGACGGCGGAAATGTGTACGCCTTACCGACGCCCACGAATATCCTTGTTGGTGGCTATTATCTGATGACGCAGGATGAGTTTGGTTTTGGCCTGGGGAAGGATGACTCGGTCACACTCAAAAACTCGGCAGGCACCGTGATCGACGTGGCGGATTGGAACGATGGCGATGCACCTGAAGGAAGCAGTTGGGCACGCATCCCGAATGGCACTGGACCTTTCGTGACGACACCAGTGATCACACCGGACGCCGCTAATCAGAGCGGCACATCCTCGGTCGTGTGTGGCGATACCGTATGCGACCAAACCGAAGATTGCGGCACATGCGCAACGGACTGTGGAACATGTACGGGATGCCCGACAGACCTGTTTATCTCGGAATATGTGGAAGGCTCGGCTTCCAACAAGGCGATCGAGCTCTTCAATGGCACGGGAGCGTCGGTGGACTTAGGGCTCTATGAGATATGGACAATTTCCAACGGTGGCGAATGGCCAGAGAGTACGACACCCTTATCGGGGACACTGGCCTCGGGCGATGTCTTTGTGCTCTGTAACTCCGATATGGACCCGGCAGCCATCGGTTTTTGCGATGCGGTATATGGCGCGAATCCAGTCAATTTCAATGGCAACGATGCGGTTGGTCTCGCACGTGATAACGGTGGGACCTATCTACTCATTGATCAGGTCGGAGATTCCGGACCGGATATAGGCGACGGTTGGGCGGTTGGCGGCGTCGCTGCGGCGACGAAAAACAGTACGTTGGTGAGGAAAGCGGCAAGTACTGGCTTGACGGTTTGGGGATCATCTTCTGCCAATGATTGGCTAGTGTATGGGCAAGATATATTCGAGTTCTTAGGGGGCCATACGTTCTCTAGCCCTGATTGCCCCTAGGTTGGATATTGAGCGCATCGGGACGTCCGCCATCATACTCAGGCGGCATGTACGCGGAGATTGTCAGGATGGCGCCAATCCTCAATATCTACTTGGGGATGCATGGGGCGCCCGTAGTCTCGGGTCTTTACTGCTTCCAGGCTGGTGGCCCCGCTACTAACAATCGCGACATGCCGGAAAGATGTCAGTGCGTAGAATATTCGATAATGGAAAAAGTTCTTCTGCACTAGGGCATTGGCTTTACGAGGATTTAGTCCGAGGGACTTCCAGAATTTGGGGTGTATTGGAAGTGGCGGACGTTCCGTCATTGCCACTTGTACGCCGCCTGCATCCAGGCGAATAGTCCGGCCGAAATCGGTCATTTCTGCCGCTGCGATCGTGGCATATGCTATATATGACAAGGTTCAAAAGTGATTTGTGAGATCTCTTAATTGGACCATTTGGTTCAGACCACAGTGCTTCTGAAAGTGCATAGTCGGCACCGATGCCGTCATATCAGCATGTTGATAGCAATGTTGATTGCTATTCGAGTTATTAGGTTCTTCCAGGTGCCGAGGTTGTGCAGAGGAAAATGCAGGTTGTGCAGAAAACATGTACGCCCAGGTCGCTGCTTAAGAAAACGCTATTTAAGAAACTCCATGGCCGAAAATGCCATGGAATCGAGGGGAATAAGGCGAATTCCTACGGCTTTCCTAAGCTAAATCTTAAGAAACTCCGGGGATCAGCTCGGGAGCGGGAATTCTTAGGTAGCG
>PKDL01000278.1 GCA_002863065.1 Pseudomonadota bacterium
TTCGGACCAGCAGCGGACCGCAGTGCTCTCAGACTGCGGGCTGTGCATGACCGTCTAATGGCGCCCAAACTCAAAACAACGAAGCCACTCATAGCCAATGCGGTTAGAAGTGCAGTCGAGCTTGGCGCTCAGGGCCTATATCCTACCGCCGTTACGTTTTTTGTAAGAGCGCTCGGTACGCGCGGTTGGCTGAAAGGACAACGAGCCAGAGATCTCTCCAATGCATTGGCTCAATTGTGCGAGGCGCATCCAAACGATGAGGCGCTCCGCCGAGCGCATACGTCCGTGCTTGAGGCTACTGGAGATGACGATGCCCTGCTAGACCACCATATGGATTTGGTTCGTAGCAAACGCGCGGTGGACGATTCTGCCGTTATTTTGGCGCGCCATTGGATACGTTGTCTAGAAGCGGGAGCCCCCGCCAGACTTGATGCTGAAACTGAACACTGGGTTGCTGAGCATTTCCCTGTGGTGGTCGCGGAATCGATGTTGGTAGAGACCGCGCTACTATTGCTGGAGCGCGTCACCGCCATATCGGGTCCAATGCGTGCCGGTCACCTGGGATCCGATTCCCTTCTGCCAACAACCTCCATGGCACAAAGTGGTGGCGTAGTGGTGCGTACTGTTCAACTTCTAGCGGACGGAGGTGAACCCGAACGAGCGCTAAGTGTCGGTCATTCGCATCTCAAAGGCACCAACAGCAGCGAGCTTCGCCTTACTTTAGCCAAGATCCACATCGGCGCTGCGATTCGCATCGCTGAAGCAGAAAGCTTGTTACGGCCCTTAGCATCCGAAAGCGGTGCAATCGCAACCGAGGCCCGGGCACTGCGAGACCAAGTTGTAAACCATCCATCGTATGAGGCCGAACGTCACGCTATGATGCTGGCAGTAGAGAAACGCCTCGGCATCGGTGGAGACAAAGCGGTGCGTTGCCGAGTCCTCTTTCCATCAGACCGATATGTCCTAGCTGAGATGCCAGGGGTTCGCGCACCGGCGTTTTATCAACACCGGTACTTACGAGTGATGATCACGGCGAAGTCGCTACCTGCTGGCCTGTCACTTCAAGATGTACCCAAAGGTTCGGAGCTAACGGCGAAAGTTGTGGGTGAGGATGACAACAAAGGAGATCGGATACGTGTGTATTGGGTGGGAAATGAGCCGATTGAGTTGCTAGCACGTCCACCGGAAGCTGCAAGCGTGTCTGCAGATGCACCGAAAGAGGCCTCGAAGTCCCGCGAACGAAAGAAACCTGAGCCATCACAGACTGGCGACTCGCCAAAACCGGACAGCTCACCACCGGCGATTGATGAACAAACCATCGCACTCGAGAAAGAGTTCGGTATTGGTGAGGTCGCCCCGCTTACCATCCGGATCGAAAAGGTGATGCTCCGTCGGGGAATACTTCTGGGTCGCGTATTTCGGAATGATGACCCAGCGGATGTGTTTCCTCATCGTATTGGAATCCACCGACGCTTCATCCCCGCCGAGTTGAAAAAAGCCCGCTTCAAGGGTGCAATTGTGGAAGCCACCGTAGCAAGAGCACAGACCGCCAAGCTGCGATACGATGTGACAAGCGAATTCGTACTGGTTTCTGCAGCGCCGGAGCCGACTACGCGAGATGCGACTGACCAAGAACAAACCGATAGTGAACCGCCACAAGAATCGAGTGATTCGACTGATGTTGTCGTCGCAATAACAGAAACTCAAAGTACGAAACCTCACGAAACAAAGACTCCCGCGAGCGGGAACGAGGGGGAGGCAGAAGCATCAGTCGCTTCTGTGGCGAACGAAGATATCTCCTCCGCAGACGTTTCTGCAGAGGCACAATCGTAATGCAGCGGCGAATGACGGTTGATACGGTGGAGCTTGAGCATCAAGGGAGCATCCCGGCCGCTGGTCAGCTACTGCAGGCTTTGTACACCGCATTGAACCTCCATGCGGAACATATCGGCGCGGTCCACTACGTTGGGCAACGCATTTTCATAGATATCGACGCACGTATTAGCCGCTCGTTTCTTACTCCCCATCCTTTATTATGGACAGGCGGCAAAGGTGTACTGAGACGCGAAAGCGACCTCCCATCTAGCGCTCCAATGAGTATGATCACGCTCGAAAGGGCCTTTGCCACGGCTGGAGAACTTGCCAACTCCTGCTACGACGACGCCTCTATCCACGGTGAAGATATCGGAGTCATCCGCGATACTGGCGGCGCGACTTCGTTCGAGCTGTCCGCTTGGCAATATCGTCGGTCAGATCTACCCACCTCTATCGGGGGAGCAGCCGCAAAAGCGGAAAAAAAAAAGGCTGAATTCATTGGCCGCGCAGCTCGCCGAGCACAAACGCTTCATGACGAACCCGTAGAGGCGCTCCGCAGGCTTCTCGAACGCCAGGAGGGTGACTCTCAAGCGGTTCGCCATACCGTCAACTCCTTCATACAAATTTCAGGAACAGATCCGAGCGTTCACCGCGCCGCGAGACGACTTGCAGCAAATGGGTGGCAAGTATGCGCCCCCTTACCTATGGCTTCCGCATGGGAACTCATCCTTCGCCTTTCGCTAGCTACAAGCGACGAAATCGAACGCGTTCGTGAACTACTCGGTAAAGTCACTTTTCCAACCGATACCCATCTTGAGGCTGAGGACCTAGTCACTCTGCTCGCTGCAGAACGCATGGGGGTACCACATGCAATCGAGCCGCTGGGGGAATCGATACTATCCCTAGCAAAGATTCATGGCTTAGAAACTCGCGTTCTCGGCACATTCCTACCTGGGGCACGTGCCATCGGTGCGGTTCTAGCAGACCCCCCTGCATCCGTAGAATTCGACGATATCGGGGCCAAATGGTTAAAACTAGCCACTGGATTGATGACAGATGATACCAGCATCGACACATACTTTGCCGATGTCTGCGCGGTTATGGATTCACCATCCACGATTGGGGATTGGAACGCACTCAAGACCCTTGTAGCGGAGGAAATAAAAGCAGAGGCAACACCGCTGCGCACACCGCTCAGTGTGCTCGAACCACAGACCGACCGATTTATAGAAACCGCGGCCGCTTCTATCGATGCATCGATACAAAACGGTGACATTGATACTGCAAGGACAGTGGCCATCCGCAGCGTATATCAACGCCCCGATTCCAGTGCCCTCATTGCGCGAGCCATTCGGCTGGGAAGTGATATAGAGCACCTCACACCCGATTCCGTTGTGCTTGCAATGGCTGGAGAACGTGCGTGGATAGCAGGAGATAAAGAAGACGCAATTTCAGCGTTTCTGCAGGCCACACCACAACCCGGAACTTTGACGGCACAGCATATCGCTCGCCGACTGGCCTGGGGCGGATACCTCGATGAGGCCCTGAGCCTTCTGAATGAACAATCTAGCGTATCGCTTCGACTTACTATCTCCCTCGCGCTCGATCGAATGGATGATGCAGCAGCCCTCTGGGTGACATCGATTGGAGATAGGCTCGGTCTCATGCCCTTGCCTTACTGGGCATCGGCGCAGGTCCGCGCAGGATTATCGCCTTCGAATCAAGCGTTGATTGAAGGAGACTACGCACGTCTCACACCATCGGCCGCACCGGCTCTAGCTCATCATCTCGAAGCATTGCAAGCTGACCCTTTTCATTGCTGGACTGCTCCATCGCCGGCACCACCAGTTGAGTCCGTTCTAGAAGCAATCCTCAGCACTCCTGATGCACACGATGCACTGATTTCGGTTGCCCAGGCTGAGCTTGATGTCGAGACGACGAAGTCAGCTATCCACTGGTTAGTCGAGCAAATTCCTCCCGAGCGATGGGAGCCGATGGGAATCCATGCCTGGTCATTGTTGGCAGCCCGTATCGGGAGCCCTTTATCGATTCCCCACACCATCGTTGCGCAGTGGCTACACCACGACCAGGTGGAGTATGTTTCAGCCGCCGAGCTAATCATGCAGACAGCAAATGGTTCGGTGTACAACGAGCTTTGGCGGCATGCTCCATCCGCTCGTCTGCTCCGTGCCCAAGCTGCGCACGACACAGGCGATACCACTCAAGCCCGACAAATAGCATCCGCATTGATCACACGAACAATGCAACCCCAAGTACGACAAAATGCTGCGAGACTTTTACTCAGCTTGCGGAGTGAAGAGGTTCTAGCGTCGCTCTTAGCCCCGACCCGCAGTCATACACTGCATTACGATATCCTCACCGCGGTCCAGACGCATATGCCAACCAGTGCATACAACAGTACGCTAGAGTCTGCCGTTCAACTCATAAGCGAGACGTCTCCAATGCACAGAGTAAGACATGCTGCCAAGACCGTACTCCAGCACCATTTCTAGAACACACCCGAAGCCAATACACGGTAGAGTGGAGCGCATCGGCAGCACAGGTTTCTATCGCGAAATTCAAAGGGGATACCCACTGAAAACGTGGAAAGCACTGAGAGTTTGTCGCCAAACGCCCCCAGAGGCTTGCCCTTCTCCCGTATCGGGTTAGGATACGACCGCCTGAAAATAAGGAGGCAACCTTGCCGACGCTAATAGAAGGACATCTAAATGCATCCGGAATGCGCTTCGCAATCATTGCGGGGAGATTCAATAGCTTTATAACTGAGCGCCTTGTTGAGGGCGCACTGGATGCGATTCGCCGCCACGGTGGCAGCGCAGACGATGCGACTTTGGTCTGGGTCCCGGGAGCATACGAAATCCCACTCGCGGTACAAGGAGCTGCAAAAAGTGGCAACTTTGATGCGATAATCGCACTCGGAACCGTGATTCGGGGCGCGACCCCCCATTTTGACTACGTCGCTGGAGAAGTCAGTAAAGGCGTGGGACATGTGATGCTCGACCAGAGCATCCCTGTGTCGTTTGGCGTATTGACGACGGATACCATCGAACAAGCGGTTGAACGCGCGGGGACCAAAGCGGGTAATAAAGGGTCCGATGCGGCTATGGCGGCGATTGAAATGGTAGATGTGATGCGTAAATTGGGAGCCGAGGCCTAACGTGGGTAACCGCCGTAAAGCGCGCGAATGCGCACTCCAGCTACTGTACTCGCTAGAGTTTACAAAGGTGGAAGGTTCAGCTCTTGAGGCATGGGTAGACGCCTATTGGTCGGTCTTCACAGAAGAGACCCAAAATGCGCAGGACATCCGCGCGTACATGAACCGATTAGTGCACGGGGTGCAAACCAACTTCGATACGCTGGATGACCTGATTCAGTCCGCATCTACCAATTGGAAGCTAGAACGTATGGCGGTGGTAGACAGAAATATCCTCCGACTGGCTGCATTCGAACTCACCCGGATGTCCGACATACCTTCGAAAGTCAGTCTGAACGAAGCAATAGAAATAGGTAAACGCTTCGGCACTGAAGACTCCGGCTCTTTCATCAATGGCATCCTTGATAAGATTTCGAGCACCCAGTGAACTTTCAGGTACTAGCGCCATCCCTGTCGCGCCTCGACGAACTGAAGTACGACACACTTGTGCTAACGCACTTTGACGATGAGCGACCTCTCACAGGCGTCGGCGGCATGGTGGACTGGCGGATAAATGGGCGACTCTCCGAACTCGTCTTAGGCGGTTTCATTACCGGAGAATTTGGAGAAAGCCTGCTGTACCCACAACAGAGTAGGCTGCCATTCTCCAAGATTCTATATTTCGGTTTAGGTGATCGCAGCCGATTCACTAGCACCCGTTATCGAGAAGCTATTCATAATCTGCTTCAGACGATGAGACGCATCGGTGTCTGGTCCTTTGCCATGTGCCTCCCGGGAAGTCAGGAACTCAAGATGGTGCCTCGCCAAATGGTTGAATTATTTCTGCATGAACTTCAGCATGTGTTTATCGGCCCTCAATACCACGACCTAAACTTCGAGATTGGCATACTGGAGCACCCTACCATCGGTCGTGAAGTCGATGAGCAGCTGCAACAATTTGTGCGCCAATTTGTACAAGAGCGCCATCGTTGACGCGTCTTTGTTCCGAGGCTGTTCGGACGTGTCCAAACATCGACGCTTACGCTAGTATCTGAGGCTATGAATAAACTCACGGTAGAAGAACTCTACGATACATTTGAAGCGCTCGACGATTGGATGGAACGGTACAAGTATCTCATCGATCTAGGCCGTGAACTCGCACCGCTCAATGAACTCGAACGGACCGAAGAAAACAGAGTGAAGGGCTGCATCAGTCAGGTATGGCTAGTTGCTGATCCAATAACAGAGGCTGGAACCCTGAATTTTCGAGCGGACAGCGATGCACACCTTGTCAAAGGCCTCATCGCAGTGGCACTGACTCTATTCAACGGGAAGAATGCGGCGGATATCCTGGCAACCGACCCCGGCGACGTGTACGGCCGCCTTGGCCTAGACCAACATCTGTCGGTGAATAGACGAAACGGATTTGTGTCCATGATGCAACGCATTAAGGGGCTAGCACATCATTCGCATACAGCCTGAATTTCAGCGGTGGGCAGGCGCTTCGACGGTATATGACGAACGGCTGCAAAGACTCGCTAGGTTTTGGCGCGGGTACCAGCATACCGGTGCAGTACGATCAAGAATGCCTGCTGCATGATGATGACATACCCAGTCATAGGGTGGTCCACCAGTTGCTACGTACCGCAGCGAGGCCATCAAAAAAACCAACGTCATATAGGTCGCTCATGGCATCATGAGGCACCGTAAATTTCTGCCAGAGGTCCCATAGATTGCTTCCGTTTGCCTAAGCAACACCTTGGGCTGCGCAATCTCACAGTTAAATCTCTTGTCCGTTTGACGATGTAACCGCATGATTGGGCGCTATGTATCGGCTAATCAAAGGCATCGACATCGACTTTAGTCACCATGTTCGCGGGCATGGGGGCCCTTGCATCAATATTCACGGACACACGTGGCGGTTCGAAGTGATGCTCGCGGCGCAAGAGCTGGATGACGACGGCTTCGTTCTCGACTTTAAGGTGCTTAAAACGCGTGTGCTGGCTCCATGCCATCGTCTGTTGGACCATGCGTTTGCCGTGGGTGAGTCTACGTGGGCCGAGGCTCGCATGGGACTCGAAGCCACTGGCCGCGCGCTCGTGGACAGCCGATTGCCGCGACACGGCACCATCGATACACAGCCGAGGCCGCCAATGGACTTACACGGTGCCCGACTCGAGTACCCAGGTGATATGAAAGTCGCTGTTTTTCCGTTCGCTCCAACGAGTGAACGGCTTGCAAAATGGCTGTATGACTTATCCGTGGCTCAGCTATCAGACGGGCGAGTATCTGTGCTGCTCGCCCGAATTTACGAGACGCAAAGGCCGGTAGAGTCGGTTGCTGAATACGGACCTTCGTAGACAAACGCTACCTCAAGGCGGACACGTCTCGTATGCACTACGAACGAGGTCCTATTTGGGAAGGTCGAAATCAATCCAGCTTAGCTGCTCAGATGTAGACCCTGAAAGCGTGGGCGACTTCAGCTGGCAGGTGTCGCCATTGCCGTTCGTGTATTCCGTTGCCAACACTTTTCCATCGAAAAAGATCCGGTTCGGATTGTCGATATCCGAGCGGTCTTCGATGGCCCCCGAGCCCCATATGGTCAGACCCTTCACTGATGGCTTCACGTCACCAGAGAAAGTCAGAAAAACCCCATCACCTGGTTCTCGTCCTAGCATCACGCCTTGCACATCAGCCTGAAGTGCCTCTCCTTCTACTTCCCATTGACGCGACCCTTGAAAAAATGGGCCATCAAAGGTCACATCGACGAAGAAATTTACCTGTCCTTCATCTTCTGAGTAGCCATCGCCAGTACCCTGTCGGATGCATACATTGGCCACATTCAAATAGATATTCGCGCGAACCGGATCTTTGGGAGGCGCGTCGGAAAAGAACGCGTCGAGCGCCCCGGGAAATGTAACGGCTTCCGATGTTCCTTCCCGGTTGGTGACCAGTGAAGCAGTACCCCCAGCTGATTCGAATATCGCATTACCGGCGTCAAGCGCCTCACGAAGCGTGCTACCAGTCATGTACTCGGAGAGAAACTTTTGGGACGCTTCGAGTATGCTTGCTGTATCGGACCGTCCCTGTACTGCTACTACGATGCGATGCGTTTCGATATCAGAGAACTCACTAAATATCGCCGCGGGCTTGTTTGCTTGGGAACCTCCATCCCCATGCGTTTCTTCACCTACCAGAACAACCAAACCTGGTCCTCCGTAAGGATTGGCGTCTAGCCATTGGCGGATTTCTTCAACCCCCCGCACTGTGACGTCGCCGTACAAGCCACGGTTCGCGGTCATCCCAATCGTCTTGTATTCGTTTCCTAGCTTCTCTCGGACTCCAGCCCCGACCCAGATCAAAGCATCCGCAGGTGCCGCATGCTGGATTGCATCTTCCAGCACGAACACTGACGCGTAGTCAATCAGCTCGACGGATGAGAAAGCCCCAGACGCTGCAGCGAGGCTTCTCCACGCACCGAGTTGTACCCCTTGAGCTGGACCAAACGCATTAGCTATGACCATACGCCTACGCGCAATGTTCACAGTCGGGATCTCATCAGCGGTCAGAGCACCAGTCGCGATGCTAGTTCGGCCACCGTGATCTTGCCCCACTAGGTCTCGTAGCAGTGCAGGCGCGGCCGACCATGGCGGTGAAGCATCTGCACCGTCTACACCCTGTAAGCTAAGCGCTCCGCTGGTAGTACGGGAGGTACGGAGAGGTGTGCATGCACCATTTGCGAGACACGCCAATACCGCACCGCCCTCAGCACCTGCCGCATCGGCATAAACCGCCCACAATGCAGTATTACCATCGCTATCTTCTACTGTCCCTGCACCTTGAAACGTGTTGAAACCGCTCGATTGCAATCCTTGAACGACATCTTGCAGTTCGCTGGGTATCTGCGCAGTAAAGGAGGACTCAGACAAGTGGTTTTGGGTCGTGATCACATTCGTTGGTAAGGACAGATTGTCACTACCATCCAAGCCAGAGCTACCACCTGTCGACCCAGAGCCAGCGGAATCCGAGCCACACCCTGCGACCGTAAGGACTGTACAAACCCACATTGTGGTCCATCGTTGCAACATAGATTTCATGCGAACCCGTGCTCCTCAAGTTTTGCCATGGTTAGTCCGGACGCTGCAGTGAGCCGGCCTCGCCGGGCGAGCGACACGATATACTTGCCAACGACGTCTGTTTCTAAATTCACGACAGCGCCGATCGCCATCTCACCGAGTGTAGTCCAATCCGCAGTGTGGGGTATAATCGTCACACGAAAACGGGTTTCATCCACCGAATTGAGTGTCAGCGAAATACCATCGATAGCAATTGAGCCCTTCTCGACCAAATAATCCCGTAAGTCTGTCGGACACGAGAACCACATGTCGATCGCCTCCCCCGTTCGCTGCCGGTCCAGCAACGCACCTACCCCATCCACATGTCCTTGGACCATGTGCCCACCGAGTCGGTCACCGAGTCGTAACGCGCGTTCAATATTCACATGACTATCGACCGCTAATTGCCCCAAACTTGTCCTAGACAACGTTTCATGGCTGGCAACTGCCGAAAACTGTGACCCGCTCAGTGTGGTTGCGGTCAAGCAGACTCCGTTCACTGCAATGGAATCCCCCACAGATGCCGAATCCAACGTGAACGGACATTCTACGGTGATGTCCGCTCCCTGCTTTGTCTTCCGAAGCGAAATAACACGGCCGAGGCCTTCGATTATCCCTGTGAACACGTTTCCCTCGCATGCGGCAAAAATGCGCTTTTATGGATTGGCTGGTATCGCCACAGCAACCCATGAACGGTCTTGGGGCCTAAATAAGCACTCCAGGCCATCATTCGCGCTCCGATTCGCGCTGATTGACGATTAGGTGCGTTGCAGGTCGATTCGTATATCCGAGCCGAGCTGCTGCACTTGTTTGAGACTCCATGCCTGAACATCTTCCATGGTACGCAATCCCATGGCACCGGCCCAGGAGAGCCCATCAGCACCGATGACCTTTGGAGCCTGATAGATGCGCAGAGTGTCGACAAGTCCCTGTTGTAAAAACGACGAAGACAACCCGGTGCCGCCCTCCACCATCAACCACATCACATCTCGGCGCGCTAGCATATCCAACATAATGTCAAGTGCGACGCCCTCGCCAGAACCGTGCCCCACCGGAATCACTTCAACCCCTTTTTTTGCAAAACTAGCTTCCACTCTCGGGTTTGTTTCCGCACAAAAGATGACGGTATTGGATGCCAGCTCAGCATCGAAAATTTGCGCGTCCATCGGCAGGTTGAGCCGTGTAGATACAATCACTCGCAGTGGAGAACGCCCAGAGTCATCAGGTAACCGTGTTGTCAATCGAGGATTATCGGTCCGTACCGTTCCAGCCCCTACAGCGATCGCATCGACGTGGTTACGCAAACGATGAACGTCCAAGCGCGCTTCCGGCCCCGTTATCCACTGACTGTGGCCAGATGAGGTCGCTATCTTACCATCGAGCGTACAGGCAATCTTTATCGTTACGAGAGGTCTGCGATGCAGCATATGCCGTGTAAATGGTGCGATGAGCTCCAATGCCTGGTGTTCACATACTCCAGCGACCACTTCGACACCCGCCACGCGCAACCGCTCTAGTCCGGCACCAGAAACACGTGGGTTCGGGTCGACAGCGCCAACGACAACCCGCTGGATTCCAGCCTCAAGAAGCGCATCCGTGCACGGGGGAGTTCGCCCATGATGGTTGCATGGCTCCAACGTCACGTAAGCCGTGGCACCTTCGGTGTCATTTAGTGCGTTGGCGAGCGCATCCCGTTCAGCATGCGGTAATCCCGCCTTACGGTGGTATCCCTCACCAATAACTCGACCGTTTTTTACCAGTACGCAGCCAACGGGAGGGTTTGGAGCAGTGCGCCCAATGGCCTGGGATGCCAGTGCAATTGCCCGGCGCATGTGCGTGATATCCCGCTCTGCTAGGTCTGCCGACTCAGACACGTTGGTCGAGGTCTTTAATTTCACTCAAGAACTCACTGAGGTCCGCAAAGTTCCGATAGACAGAGGCAAAGCGGATGTAGGCGATTGGGTCAGTCGACTTCAGGAAGCATGCGATCGCTTCACCGAGTGCTTCGGAGGGCGTCTCGCTCGCATTCTGTAAAACATTCGACTCGATCCGCTCTATCGCAGCGTCGATATCTGCCGTAGGGACCGGTCGCTTTTGGCATGCGGCTAGGATCCCTCCCCGCATCTTCTTGCGGTCGTATGCCTCGCGGCGACCATCTTTCTTCACAATAATAGGAGTGCTTTCTTCAACGCTTTCGTAGGTCGTAAATCGGCGTTCACAGCCGAGGCATTGCCTACGTCGCCGTATCATGCGCCCTTCCCGCACGAGTCGGGAATCGACGACTTTATCTTCAAGGTAGCTGCAGAAGGGACAGCGCATCGGTACCCCAAATAACTAGTGCGAAAAAACGCCTTCTATCTTAGCAACACGCCGCGCGTGACGACCACCACCAAATTCAGCATTGAGCCAAGCCGATACAATATCAATGGCGAGAGCTGTCGCGGTGAAGCGTCCTCCGAGGCATAACACGTTGGCGTCATTGTGCTCGCGGGCCAAACGAGCGTGTACTTCGTCCTGTACGACTGCGGCGCGTACCCCGGCCACCTTATTGGCCGCAATACTCATGCCTATTCCGCTACCGCACACTAGTATTCCAAGATCAGCGTCACCGGCAGCAACAGCCGCAGCGACAGGTCTAGCGTAGTCTGGGTAGTCCACGGAGTCTGTGCTCTCGGGGCCGAAATCTGTTACCGATGCAGCTTGGGAGGACAACCACTCGACGAGGGCACCCTTTAGTGCGATGCCACCGTGGTCAGAAGCGACCGCGATGCGCATTAAAAGTCGTCTAACTCTGGCGGTGCGAGATCGATAACCTGGCGGTTTTTATAGTAGCCGCAGGAACCGCATATCCGATGCGGGAGTTTGAACGCAGAGCACTTCGGGCACACGCTCAACATGGGTCGCGTGAGCTTATCGTGATTGGCTCGGCGGCGCATCTTCCGTGCGCGCGACATTCGTTTCTTGGGTACCGGCATGAGACTAGGCCCCTGTATCCATCATGTTTAGTCGCCATTTCCGGCGTACATTGCCGGTATTGTGGTCGGATCTGACGTAGCCCGACGCTAGCGAGGGGCGGAGTATAGCCCCAGCGGGTCATGAGTCAAGCGCGAAATATCGATACTGTATCTATATGTAACCATTATGCTTTTATGGGTATGGCTAATTTTCATATCCGACCCAGCTATCACCAGATGACCGAGCGATATGCTGTGCAGAATCTTTGGATACCCTGCTGTAATCCATACATTTTCACGAATTTACTCACACATTGCCGCCTGTGCATTAGTGTTCGCCCGTCACAACTCCAGTTTTGGGGCGTATAGGTTTGGATACCTACAGTGGACTTGGAACGCAGTATGATTCGCTTTTTCCATCACGCCTGCATATCGGTGCTGGCACTACTCGTCCGAGCAGTACCAGACTCCGCACGGGGATGGCATGCCCTCGCCCGTTCCTACACTCGAGCCATCTCTGATCAACAAGCAGATCGAGCATATGACCGAGCTATCCGACTGTACGCTGCACCTCCTCAAACGAACGAAACCATACTCGCTCGTTGCCTTGTCGAGCGTGCGCACGGTCTAATGCGCCAAGAACAACCAGACCAAGCAGCCACCCTCTACCACTGGGCACTGTGCCTCACACCACATGACCCAGACGTATCTTTCGCCCTTGCTAACTCACTGTTTGCCATAGGCAATTATTCGAGTGCTCAACGGTTTTACAAGACCGCACTGACGCTAAGGCCCAACCACCATAGAGCGTGGTTCAACCTGGGTCATACGCTTAAAGCCAAAGACGCACTTGGAGACGCAGTCCATTGCTTTGAACGAGCTATTTCGTTGAACACCCGGTTTGTGAAAGCTCGCTTCATGCGAGCGTACGTCCTGTCTTTGTTACGGCACCACGAAGAGGCTATCGCAGAATATGAACGGACACTGAGCATGTCCCCACGTTACGTCAAGGCGCACTTCAATCTGGGTAACTGCCACCTCGAATACGGTCATCATGTGCGGGCTATCCGATGTTATGAGACTGCACTAAAAATCGACCCGACCTATGACAAGGCATGGTTTGCGCTAGGCCAGGCTGCAAGGAGAGTACAAAACCTGTCTCTCGCCAGGGAAGCCTACGCAAAAGCGCTCGCGTTGCGACCTGACATGTACCAGTGCCGACTACAACTCGCCCGGCTACTCGAAACATTGGGCGATAGAGCAAATGCAGCGCTGCATTACCGGGTCTATCTTCAGGACGCTCCAGAGTCTGACACCCGCAACGCGGTACACGATACTCTTCAAGGGTTTCTTTCAACCTATCGCGCATCCAAAAACGTGAGACATAAACCCAGGTCATAATTCATCGTGAGGAAAATGACGGCTGGTTGCGATATACTTTCCAACGTGACACGACAATCTAGATTCTGTAGTTGCTGGAACATATTTTCTGGCGGTGTGGCAGCCTGTCTGCTCGTGTGCTTGGCTGGTTGCAGCACCTCAACTGAGCCTACAGCAACGGAAGATATTACAAACATTGTGCCCTCCGAAGACGTGCAATCTCGCGTGCCTTCTAGACCGCCCTTACCCGTCATCCCGATGAAAACTATCGGTGGGCCCACGTATGTCGGTAGCACAGCCATCGCATTTACCGATGCGACGGACCAGCTCCTTCCAACCGCAACGGGATGCTCTTCTGTTGCTTTTGTGGACTTCGATACCGACGGATGGCCCGACATTGTTGCCACGACGGAACGTGGCCTTGTTGCATGGCGCAATGTGGGTGGCACCTTCCAAGATATGACAGATGACCTGCTGTTTGTGGATGAGAATGTGCGACGAAATGCGTCCGTCGTATCCATCGGCGACGTTGATGGCGATGGCGATCTCGATCTGTATGTCGGCTCGAGAACCGACCAAGATATTATCATGCTAAACGATGGACTCGGCTACTTTGATCACCTGCGAGACCATGGGTTGTCAAAAGCGGAGTCCGTAGGTCATATCCATTTTGTAGATATTGATCGCGACGGGTTCCTCGATCTGTATGTCACGCGTGGCCGCAACGTAGCGTTAGACGTTAGCGGCGGGAATCCTGGATTCGATGGATCACCTAATATTCTGATGTTGAATAACGGCGAAGCGAACTTTCGCGACGCCACGAAGGATTGGTCAGCTACCGCAGGAAGCACTAGCGAGACGTTCGGAGCAGTATTTGCAGACTTCGATCGAGATGGAGATGAGGACGCCCTCGTTGTCCGAGATTTCGAGCCTGACCATTATCTAGAGAATGTGCAAGCGGCCCGCTTTGAAGATAAATCACTGGTGCTTATCGATACATTCGGGACCACACTCATGGGTGTCTCGGTAGGAGACCTAAACGGAGACGGCCAGCTCGATATCTATGCAAGTAACGGACTTCAAGACTACCTATATGCAGGCCAAGCAGAAGGTGGATTCAATAACATTTTCAACGAAATCCTCGGCTCACCGGACCCCACGGCCGGCCGCGTGGGATGGGGGTGTGCGTTGATTGATCTGGACAATGATGGCGACCAAGATGTCGTCGGAGTCGCTTCCGATGCCGATGAGGGTTCAAAGGGGAGTAATCCAGCAGAGCGCGGCGGATATACTGTACTAGAAAACCGTGATGGAAAGCTCTATGACATCGCGACGGAAGCAGGCCTTGACGGCGTAGTCAACGCCAAACCCCTTGCGATGGCTGACTTCGATCTCGATGGCGATGTAGACGTGATCATCGGCGGCTATCGGGGAGCTGACATGGGATTCGGACCCACTCCCGATGAAGTACCAAGCGGCGTTCGAATATTACGAAATGACAGTGCACGAGCGGCGGGTAATCGTTTTCTCTTTGCCTCTTTGCGCGCCGATGATGGTAACGCGTTCGCCATCGGTGCGATCTTGGACATCAACATCGGCGGACAACGAACAAGTCGAGTAATAACAGCAGGTAGCAGCTTCCAAGGATCGCATAGCCTGGTCCAGCACTTCGGCATGGGAACCGCCACCCACGCAGATACCCTGACCATTAACTGGCCCGATGGAGCCGAAGAAGTCATATATCGCGCGCCGGCCGGTTACCACAGATTCGCACGGTTCTCCGGCGCATGCTGCTTTCCCGGAGAAACATGCAATGGACTGAGCATCGAATGTCCCCTCTGGGATCCCACAACAGATGTGTGCGCTGGAGGCGCCGATTGCGACCCCTGCACTTTAGTCTGTGACCGCTTTATCGAATGCGGTAACGACAGCCTCGATTGCGCCACCGAATGTGGCCAAGACCCTCCAGCTCCCTGGCAAGTCGAGTGCGTGATGGATAATGAGTGCGACCAAATATTGAGCTGCCTCGACAGCTGATACGACAACGAGGCGATCAACGACTTGTCAGACTACTACAGTAGACATAACGTCCGTGTATGGTTTCCGAGATTTTTGATGCTAAAGAGTGGGACACCGTTCCCGGCTTCACCTTTACCGACATTACCTACCACCGCGCAAAACGCATAGGGGCAGTTCGAGTCGCTTTCAATCGTCCGGAATGCCGCAATGCGTTTCGCCCGCAGACGGTCGATGAGCTGTACACCGCACTCAACCATGCACGGCAGTGGAGCGATGTGGGTTGTGTACTTGTCACTGGCAACGGCCCATCTCCCAAGGACGGTGGATGGGCGTTCTCCTCTGGAGGAGACCAAAGAATACGCGGAAAGGACGGGTACAAGTATGAGAGTGATGACGGCGCAGCCGTGGACAGCGCTCGGCTCGGACGCCTTCACATACTCGAAGTACAACGGCTCATACGATTCATGCCCAAGGTTGTCATCGCGGTCGTCCCCGGATGGGCAGTGGGTGGGGGACACAGCCTGCATGTGGTGTGTGATATGACCATTGCGAGCCAAGAACATGCGGTATTCAAGCAAACAGATGCTGACGTTGCGAGCTTCGATGGAGGCTTCGGTTCGGCGTACCTAGCACGTCAAGTCGGCCAGAAGCGCGCACGTGAAATATTCTTCCTCGGCAGAGACTATTCCGCACAAGAGGCCCACGAAATGGGCATGGTGAATGCCGTCGTTCCCCACGCTGAACTTGAACAAACCGCCCTTGAATGGGCGGCGGAAGTCACGGCCAAAAGTCCTACCGCTCAACGCATGCTGAAGTACGCATTCAATGCGATCGACGATGGGCTCATCGGGCAACAACTATTCGCCGGAGAGGCAACACGCCTCGCCTACGATACCGAAGAAGCTGTCGAAGGCCGCGATTCCTTCGTAGAGAAACGACCGAAGAACTTTAAAAAATTTCCTTGGCACTACTAACTGTGACCTAGCCTCACCAGCGAGCACCGCCGCACGCCTCGGATACCGGGTGCATACACCGGACTATCCTACCGCCCATACCGCTTCAACACCTTCTTCGAGACGGTTATCCGCCCGGTGAATACCCTACGAAGGTCACGGGTGATCTCGTACGAATCAAGTACAGCAGCAGATGTTTCACGTAATCGATACCCCAACGACCGTCCGTTTAGTATAACGTCGGCTTGTCGCCGCCGCATGTTGACGAGACGTCGGGAGAGCCAAATATCTAGCTGTGTAAGACGTTCGAGATGGTCGATGTCAATAACGATACGACCTCGGCGCGTAATGCGGCCTTCAACGCGGATTTGCCCTCGACCCGTCAGCTGAAGCCAGTGGATAATTCGGGGGAACGTGTCCAGCCGACCCGCATACTTAAATGTACGCTGAATGCGTCGTCTTTTCTTTCTTAGCCAACGTAATGCGTCCTTATTTAGCCGACTGAAAAACTCATGCCCTCCCTTTTTCTCTCGGTACACATGGTCAATTTTGAGCTTTTCCAGAGATTTGACGACACGACGTGAATGCTTGACTGGAATGGTTTGGTCTCGTTCACCATGCACAAGATAAACGGATAATCCATTGAGGTTTGAGATGATGTCCTCTGCCCGAGGTGGTATCCCCGCTCGGGGAATAATAGCGCTGAATAGGTCCGGATACTTGGGACCAATCATCCAAGTCCCTATTCCGCCTCCCGAAAAACCACCCAGAGAGACCTTATCAGTGCGCACGTTCATATGACGCTGTATGTCTTTGTACGTCGCAAGTACGAGCCTCTCACCGCGTTTTGTTGTCCATCGACTACGAAGGTCTGGACACGCGAGGATGACACCTGAACTAGCTGGTTCACCCTTCCAATACCGTATGCAGGCAGCTCGACCCGTTTGCCCGCTCCCATGCCCATGCAGCGCAATATGAAGTGGCCAGCTCTTTCTGCTGCGATACCCTTTCGGAGGGCGAACATAATAGCCACCAAATTCGGTCTCGAATCGTTGCATATCGTTTGGAGCGCGCACATGAGGCTCGACCCGGCGTAATCCGGATAACAAGGTGCGAACGCTGCGGCGGAGAAGTCGTTTGCGGAGTGACGTATTGTCTTCACTACCCCCAAAATAGTACGCACGTAAATCAGCCACAGGGCCAGCGACTCCATCGCGACATGGACTGCTGATAGCAACGATAACGATTGCAACGAACAAAAAACGGGGTGCATGACGCACAATGAATTCGCGAGCGTAACGACGACTTCGCAAGTACAATGACACGGCAGCAATCTCTCCCTGGTAATACGAGGCAGCGTGAAAAACGTCCGACATGCAGTACGCAATCCATACCCGCCGCTGCTAACGGCATAAATACCTCATCATAGAGGCGCATAGCACTACTACTTCGGAAGGGTCGCGATACCAAAGCGAGGAAACCCACCTGATGGCCCCGCGGGATTATACATACGTATATCGAAAAAAATGTATTTTGGAAGTGGCGGGACGGTAACAGCCTTTACCCGGCAGAAGGATGTAAGTAGCTTTGGCTCTCGAGGCATGTAGCACTCCATTTTCCTAACCTGTGGATACCGAGGGATTCGTCGTGAAAAGCATTCATAACCCAAACGTAATTAGGACCATGTTGGTCATATCCATGTTGTGTGGTTGCGCGGATAGTGAGGTCGACTCAAGTGCGGATGCGGTCGCTAATGCGCCCGAAACTCCTGACGCTGAAGCGTGCTATCACGCTGCGTCTGGTCCATACTTCGAACTGTCGGCTTCATCAGACATAGACGATGCGCCATTCGCCAGTAATACCCCCCACACCTGGATCACCGTGGCGTTGCCCGAGTCTGGCGACACGCGCACTGGAGTGCTCGCCTACACCACAGAGGAATCAGGCGAAGTATCATTTTATCTCGACACAGATATCACAATCGGAGTCACCACAGCAGATGGAACGACCGTTGAAAATAAGGACGCTGCGGCGGTCCCCTTATGCAGCGAAGTAGTGAAAAGACATACCTTTGATCTTGCGAGCGGAACCTACTACATCACAATCGGTCCAACCGACGCTGCCGAGATCGGGTTTGCTTTCGAGCGGACAATTGATGAGCACGGTCATTCCGATGGACACGGTCATTCCGATGGACACGGTCATTCCGATGGGCATGGTCATTAACACCGCCCCAGCCAGCTAACAGCTCCAAACCGATATGAACCATTATGGACCGCGGTACCGCCGGCGACCCCACACATACTCCATATCCTCACCTGTGAACTCATCCAATGCCTTTTCTTGGATGGTGCGTTCGCGCGCAACGGTATCTTCCGGTGCGCAACGAGCCCAAAACCACTCCACGATACGGTCCAACCGATCGGCTTTTTCAAAATAGCGGCAACACAAATCACGAATGCGCGTATGGCTGACTGCGAAGCGTAGCCGGATCGGTGAAAATGTCTCCAGCCGCACTAATGTTCGCGGAGACCACTCCGAGTCGAGTGGGTGCACCATCTTTTCTACTTCTCTTGCCAATCTGCGTAGTTCGCTTGGAGACTCGGCGGCCTCTGCATTTGACTCAATGGAAAAGATGCGACTCAAGAGCCGACGAGCTACCGCACGCTTTCCCCTTGGAATCTTACGCTGACGCAAACGAGCATTTAGGGTCTCGCAATCTTCACGCAGGTGGGAGCGCCAACTCACCGAGGCCTGACTGCCGGCGGCTTGAGTAGCCAAAGACCTGTATCCGCTTCGTCTGTCCACCGGTTGGATTCAGTAGTATGGACCGGTCCTTTCCAAAGCTTGAGGAATACATCCACTGGCGCCATCGGTAGGTCAACATCCGGGGTGCGATAGTGAACCGGTACCACCCACTTCGGACCAAGGCGCTCGGCAAATAATACGGCGTCAGCCGGTGGAAGCGTATAGGTCCCACCAACAGGCAATAACAAAAGATCAACGTCCGAAAGACATTGGAGCTGTTGGTCATCTGGGATTGCGCCAAGGTCGCCAGGATGTAGGACGGTGATGCCGTCCAGCGTAAATCGGCACATGTGATTCAGCCCACTGATACAACCGCCATCATGGTCATGACACGTGGTAGTGAACTCCATATCAATGCCATGCGATGTACCTGTTGTATCCATCACATCGGGGCTTCCAGGAACGGCACCGAGCCACCCATGGTCTTCGTGGTAGTGACTTACACTCACAATGTCGGTTGGCGGTACCGGTGCAGTCCACACACGACCACCTAGTGCGCCCGGACGGCATGGATCCGTCACGATACGCCGGCCACTTTCATCGCCAAACCATACGCAGGAATGGCCGATTAGTTTCATTCGCATCAGCCGTCAACCATATGCCCGATCATTCTCAGATTACGATACCTTTGCTGATAGTCGAGTCCGTAGCCAACCACGAAGTGATCGTCGATTGTGAAGCCAACATAATCAAGCGGTACATCTACTTTTTGACGTGCAGGCTTGTGGAGCAAGGTACACACACCAACCGACGCCGGGTTTCGGGTGGCCATGTTGCGCAACAAGTACTGCATCGTGAGGCCTGTATCGACAATATCTTCGACGATAAGGACGTGCTTACCCTCGATTGGCTTTGATAGATCTAGTGTGACTCGAACCACCCCGGTGCTTTTCGTGTCGTCACCGTATGAGCTGAGCCCCATAAACTCCATAGTCAGCGGTAGTTCGATGGACCTCACTAAATCGGCCGCAAATACTACCGAGCCTTTCAGGACTGTGATCAACACCAGCTCTTTATCTTGGTAATCCGCTGTTATCTCTTGCCCCAAAGCCTGAACGCGCTGCTGGATTGTGGGTTCATCCAGCAATACCTCCATCCGCTTTCCTGTCACGACTGCTTCCATCATTCACTCCTGCTCACGCGTCACACCAACGCATTGTTCATGAGTTCACCAAATCCGCCACCCCCAGGTACGATATATTGGTGCCCATTCAGACCCATCTCCTCGTCCCAGCGCTCACCGGGTCGGACTTTAAGGACCGCTTCCGAAGACATTCCTCTATCTAACCGCAGGGCGTATATTCGCGTATCCGGAAATTCCTGGGTAACGCGCTTGATGTACTCGGGAGTGACGATCAGGTGCATCGCAATAATCGGTCCAGGGCATCCACCCAGCCCGCTTGTATAGTATCGGATGGCATTACACATACTGGATCCTGTCGCACCCATGGGGTCCGGTATTAGTACGACCCGACCATCCACGGGGCCACCAACCTTCGAACCACTCATCTCTGCACCGATGACCTGCCCGTCAGCGTCAGTCTGCCTCTGCATTATGATGTGGTCTTGCCGAATACCACGCGGGTCCAGTAATTCATGAAGTGACTCAAAGATGGTCATCGACGGTAAAATGCCGGCACGTGCAAGGTCGACCGTCACAACCTGGGTATTCGGGTCGATGAAGTCTGCCCCTACAACACCTCGCTCCGTCGTCGCAGACATACGCGTTGGGATTCGACGGCGACTGCGCGGAAACTCGTTATTGATGACCGCACGGCAAAGTCCCTCATACAGGCGACGCACTAACCGGTTAAACCGGGGTTGCCCACATTCCGGACTACATAGCGCGGCGAGTTGAGTGGCGTAACACGGGTCATCAAGGATGTGGACGTGAGAACCATAGGAATGGTCTAGTTCGCTAAGCGTCCAGTCAGTTAAACGATGAGCAATATCCATGGGGACTACATAGCACGCTCTAGGCGCGTGGTGGGTCAGGATTCTTCGGTATCCTCATGGGACTCAATTTCTGGGTCACCGAGTGTTTCCAACCGACGAATTTTTACGTCACGTGGAGCATTGATGCCAAGGCGGACATGATTTTTGCCCAGCTCCTTCACGACTATTTCAACGTCAGCACCGATTCGAATCGCCTCACCGGCCCGTCGAGTAAGAATGAGCATGACATATCCCTACAATTGGGTGGCTACAAACCACCTGATCATCCTGATCACTTGCGAAAGCCAGTATCAATGTATCGCGTAAACCATGGAACGTGCCAGTAATTGACGTCTTTCTAAAATAGACGCCGTCCGCACGACACCAGCACGTCCAGAAACGCTGACGAACTGTTTTTTTAGCCTTTATAGATCGGAACCGGCAGTCACTCGTTTCAGCCATCACTTCCGTTGCCAACGCACTGGATTAGCTCAAATTTCATGCCGGGAGATTGCTCTTATGAAGACTCCGCAATTGCTTGCCTTTGCCATTTTGTTCACTTTAATCACGTACGCCGCAACAGCTCAAACCACGAAAAAAAATACACAAACTGTGTCGGGTCAGTTGTCGCTCAAAACCACGATGTCCAATACACATGTACTCCTGCCAGGATCTGGGCTGCTCCAGGTCGCGATTGATATCGAAGCCAATGCAAAAGCACGGGCGCAACGTCTACCCATGAATCTCGCCTTGGTGATTGACCGTTCGGGCTCCATGCGTGGCGAAAAAATGACCTATACCTTGCAAGCAGCGATGCACTTGGTCCGCCAATTGGGTGAAGACGACACATTATCAATCGTGAGCTACAGCGATGATGTCCGGATAGACCTTAGAGCTCAGCGCGTAACAACCGAGGTCCAGCAGGATGCTATGGCGGCCATTGAGCGTATCCGGGCGGGCGGCTCCACGAACTTGTCTGGCGGTCTAATGCAAGGCCAGAGCGAAGTGCAACGGCACCTGAAGTCTGGGCAGGTGAATCGTGTTGTTCTCATGAGTGATGGACTAGCGAATCGAGGAATCACAAATACCAAGCGACTCGCTCAAGAAGCACAACGGGGGGCCCAGCGTGGGATCTCCGTGACCACGATGGGAGTCGGCATTGACTACAATGAAGACCTAATGACGTCCGTAGCCGACCACGCCAGCGGCAATTACTATTTCATTGAATCTGCCGGACACATCGCTCAAGTTTTTTCTGCTGAACTCACAAAAATGTTTTCTACTGTGGCGCAGTCCACGGAAGTTACACTCCGATTAGCAGACGGCATCGCGCTGCAACAGGTGTATGGCTATGCATATCAACGACAGGGTGACCGAATCACCATCCCGCTGGCTGAAATGTTCGCCCGCCAGAAACGATCGATTCTCATTGGTCTACATGTATCGACGATCCGAGAGGGCCACGCCAAAGTCGCAGACGTCCGACTACGTTATGAGGATGTGGACAGAGACAGTCAGCAGATAACGGCGAACGTAGATTTGGCGGTTCAGATAACGAAAGACAAAGCCCTCGTAGACGCCGGGCAGGATAAGAGTGTGCAGGAACGTATCGAGGAGATTCGAGTAGCAGAGGTCATGAACAAAGCTGCAGACCTCCTGAAAAACGGCCAACGAATAGAAGCCCAACGCCTTCTTCGAATGCAGCGTAAGAAAAGTGCAGACCGAGCAAAATCATTGGGCGGTTCAGGCCGAATTTCTAACCAGGTACGGCAGCTCGACGCGCTTGGTCGAGCGTTTGAAGCACGCGGCGAAGCATCTGGGGCCATGGTGAAAAAAACCAAAGCGGCCGCACGAAAACAGTCGCGGTAAGGTCACGTCTAAGACACCTACTGCAGTGGAATCAACGCGACGATCGAAGCTTTGATTCCACTGCAGACCATTCTGGGTCTGGGCGTCTCGTTTTGGCCGTTGCCAATACGTCATGCGCCTCCTTGATTCGCCCATGGGTTTTCAAGCAATCCGTCCAGCGCTCAATATTTGGAACAAAAGCGGGGATGCGGCGGTCGGTCTCGGTAAACGCTCGGTGGGCGGAGAGGAGATCGCCGCGCGCGCAATAGAGTTCTCCCAACGCCATCGGCGCATTCACTGCGTCCGGAAAATCGTTCATAGTCGCCATCAACAGCGTCTCATCATCCTTCCAATCAAAGGTCCGAAGCACAGTGAGTGAACCGAGTGCTACGATAATCACAGCACAACAGAGGAGAGCAGCCCTCGAAGACACTCTCTCCAAAACCATCGGCCCGAGGCCTCCGACGACCACTGCGGCACCGACGCTAGGCATATAGAGAAATCGTTCCGCAGCACCCACGGGGAGGGGAATGATGTGGAAGAAGGGAATCAATCCAATCAGCCACCACCAAGTCCCCGCCGCGACTATTGGTCGCCGCCTCCAACACCCTACACCAAGGGCCAAAGAACAGAGGTACAACGCTACCCCGACACTTACGGACAGCTCCAGCCAAGAAGCAGCGGGCGGCAGAATACCCCAGTCATAAAATGGAGACAGTGGCCAGGGAATAAAGAGTAGACGAACGTACGTGGCGTAGATGGCCATCACGCTTCCGGCGAGCAACGTACCTTCCTGGTTGAAGAAGCGCACTTCGCTTGGTGCTAACAAGGTCAATCGAATCAAAAAATATCCCATCAACACGAGAGCGAACGGAGTAGCGAACGTGAGAAGATCACGCACGCGTCGAGTGCGTCGGAACTCCAAGATCATGAGCCACGCAGGCAGCGTAACGATGGTTTCCTTGCACAATAAACCGATGGCGTAGAACAAGGTTACGAGCCAAGTACGGCGCCAACTGGCTGACATCCCAAGGTATGCCAATAATCCGAGTAGAGCGCATAGGCTCGTCAGTAACTCGGTACGGTAGGTCACCAGATTGACCGCCTCCGAATGCACCGGATGTACTGCAAAGAGTGCCGCCGCGAATAGGCTGCTGCGCTGCTCTACCCCCAAGTACACACATAATATCAGCACGAGAACGCTGGCTGCAGCGTGGAGTAAATTATTGGTCAGGTGAAAACCGGCGGGCTCTAGACCATACAGTGCATAATCCAGAGCAAAGGACAGCTCGCTCAAAGGGCGGTAATAGTTGGAATTTATCCGTGTTTCATAACCTCCAGCGTGACCACCCCACGCCGTGATGAAGAATTCATGCACCCGAGACAAATCGCGCAGTCGTTCATTAGATTGCACATTGTAGGCATCGTCCATAGCGAATTCGTTGGTCAGATTCGGTGCGTAAACCGCAAACGCCAGGACCATGACCACGCCGATATGGCTCCGGAGAGGACGACTCCGTCTTTCGCCCAAATGGGGCCGCTCTATCCCTCTCGCAACAATCGTTTGCAAATCACCTTTCCCGCTTCTACGCCCGGCTGATCGAATGTGTTCACACCGTACAACTCACCGGCGTATGCTGTCATAGCCTCCCACAGCACCATGAGTTCAGCGAGATTCTCCGCATTGATGGAGGGAAGAGTCCAACGCACATTTGGCCGGCATGCGTCCGATAGTGCCTGCTCCGTTGCACGCAGCTCCGTGTTGAGAATATGCCCCATGGTGTTTCCAGATGCCCACGTGAGCTTTTCGTCTGTGAGTCCCCCCGTCCCCACCTTAATGTCACGACGAAATGCCTCTACCTCGACGAAGTTGATCACCATCGCGTGGGGTCCTTGCATCCATAACTGGAGTTGACTGTGTTGATCGGTCGCCCCTACCGCCGTGATAGGAATGGGCCCACGATTATCCTTCCCGAGACTCTCAGCCCACAACTGAACGAACCATTCACCAAAGGATTTTAGGGACGTTGCGTAAGGCACAGTTACCAATACCGGTCGCGCGTGTTCGGCATCAAATGCATGGTAGATAGCAGCAGCAGCGAGGGCTGGGTTTTTCTCCGGCTCATTTGATTGGCAGCGCTCTGCTGCCTTGGCAACGCCAGTCCGTAACGCATCAAGGTCTAGGCCCGCACATGCGGCTGGAAGTAATCCGACCGGAGTAAAGACACTAAATCGGCCACCCACACCGGGAGGAATAGCCAACGTAGTAAGTCCCTCTTCGTCGGCCAAGGGTCGCAACAGGCCGTGCTCTGGATCGGTTGTCACCACAAGGTGTTTTTTTAGGGATGATGGACCGAACTGGTCCCTCAATCGGTCGCGCACCACCAAGAACTGCACCATGGTTTCCAACGTTCCACCACTTTTACTGACGACATTGAATGCAGTGCGCTGAAGATCGAGAGTATCGAGTAGATCCCCGAATTGCTCTGGATCGAGATTGTCGGGGAAATGAACGCGCATACCGGTGGCTCCGAGTGCCGAAATTAATGCACGCCCTCCGAGACTGCTACCTCCGATACCCAAGACCACCAGGTCATGAGCCCACTCGCGGAGGGAATCGGAAACATTCCGCACTGCATTCCACGGGGTGTCGTCTTCGTGCAGCCGAAGAAAAGGTAACTCTCCAGACATCACCCTCGCATGCACCGACGCGTGGGAATGCGCCAATATGGATTGTTTCTGCACCCAAAACCCTGGGGCTAGCCCATTCGAAACAAGTGCACCTGTGAAGGCATTCGTAGAACAAAATCGGGCACCTGATGGCATTGACATGACGCTCTCCGTGATTATGTGTCGTGCAGAAATTGTGGGTCGATTGTGTGTCGCGCCGTCTTTATATACTATCCACGACAGACCGAGTACGGGACGGGCATGGATGCCCGAGGAGCATAGCATCAGATGAAAGTATGGAAGCTACTGGCCGTAGCCACTTCGCTGGTAATCGCAGTGGGCTGTTCGGAAGATACCGACAGCACGATCACCGGCACGACAGATACCGCAACCGACGTAACCGATGAAACGGATGCGGCGGATGAATCAGACAGTACGGACGAGACCACCGCAACGGATGAAACCGACGCGACGGATGAGTCCGATGCTGCTGACGAAACCACAGCTGCGGATACAACCGATGAGACGGACGCAACCGATACGACGGATGCGACCGACACTGCGGATGCCACCGATACTGCGGACGCGACAGATGTCGCCGATGCGTCTGATGCGACAGACTCAGAAGATGCGACAGACGCAACCGACACTGCGGATGCAACTGACGCGACTGACACTGCGGATGCAACTGACGCGACGGATGCGACTGACACTGCGGATGCAACTGACGCGACGGATGCGACAGACACTGCGGATGCAACTGACGCGACGGATGCGACAGACACTGCGGATGCAACTGACGC
>PKDL01000090.1 GCA_002863065.1 Pseudomonadota bacterium
GTTGAAGGCACCGTTGTGGAGCCACTCCCCAACGCGATGTTCCGCGTTGAGCTCGACAATGGACACCGCGTTCTGGCGCATGTGTCAGGTAAAATGCGGAAGTTCTTCATCCGGATTCTTCCTGGTGACAAAGTGACAGTCGAGTTGTCCCCCTACGACCTCACACGCGGGCGTATCACCTACCGAGCCAAGTAATCTGCAGAACTGTGTGGCGTTCCCCCTTTCGCGCGGAACAGCTGTACCCAGTAGAAAACGCTAGTGAAGTCATAGGTTTATAGACGTTACTTTTGGCATGGCCGGTGCTCTATGAGTGCGGCATGCACACACTACCTAATTGGCTCCCTTCCTGGCTTCCTCGATTTGTACAGCGCCACAAGAGCGTCGTAACCGGCTTCCTCGACTACGATGACGTAATGGGGGAGCTGGTCCTGCATTTATGGAACCGTCGTCAACAAGGCAAAACGCTTATCACACGACGCCTCGTGGGCTGGATGATCACCAGTATGACCCGCCGAGCGTATGCGCGAAATGCACACCAGATGCAACCCTTGGACACCGTCAGCATTCCGTCCAATCCACATGACAGACTTGAGGCACGTTCTGCGCTGTTTACTCTCAAGACCGCGGTAGAAGAGCTCAGGCCCCAAGTTCGAGAACTTATCGAGCTTGTCGCTTGTGGTAACACCGTACGAGATGCAAGCCTGCAGCTTGGACTTACTCCTGCGACGGGACATCGATGGTTTCAAGGTGCTAAATCACATCTGAAGTCGTCCATGATGGTCAGCACCTGCAATTTCCAGCGAGATTCTAGATTTTCGTACGCTGTCTGATATACGCGAGCAAGGCTTGAGGAAAACGTACGCCGCGCCTGTCGGATACGCATACGCCGACAGTCCAAAACGGATCGATGGAGTGGACAGTGGAGTGTGAACGACAAGAGTGGCAGCCAAAGACGACAACGATGGCGCTTATACCGTGCACTGCCCCGATGGCTTCGCAGGATACAAACACCATACGGCTACCTGCAGCGCGCTTACGAACACACACACCAACCGATGTACAAGAGGGAGATCGGCGGGCATTGGTCGTAGCGAATAACCTGATACTTCGGGGTACTGTTCTCAAGCAGACCCCAACACAAATCGAGCTTAGTAGGGTTTCAATCCGACCTGCTATTGGTGCCAGCGTAGGCGTTCGAATGTTGGACGTGAGCAGCATTGCTCCACGGCAGAATGAAATTCCTGTAACGGTAGAGCGGGTAGTGTCCGATGACTATGGCTATTCCGTGACGTTGCGGCGTTAGACCAGCTATGAGGCGTGCGGTTCCCGCTCGTTTTTGGGTCAAGGGTTTCGACTGTAGACATATGCGTTACCGGCGTAGCGAGATAACACCATGACGAGTCTAAACCCACCCGCAACAATCCTTGTCGTGGAGGACAACCCCGACGATTTCACCATTTTCGAATTCGCCCTACGGGGAGCTCAGATTCAGAATCCGGTCGTACATGTCGAGGATGGTGCCGCTGCACTAGACTATATGTTCGCGCGCGGTAAATATTCCGACCGAGCCACATATCCGATACCAGGGATCCTTTTTTTAGACATTAACCTGCCGAAGGTGAATGGGATAAAAGTACTCGAAACGCTGAGAGGGACCCGGGAGTTCTCAAGCATACCGGTGGTGATGGTCACCGTCTCGGATAGCAGCCAGGATGTTCTCCGTAGTTATGAGTCCGGAAGCTCTCTTTTCGTCCAAAAGCCCGTAGTTCCAGAGAATCTCATAGCACTAAGTGGAGCCATCACAGTCTTACAGGCCGCATCGACTGTGCAAGAGGGCTAATGCTGGGACTACCAAACCATCTTTCATGTGTTCTCGTCGTACATGCAACGTCCGATGAAGGATATGCCCTAAACAAAGCCCTCGACAGCGACTTCGACGTAATTATGACGACATCAATCACGGATGCTGAAGAACTCCTGACTGGATACGACTTCGACGTGATTTTATCTGACTACGATCTCATTGAAGATGCGGGTAAACAGTTCCTTCAAGTGTGCCAAGATAAACAGCCCGCCGCCTCGCGCCTACTTCTGAGTAGTGCACACAATCAAGACCAAATGCTGCAGTACATCCATGGACGCCACATCGATGCATGGCTTCCCAAGCCTGTGGACCCGAAGATTCTTCTCAGCGCGGTTCATAGCGCCTCGCGCGCCAGCAGACTCATCCGAGAACGTTCTAGCCTGATTGGAGAATTAGCAGAGGCCAATGCACGGATATATTCCGAACGGCAACGTCTCATTGAGATCAATACCGAACTTCGTACGCTTCTCGCTATCGCAACTCACGATTTACGCGAACCCCTACGCAGTACTCGGTTCTTCCTAGACAGGTGCCTGGAAGCACTTGACCAGAAGACTGAGATGCCCAAAGAGTACCTTGAGCGAGTCAAAAGTGCCCATGAGCGAATGGATGGCCTCCTACACAATTTACGGGAGTGGTTACACCTCCAAACCGGGGAGATTGACCTACGTACTGTGGAACTCCAAACGGTTGTGGCGGAGGCTGTAGATAGTCTGTCGCGGCTGATTTCTGAGCGACATGTGGTACTCCAATACCCGAGTACATGGAGGGCTGTACAAGGTAATGCACCACTGCTTCGCAGCGTAGTAGAGAACCTGCTCGCCAATGCGATCCGCTTCTCGGTCGATGGCCCTCCCCAAATCGAACTCCACTGTGAGCAAACAGAGCGAGGTACAGTTCGCGTCGCAGTCACAGACCATGGCATTGGCATTGATCCAGAATATCACAGCCAGATATTTGGCATGTTCAAGCGCTTAGAGAGTCGAAAAACATTTCCAGGGACGGGGGCGGGCCTAGCGATATGCCAAAAGATAATCCAGCGGCATCATGGTTCACTGGGCGTGGATTCAACAAGAGGAAATGGAGCGACCTTCTGGTTCGAAATCCCGGCGGCTCCATCATGACCCGCAATGCCCCGCTATCGGTGCTATAGAGCTGCCTGTCTAGCGGCTCTAACTCTCCGTATCGTTTAAATTGATCCAACGAGATAGAACCGCGTGAAAGTGAGCGATAGCGACCTCTTCATTATGAAGACGGTGAACTCCGTCCTCTGATGCCATCACTCCCCGCTGAAACTGTCTGATGATCGCAAGGTCTTCACGCCAGATCCAACGAGAAGCAGCCCATGTCGCGTACGCCCTCAATGCTTCGAGTCCGCGCGCTCCCTGTCGCTTATAAAACCCGTACACAAACTTGCATCGGTCTACCCCATCGGGAAAGACCTGAAACACCGTGAGATGATACGGGAGTACATTGATCAGAAAGTTTGGGAACAGCAGATATTTATGAAGCTCGGCATACTGCTTGTCCGTGTATGGCCCGCCTCGCGCAGTCCTGTGGTCGAGCCATTTCCTCCACTCATACCCAGCAATCTCGAGCGTAAGTCGGTGGTGATCACCGTACACAGTGAAGTCGGGTTCAGTATCAACGTGTTGCTGAACGCTTTGGTTGTGAACAGATTCCAAATGATACGACTCTGTAGCGTTATCAAGGAGAGCCTTCCAGTTACACGGAAGAGTCCAAACAGCTTCCTGTATCGGAACCATCTCTTCGAGACGGTACGGTGCAAGCTCTTCAACGAGATCGCCAAGCGATGATAATAACGGCTCGGCTTCCGAATCTTGATTGACCCATGTGAAACCACCCCATTCCTCGACTCGAACCGGCAAAAGCCCAAGGGAATCCCGTTCCAATGGCTCAAATCCATCACGCCCCGGAATATGCCTGAGTCGCCCATCAAGCGCATATTTCCAATCGTGGTAAGGACACCGAATGGCCGATACATTCCCTCGTCCTTCCAAAAGTCTCGTGCCGCGATGGCGACATGAGTTTCGATATGCACGGAGATGACCTTGCTTGTCCCGAACCACAAAAACGGACGGACCCGCACCATCAACAGTCACAAAATCACCGGGTTGCATCAGGTGTCGGGTGCGTGAAGCCACTATCCAGGCTTTCGAGAACACGTCGCGTTGTTCGCGTTCAGCGAACGAATCGCTGGTGTAACGCGAGGACGGCACCGAGCGCATTAACTCCAAACGGGGACCCCTCTTCGACATTGCCTGTGTGTTGTACCACAGAGCACAAGGACGCCGAGACACACTACGGAGGTATAAGTACAACGTCTTGACGATATTTATCGGAAGTTGAGCCTGCTCAACAGCTCTATGTGACGCGCTCAAACAATCCAGCAGCACCCATTCCACCGCCGATGCACATAGTTACTACGCCGTAACGGGATCCACGGCGCCCCATCTCATGAATGATCTGGGTCGTCAGTTTCGCTCCAGTCGCCCCTAGCGGGTGACCAAGCGCAATAGCGCCGCCGTTGACATTCACCTTCTCAGGATCGAATCCAAGCTTCTCAATGACTGCCACGGACTGCGAAGCAAACGCTTCGTTGAGTTCCACTAAATCAATGTCGTCAACAGTAATCCCGGCTTTTTCAAGTAGCTTAGGTACCGCGTCAATCGGGCCAATACCCATGATCTCTGGATCCACACCCGCGACCTGAAAACCGCGGTAGACCACCAGTGGCTTAATGCCGAGCTCATCCGCCTTTTCTCGGCTCATGACCACCACGGCCGACGCACCATCGGAAAGTGGTGAGGCGTTACCCGCGGTGACCGATCCCCCTTGCTTGAACGCTGGCCGAAGCTTCGCAAGTCCCTCCGCCGTAGTTTGCGGCCGAGGTAATTCGTCGCGCTCGAACAGAGTACCGTCAGGCATGGGCACCGGCACAATCTCGTCTTGGAAGACGTTCTTTTCCAGCGCAGCAGCTGCCTTCTCTTGGCTCTTCAGAGCAAATGCATCCTGCGCTTCTCGACTCACTTCAAATCGAGTAGCGACCTCTTCTGCAGTGAGCCCCATCGGCATGTATGCCTCTGGGTAGCAATTCAAGAGTCCTGGATGAGGGCTGGGCTTCCAGCCCGTCATTGGAACCGCCGTCATAGATTCGACACCACCAGCAACTACGATCTCGGCGCCACCGGCAAGCACTCGGTCCGCCGCCATTGCAATCGTTTGCAAGCCCGAAGAACAAAAGCGATTCACGGTCACGGCCGGAACATGGTTTGGCAAACCAGCGAGGACCGATATGTATCGGGCCACATTGTAACCTTGCTCCCCCTCCGGCATGGCGCACCCTATGATGACGTCTTCAATGACGTCGGGTGCCACTCCAGCGCGTTTCACCGCTTCTTTCACAACCAGCGCGCCGAGGTCTTCGGGGCGGGTGTTTCGTAGAGTTCCTTTGTGTGCGCGACCGACTGGGGTGCGGACAGCGCTCACGATAACTGCTTCACGCATGTCAATTCTCCTTCGCGCAGGGACATCCCACGCTACTGTTCGAGCTCGTTTACGAAGGGTGCCCGTTAGTTTCGAAGCGGTTTATTTGTCTTCAGCATATGGTTGATACGTGCGAGGGTTTTCTCTTCCCCGCAAAGACTCAAAAATGCTTCCCTTTCAAGGTCGAGAATTTCTTGCTCCGTGACCGCTCTACGGCCATCGGTGTCCCCGCCAGTCAGCACACGTGCTAGCTTCCCGCCAATCAATCGATCATGTTCACTGATGAATCCACCGACGTTCATTTGGTACAGGGACGCTTCAATAACCGCGGCCCCGTTTGGACCAGGAAGTAGTAGGTAATCTGCCTCAGGCTGCGGCGTATAGCCCGTTGAGGCCAGATGCAGTACATCCTGTTTTGCGTCATGAACCAGCTTCGCACGATCAAAGGTAATCGCATCCCGCGATCGGAGGTAACCCAAGTCACGAGCCTCGAACGCGGACGTAGACACCTTCGCCATCCCGATAGCAGTGAACGTTCTTGCGATATAGGACGTGCGGTCGAACACCAAGTCACGATCCAATGGAACGTTCTCTAGGTTCCGCTTGAGGAGCTCGAGCGTTCCACCAGCTCCAGGAATGAGGCCAACCCCAACTTCTACGAGTCCCATGTATAACTCGGAGTGAGCACGAATTCGATCCGCTCCGAGCGTTATTTCGCAGCCACCGCCAAGTGCCAAATTATGCGGCGCTGCGACGATAGGAATACTACAGCGCTGCATCCGCTGAAATGCATCCTGAAACATCTTGGTCATCTGCTCGATTTGGGCCCAGTTCTTCGACTGAATACCCATAGCGATCAGCATAATATTCGCACCTACACTGAAGCGCTCCGCGTCATTCGCTATAACCAAGCCGTTCCATTCTGACGATGACTCTGCAAGGTCGATCGCCTTCTCGAGGTTTTCGACAACTGAGTTGTCCAGCGAGTTCATCTTTGTGAAGAACTCGAAAGCCAACACCCCGTCACCAATGTCAAGAGTTCGCGTCGTGTGAGACGAAGCTACGACGTTTCCAAGCTTCGCAGCACGTTGTAGTGGAGATGGTTTTCCTAGCTCCTCATTTTCTGGATACCAATGGCCGGTTTTGGCGGCCTCCAGAGCCGCCTGGGGTACAGGTACACCTTCCGATTCCATCAGCTCGTTCACCTTACTGACACCGATGCTCTGCCACAGTTCAAATGGTCCCATGTCCCAGTTGAAACCCCAGCGCATGGCGTCATCGATTGAGCGAACATCGTCAGCGATCTCGCCCAAACGGTTAGCTGAGTATGCCAAGGAACGGAGGATAGTCGCTCTCGCAAAAGCTCCAGCTCGATCGTCGGCTCCAAGAACATGCGCAATACGTTCGGCGACGCTCGACTTAGATCGAGCCTTCTTGATCGAATCAAACTTTGGCTTATCGACTGAGATGTATTCGCCCGTCGCGAAATCCAACGTCAGGATATCGCGGCCCACCTTTTTGTAGAAACCGGCACCAGCTTTGCGGCCAGTTGCTCCCGACTCGATGAGCTTTGTTACCACGTCTGGTACAGCAAACAGATCCCTATCCTCATCATGAGGCAGATTATCCAGGCAGTTCTTCGCAACGTGCGCAAGCGTGTCCAACCCCACCAAATCCGCCGTCTTGAATGTCGCCGAACTAGGCCGCCCGGTTGCGGGTCCAGTGATGACGTCTACTTCCCGTACCGAGTAGCCCATCTCAATCGTTTTATGGAGTGTCAGCATCATGCCGTGCACACCGATACGATTTGCTATGAAATTCACCGTATCCTTCGCAAGGACTACGCCTTTCCCAAGACGCCGCTCAGCGAACAGGTTGAAAGCAGTGATGTTCTCCTGCGAGGTATCCGGTCCAGGTATGACTTCAAGAAGCCGCATGTATCGCGCGGGGTTGAAAAAGTGCGTAATGAAAAAACGCGCCTTTACCTCGGCGTCAAAGTTTTCGACGAGCGATGCGAGCGGAATACCGCTGGTATTCGATGTGAGCCACGCGTCCGAATGGAGGTGCGGCAGGACCTTTTCATACAGTGAGTGCTTGATCTGGAGGTTCTCAGTGACCACCTCAATGACCCATTGGCAGTCAGCGATACGGTCCATGTGTTCATCGAACCCACCTGTACGAACCCTGCCTGAGAACCGCTTGTTCATGAACGGCGCTGGTCGCTGCTTTTGAGCTTTTTTGAGGGCGCCAGCGGCCCATTCGGGTTTCAGGTCGAGAAGTTCTACGTCGACCCCGGCGTTCGCCAGGTGGGCGGCGATACCACTACCCATTACGCCAGCGCCTAATACTGCAGCCTTCCGGATTTGCATCGTCTCTCCGTTTTCAACTGTCGGGATTAATATATGGTTTACTTTGACTGCGGGAAGATAGCTGTCCGGAACATGTGTCGCAACCCTGAATGAATGATTATTCACTCAGAAGCAGTTATTGAATGTTTTCCGAAGCGGAAATTGTCCTGACCGCCAACGATAGCCAGCAAAAATATCCGTATCGAGTGATTCCAAATTGCATTTGTACACCACGTTGCTGCCCGGAACGGAAAGACCACCACAAGGAACCGCTAGAGCGCCTTTGTCCACCGACGTGTTTATCGTACGATACGAGAGTCTATGGCAGCTCACCCAAGATTCTTATGAGCTGCAACCGTGCACGAAGCGCATCTAACTCCGCTCGTACGAACTCGACTTCGGCCTGTTCTAGAGCCAATTGACCCTCAAGTACTTCCAGGCCCGTGGCACGACCAATTTGGAATTGAGCTCCAACACTACGTACCGCTTCATTCGCAGCCTTACTTTCAGCGGAAGCGGAAAGAATGGCCGCATCTGCAGTTCGGATCGTGCGCAGTGCCGTACGTACGCCCGTAACGACATTACGCTCTGTAATACGACGATTCGCCTCCGCTTCTCGAATAGCCGCAGTATCCTCCTGAAGCTGGGCATACCGCGTGCCGCCGTCATATAATAACCAGGTGAGTTGGAGAGATAACTGGAATTGAACACCGTCTGGGTTAGCGAATGTCTCCCGCCCCATACTCATGTTTCCGCTGAGCTCAATACTCGGAAGAAATGATAACCAAGTCGCGAGCCGCATTCGCTCTGCTGCACGAAGGGAAAGGGCTTGTGCTTCCAAGTCTTGGCGAGACATCAGAGCTTGAGCCCGTGCACGTGCTTCTCCGGGAGCAGGTACCGGCTCAAGACGAGGACGCTCCAAAGGATGTTCGAAGGGAGGCATCCGGCCAAGTAGTGCCGCTAACACATCACGGGCCGCTTCTACTTGAGCGTCGGTGCCCACACGTTCGCGCTCAGCCCTGTGAAATGCTGCAGTTGCACGGTATACATCGAGAGATAAGCCAACTCCCGTATCTAGCCTCGCTTTGGCTGCTGCAATCTGAGACTTACGAGCACTTACTGCTCTCAAGGAAACTCTGTCCAGAGCTTCTGCCGCCAACACACTGATATACGCGTCTGCCACGCGATACCTTAGCTCGGTTCGTGCATCATCCAGGGTTGCCCGAGCTGCCTCGAAACGATCGTTCGCGGCGAGAAGCATAGGTATGGCTCGACCATCGAAGATAGTCATCGACATCCCAAGCGCGCCCGAACTGTTATCCCGTGGTACGATCACTCCAGCGCCGCCACGTATTTCTTCGTCATTCAGGGTATACGACGCCTGCCCAGATAGCGTAGGTACAATACTACTGAGAGCTCGTCGACGGACCGCTTCCGCCCGCGTAAACGCCGCTCTCACGGCTACAAGGTCATCCGACTGGGCTACGGCAATAGCTACCGCATCCCGCAGTGTCATCACCGATGAATCCGGAGGGGGACCCGCCTTTCCCGGCCTTGGACGTGCCAAGACAACCCCCGCCAGAATGACTACGACTCCGATCATTCTCGTACGCATTGGCTCACCTATGATTCGCATTGCTTCCAGCATCACGATGACCCGTATGGGGCTCAAGATGCTCGCAACCAGCTCACGAATCCTTGCTCACATGATGAGATCATATCCTCCCGAGAGCATCGGGTCGACGTCTGGAATCCACCATGGCAGACTCCGTGTCCATGCACATTCTTGGGATCAATTACTCCATCGACGCTGCAGCCGCTCTGATCCGAGACGGTGAAGTCATCGCTGCTTGTAAAGAAGAACGGTTTTCGCGAATCAAGCACCATGCTGGGTTCCCAAATCAGGCAGTCGATTGGTGCCTGTCTGAAGGCGGTATCACGCTACAAGACGTCGATGATGTGGCCTTCTTCTGGAATCCCGGTATCCATGCAGAACCGCTTCACAGAAACAGCGTAGCGCGGCGACATCATCTTGAGTTTTTGTCGAGCGTGCCCAATATTCTGTTGAATCGACACTTCAATCAGATTCCCGTCCAGTCAGTGCGCCAGGAATTTACTCTGCAGGGGGGGCACTCACTTGGAATTGAGTACTGCACGCATCACCTCACTCACTCTGCCGGCGCTTTCTACCGAAGCAACTTCGAAGAGAGCGCAATCCTCGTTGTCGACGGTTATGGTGAAAAAAGCTCAGCGACCATCGCACGCGGCGCCGGCACCAAACTCGAAGTGTTGCATCAGATCGACTTTCCCCACAGCGTAGGTAGCTTTTACGCGGCATTCACACAATACCTCGGCTTCAGAGCAAATAACGGCGAAGGGAAAGTCATGGGATTGGCCAGCTACGGCCAGCCATCGTCTTACGAAGACAAAATACGACAGCTCGTACAATTGACGGAAACGGGGTTCGAATTAGACCTGAGCTACTTCAGTTTCTTTCTCGAACGCACGCGGCGCTATTCCCCGAAACTCACGACGCTCTTGGGACCGGAACGCCACAAAGACGAGCCACTCACGCAACGCCACTTTGATATTGCATATGCAATGCAGAAGGTCACTGAAGAGGTACTCCTGCACCTGGCTGCAATAACCAAAGAGCTCACTGGTAGCCACCGGCTATGCATGTCGGGCGGTGTGGTTCTCAACTGCGTTGCTAATGCTCGTATCCTACAAGAAAGCGGATTTAGTGAATACTATTTCCAACCCTGCTCCGGGGATGGCGGAACGAGCATGGGAGCAGCACTTTTAGTGGCACATCGCTCCGGAGCACCACGCGTAGAACATCCGATGACGGACTACCTGGGACCCAAATTCGATAACGAGACCATTGCACATGAACTCCGGCGTGGCGGAATCGTCGCGACCCGCCTCAACGATACATGCAAAACTGCAGCACAGGTCATTGCCAATGGCCATATCATCGGATGGTTCCAGGGACGCGCAGAGCTGGGTCCGCGTGCACTTGGGAATCGCAGCATACTCTGCGACCCCAGGCGCGCCGATATGAAAGACGTGCTGAATGCGCGCGTAAAGTTTCGGGAACCATTCCGACCATTTGCACCGTCGATTACGGAAGAAGCATGCGCAACCTACTTTGACTCAAACGGAGTCCCTTCCCCGTTCATGATCCTCGTATTTAAGACCCGAACCGAACACGTGACGACTCTGCCGAGTGTGACACATGTCGATGGTGGCGCACGGGTGCAAACGGTGAGTGCGGAGCAAAATGCCCGTTATCATGAGCTCATCTCAAGAGTTGGCCAGCATACCGGTGTGCCTTGCGTATTGAATACCAGCTTCAATGTACGGGGCGAGCCTATTGTAAACACCCCATCAGACGCTCTGCGATGCTTCTTCACCACAGACATGGATGCACTGTTTTTGGGCGACTTTCTTGTCACCAAGACGCCAGAACTTCATCGACAATATCAGGAGATTGACTCATGAAACGTTGGACTCAAGTAGCAGGAGTTATGCTGCTCTTCAGCACATGCTTTTCGGGCTGCAAAGATGCAGGCAAGGGTAAGGTCATCGTGCACGCGGCGCCTGTGATAGAAGAGCCGACCTCTGCGGAGCGTGAGGCGGCCAAATCAGCCGAGGCAAAAGCATCAGCGACCTCGGACAACGACAGTCCCGCCAAGAGTCCATGGGCTACACGAGTAGCGTCTATCGCCAAGAAGCTCGGTCCAATCGCTGCCATGTGTAACGAAAGATATCTCAGTAAACTCAAGCCAGATGAGCTCCTCGTAGGTATGCCAGCTCTTGTCACTAAGGATGGCGTAGTTACTGTTCTGGAACGCGATTGTAAGTATCTCGCGGAAGGTTATGACGAAGCCTTCGATCTCATGGAGAATCAACACCCAAAAACAGACGAACTGTTGAAACGTTGGTCGCTAGTAGCCGACCTATACGGACGCTTCGCCCGAACTTCCATAAACATCGGAGCCAAGGCCAAGCGACGGAAGATGAACGCTGAAGAAATGTCTGCGGCGCTGCCGAATCTGACAAAGACATTGATTCCCGAAATGGTGCAGCTCGCAGAAGAACTATCTCAGCTGCCCGCCGATACCATCCCAGAGTATCCAGCAGGGTTTGCAAACGAGGCGATATCGGACGCGCAATGGAAGAAGATCATTCGGGAAACTGCGGCGGACATCCGAAACCTTGAGACGGCATGGATGACCTATGCGCATGAACCACTTTCCAAGGAGCTCTACGTGAGACGACGCCACATGGGCTGGCTGGATTCACATTGGAAGGCCCGCTTAGCCCGCCAGAAAAAAACCATGAACCAAGCACGTTTGACAGATAGCAAAGCAACGCAAGCGATGAGAAAGAAGACGAAAGCCTTTTACGAGGCATGCGATACCTGGTTTGCAACCGCTTGGGACACTGGAATTCAAGCGTATGCAGACCGGTCACTTATTGATGAGCCAAAGCTTAAAGCTGCTAAAAAAGCATTCAAGACAGAATCCAAGGCCTTCGAACGAGCAGTTCGTAAGCTGAAGTTAGGTAGATAGATGAGTGGTCGGTGGGCTCTAAACCAGCTAACCGTTATACCGGACGAGGCCTTCGAGATAGCGTACATGGTCAGTAAAGCCTAAACGACGGTACACCCGCTGAGCGGCGACGTTGTCTCTCTCTACATTCAAAGCTGCGATGGACACCTCTTCAAACAATGCTTCGAGAAGTCGAGTGGTACATCGGCGCGAATGCCCTTGTGAACGGTGTTCGGGGTGCGTAACGATATTACCAATCGCGGCAACACTGTAGGCGCTACTGAAGAGATGGGTCCCGGCCACGCTTACCAAGTCACCATCAACCTGCGTCCCAAAGTAAAATCCGCTTTCCAACTGGTAGGGCTCGAAAAAGCTGTCCGGATAGTACCGATACAAATCCATAAGCTCAGCGGTATGGCTGTGACTGATGCGAGTAATACCGCTCAGGTCATCTCCGGGATGCTTGAAATCTGCCTTGGCTAGACCCATGCGTACCATCGAGCGTAGTGCGTCCGTATTATAGTACCCTTGGAAGGCCGCGAGGTGCTCATTCATGATGTGGGCATAAAATTGTGCGGGCAGTTCATTACGCACTGCTGGGTCGCTAAAGATGTCCTCGACGCCCGTGGTATTTCCAAATGTCAGAACGGCGGGAAGCCGCAGTCCGGTATACAAAAGCATCACACTTTCTAGTGTCCCGTCCGTAGCGTGAGCCCCCCACCAACGGCAGTATCCGAAGTAATTATCATCCAAGTCACCTAACAGGTACGCGCCGGCGATGCGGTCCTGTATCAGAAGGGAATGGAGAACGACTTTGTTCTCTACAGGACGAATTCGAGGCTGTTTTTGAGACGCTGGTTTTTGCTCTTGAGTCAAAGTGCCTCCTGCCGACGAGAGGATTGATTATCAGAGTTCTCGCACGCATCAATACCGTACTGCTCAAGGTTACCTGTATACCGATAATACGGTTCCAGGCGACGCGTAGGCGGTCGGGCCTCGGTCCGTGTGCGCCGAGACGAACGCTGCAGATGGGTATGAACGCCGCGGAGTATAGCGACAGACTCATGAGTAGCAAGTCGATTCTCAGCCTGCCGCCTAGCTTCAACTGCATCCGTCTTTCATGCGCTTTATTGCGAGGGGCAACGGCGACGACTTGGACCTAATTCACATCACCTCAGCCGGCACCTTGGCGTGGCCATCTGGTGTAGGGTATGTTTCGCCGACGACGAGAGGCAACGCGCGTGGTTTGCACGGTGCGACCACTCAGAAATACACTCACATACCCACTCAGAGTTCACAAAACGAGGTGCTCGATGAAACACACGGTTGTACTGATACCTGGCGATGGAATCGGACCTGAAGTTACCGCTGCTGCACGACAGGTGCTAGACGCCTCAGGCGTAAAAATCGATTGGCTAGAGCGACATGCAGGCGTGGCAGCACTCGAACATGGTTCGGACTCATTACTGCCTGCTTCAACGACCGATGCGATCCTAGAACACAAGCTGGCGATGAAAGGTCCATGTACGACACCCATCGCGGGTGGTTTTAGCTCCGTAAACGTTGCCCTCCGCAAGCAATTGAAACTGTATGGAGCAATCCGACCGATACGGAATATCGACGGCATTACTACGCGCTACTCAGACGTGGATTGCGTCATCGTCCGAGAAAATACCGAAGGACTGTATTCCGGCATCGAAAATGTCATTACTGAGGGTGTTGTGACTTCGCTTAAGGTGGCAACAGAACGGGCATGCCGTCGTATCGCCACCTTCGCATTTGAATATGCGCGTGAACGGGGTCGTAAGAAGGTCACGGCTTTTCATAAGGCCAATATTATGAAGCTCAGCGATGGTCTATTCATCCGTTGTGCCCGAGAGGTGCACGAAAACTACAGTGAAATCGAGTACGACGAGGTCATTATCGATGCGGGCTGTATGAAAGTCGTTTCCGACCCTACACAGTTCGATATCATTCTCTGCGAGAATCTATACGGCGACCTAATGAGCGACCTTTGCGCCGGTTTAGTAGGTGGACTCGGAGTCACCCCGGGCGCAAACATTGGCGAATCTGCGGCAGTCTTTGAGGCGGTACACGGTACAGCACCAGACATCGCAGGACGCGGTATCGCAAACCCTCTCGCCATGATTATGAGCTCCGTTATGATGCTGAATCACATCGCAACTACCCGAAATGATGCGTCAGCGAAAGCCGCCGCCGAGCGCATCAAGGTAGCGTACAATCAAGCGATTCTGGCGGGGGAAAAAACAGGGGACCTGGGCGGTCATCTGAATACGCAACAATTCGCTGACGCGATAATACGTCGGTTGTAGCGTCATCCCATCATGACGGATCCTACGAGGACGCCCACATTGTCCATCTGCGGACATGCGTTACGCCTTCATACCTTCGAGGACAGACGAGCGCGACATCCCTGGCAAGTACGAAGTACGGAGAACAGCTGAGCCGTCGGATTGGAACCATCGGATTGATTTCACTCTGGGCTACCGATGATTTATCGGACATCGGCTTGCTTCCGCCATAATGTTGCAGGCACGTTCAGCCACATGCCTGAGCTGCCAGACATTGAGCTCTATGTTGACCGCTTACGAAGCCTTGTCGTGGGGCAAACGTTACTGAATATCCGGGTGGTGAGTCCGTCATTAGTGCAGTCGGTTGACCCTCCTCTGAGCGCGGCCTACGACCGGAAGTTCGTTTCCGCTCAGCGACTCGGTAAGCGCATCATTTTGGGATTTGAAGACGATCTATTTTGCGTGCTTCATTTGATGATTGCGGGCCGGTTGCGTTGGAAAACACCCCAATTTACAGTGCCGCGAAAGCGAGGTCTGGCCGCCTTCTACTTTGAGCACGGCACGCTCTTACTGACAGAAGCTAGCGCAAAAAAACGCGCCACCCTACATATGGTGGACGGAATGGATGCATTAGTACCGTTTAATCGCGGGGGGCTAGAGGTACTCGGTTCGACATACGATGCATTCACAAAAGCGCTCACGCGCGAAAATCGCACACTGAAGCGAGCACTTACGGACCCAAGACTCATATCAGGAATTGGGAATGCCTATTCAGACGAAATCATGCATCGGGCGCGCCTATCACCGATGCAGCGCACCAAAAATTTATCGCCAGCGGCAATCGAGCGCTTACACCAAGTTACACAAGATGTGCTCCAAGAATGGATGGACCGCCTGCGGGCTGCGGTCGGTGACAGCTTTCCCGATCGTGTGACTGCATTCCAAACCGAGATGGCTGTTCATGGCAAGTACGGAGATCCGTGTCCCGTGTGTGACACTCCAGTGCAACGGGTCAAATACGCACAGAATGAGTGTAACTATTGTCCCAGCTGCCAGACCGAGGGACGGCTCCTATCAGATCGGTCGCTATCGCGCCTACTACGAGACGATTGGCCCAAAACCTACGAAGCCCTCGAGGCGCACATGGATGCAAGGCGGACCTCGTGAATCAGAAAGCGCCCGCAGCATGTTTGACGGATTCCACCGCAGACAGCACAGTACGTAATATGACGGCTACCACTGAAAAGACACTGTCGGGATGGGGCAACTACCCGCGACTCAGATGCCATGTTGCCCGTCCAGAAAGACATAACGAGCTGTCTGATCTCGTCTCTGCCGGGCCGTGTATTTCACGTGGTCTCGGTCGCAGCTATGGCGACCCCGCAATTGCTGACAATGCTACTGTCATTGATTGCACACGGATGGACCGCTGTTTGGACTTTGAGGAAGAGACTGGCAGATTGCGGTGTGAAGCAGGTACAAGTCTCGCTACCATTGTTCGAGACTTTGGCCCGCGCGGATTCCTACCTATGGTCACCCCTGGAACCAAATTCGTTACGGTTGGTGGTTGCATCGCGAACGATATCCACGGCAAAGGTCACCATGTTGATGGTTGCTTTTCTTCATGCACGGAATCGTTCCGAGTCATGCTTTCCAATGGCGATATTGTAAACGCCAGTAGAGAAGAAAATGCCGACCTATTTTGGGCTACTTTTGGCGGCATGGGACTCCTAGGAGTGATCGTTGACGCCACGATCGTATTGAGGAAGGTCGAGACCCTATGGTTCAGGCAAACAGCCAAACGGGTAAGCTCGCTGGACGAGATGCTTGATGCACTAGACGAATACCACCACCTACCCTACAGCGTCGCGTGGGTAGACTCACTTGCCACGGGCCGGTCGCTAGGACGGGGCGTCCTGACAGTCGGCGACCATGCTACGCTTGAGGATCTGCCCGCACGACACCGGAAAAATCCGCTGAGCATCAGCCCTCCGACCCTCGTGGACCTACCGTTCGAGTTGCCTAGCCAGGCACTGAATTTGGCGACCATACGCATTCTCAATGTCGTTTTAGACCAGGTACAGCGGCATGGCAGTCCAATCGCACACTACGAAAAGTTCTTTTATCCGCTGGACTTCATTGGTGAGTGGAATCGAGGCTACGGCCAACGCGGCTTCACCCAATATCAATTCGTCATACCCGCCCAAGATGGCCGTAAAAACATCCGAGAGCTCTTATCTGCGATCGCTACAAGCGGCCAATCGCCGTTCCTGAATGTGTTGAAACGGTTTGGCCCCGAACACCCGAACACCATGCTTTCATTCCCAATGGAGGGCTACACCTTTGCTGTGGACTTTCCCATCCGCGCTGGCCTAGAAGCTCTCCTTCAAAACCTCGACCAGCGAGTTCAAGCCATGGGAGGGCGCATTTACCTCGGCAAGGATGCCTTCATGGCACGTGAGGTCTTCGAGCAAATGTATCCTCGCCTGCACGAGTGGAAAGCGATCAAAACGAAGTGGGATCCAGACAACCACTTTACGTCAACTCAGGCACAGCGTCTGGGCTTAGCCTGATGTGTTCCATCGTCGTTTTCCGTGACATATGGACGGATTCGGCGCTTCTCATATGTGCAAACCGCGATGAATCGTACGACCGACCATCGCAAGGGTTACGAACGCGGCAACGCGGCGATCGCACTCTCACGAGTCCACTTGATCAACAAGCTGGAGGCACGTGGATCGGCACCAACGACCTGGGGCTATTTGTTGGTCTCACTAACCGATTTTCCGGACCTCACGACCCCAAACGTCGCTCTCGTGGTGAATTGGTAGAACGTACGCTCATGTGCCACGACGCCGACAGTGCGATTAGTTCAGCATTCGCAACTCCGCCGTCGCACTACAACCCGTGCCACCTTGTCGTTGCCACAACGGAAGACATTAGAGTTTTGGTCAATACCGGCGACTCGTGGCGGGAGATGGAGACCGATTCGCATCAAGCCATCGTGACCGAACGTAGCTTTGAAGCGGGTCATACGACACGCGATGGTCGTATCAAAAAAGCGATACAACCGTGGCTAGATGCGGCAAAAGCGCCCACCAACCGAAATATACAAGACGTCATGTCAATTCACGCAACCCCTACGTTCGAAGGTATTTGTGTTCACTGGGATGAACGAAGATACGGGACACGCTCACTCACAATTATTCGTCAGCCTAACGGGGACGTATTACGCCATTTCTCCACCGAGGGTGCTCCTTGCAGTACCCCTCTACGAGTATTTGACGGAGTGATAGAATGAAAATCGGAATAACGGGCGTCGGTGGCTTCATAGGACAATTCGTGGCACATGAGGGAATACGCCGCGGATATGAGGTCGTCGGGGTAGATGTCAGCGAAGAGGCGTGTAAGCGCGTGTCGGAGCTTGGCGTCAGTGCCTCGCAAGGAGACATACGCGACAAAGCTACCCTCATGCGCTCGTTTACTGGATGCGATGCAGTCGTCCACACAGCGGCTTTAGTGGTCGAGGGAGGTGACTGGGAGACGGTGCGCTCAGTAAATGTTGGAGGTACTGTTCGGGTATTGTCGACCTGTAAAGCACTCACAATACCTCGACTCGTGCACCTTTCGTCCGTCATGGTATACGGATTTAGTTTCCCGGACGGGGTCACAGAATCGGGACCCCTCCGAGGTGAAAACAACCCCTATTGCCAGACAAAAATTGAAAGCGAGGCCGTCATACGTAGCGCCCCCGACAGCCTGTGTACCGTCATATTCCGGCCCGGTGATGTCTATGGCCCCGGGTCTGTACCGTGGATAATCCGGCCGCTTGAATTAGCAAAGCGCGGTCCTCTTGTAGTTCCTGACCGTTCAAGCTTCATCAACCCACTTCATGTCGAGCATCTTGCGGCAGCATGCATCGACGCGTGCGAACCCCGAAGCCCTGCTATGGGCGCGTATAATCTCGTGGACGATGTCGCCCTACCCTGCTTTGATTACTTCAGTCGCCTAGGAAAAGCGGTAAATCAGTCGACATATGTTGTACCCGCTCCAATCTTGCGAATGCTGTTCGGCCTAAACAGCCGAAGCCCTCGACGATGGAGACTCAATATCGAGCCGGATGCCATATCCTTTCTTCAACGACCGGGCCGCTACAGCGGTCAACGGGCGCAAAACGAGCTATTGCATACACCGACCGTCCAATTCGACCGTGCGCTGGCCGACGCCATTGCGGACCACATAGCCCCTAAACGACGGCAATATCTCCAACGGTAATGCACCGAGCTCCAACAGTGGACGTAATGCTCCAAAGCGCAGGATTTCTCGACGAGATTTAACTTCCGTTGTACCACTGCGCCGGGGGTAGAGCAGTCAATGCAACAACAATTATTAGCCGTCCTGGGCGTGAGTATAGGCGTCACTGCACTGCTAATTCCCAACAGTACGCTGAGCGCTAATGAAAGTGCTGCCGTAGGGACTTTAGTGCAAACGCAGCTCACCTCCGAAGAAGAGCCGGTCGCAATATCCGCATCCAGTAATCGTACACGGGAAGCAACACCACAAAGACGAGAACGACAACTCGCCGCAATGACGCTCGCCTCAAGCAAAAAGCAACCGCCGGCGGAAGGTGTATCCCCACAATTTACGAGCGAAAAGTCGAGATTGGTAGCGTGTGCTGGACATATGAATGGAGCCACGCATCACCACGTCAAAGAAATACTTCAGCGACGATTGACGCACTCCAATAGCACGAAAGCAGGTATGAACCGCTTCATCGTGGTAGGTGCTAGCGCAAGTCGTGCACGTGAATTTCTCACCGGATTTGCCTATCGAGATCGATACACGCTTTCAGCAACCTGGAAATTCCTCCAACCCACCATTGATTGGTTCTCGAGCAGAACGTCATCCCGCAACAGCTTTGCTAGAAAGAGGGCGACGGTATCCGGTACCACGGCAGGAAACTGGGTATGGAAACAAGCATTCTGTCTTGACTGCCCGGAAAAGCTCACGTCGGAAATCCGCTCACTATCACCCGCATTTGCCCTGGTCATGTTTGGGACCAATAACGTTTCGTGGGGTGGTCGACCTGGATACAAAGGGTATTTCAAAAAATGGATCGCTGCCGGCTTCAACGACAAACGCTGCCGACGCGAAGGGCTGTGTCTTCCCCCCTATGAGTTGGGTAATGTGACCTACCCCGATCCCCGTTCAGAGCGCGCCTTACCTCAGTATGTACATACCGTCATGCATGCAAAACGGCGCACCTTCCGCATCGGCTATAAGGCCTTGCTCGAAAGTCTACTGTCGCGCGATATCGTTCCCATCATCTCTACCATTCCTCCCATGCCTCGTAGGTGGTTAGATGAGGATACTGTCGTAGCGATGAATGAAGAGATCCGTAGCCTTGCGTCTGAATATCGTATTCCAATGATCGACCTATGGTGTGCTCTGAACCCTATTGATGAGCACGGGCGACAAGACTGGACCCACCCGATCATGGCCAATAACAAAGGCATCGCAGGCGACCGATATCATCCACAATCTCGTCATGCATTTCATGTCGCCGATGAGAACCTCATATATGGATATCTCGTGAGAAATGTCCTAACGCTTCTCAGGCTGGGTGAGATGCGGGACCTGGCGTTACAGCTCCTACACACAGAGACAGCTGCCCTCGATACCGTCGCAATACAGCAGTAGGCTCTAAAAGCTTTGCTGCGTTTTAGTCACATTATCGTCTTTGTGGTCGGTGTAGGTGGCGGTGCATTCGCTTCAGCTGAACCACCGGCATTAGAAACTGTCGAGTATCTCGCCGATGGAGGCGATGAATCGAGTCCAATCCTCATCGCTATCCATGGGTACGGGGATACACCACAGGCGTTCCTCCAATTTGCTATTTCCCTGGCTCCTGGAATGCGTGTCATCGCGGTTCAGGGACCTCTAAAGCACCCCCGCCAGGGATTTTCATGGTACCGCATTGACGACTCAGAACAGTCGACTGATATCGAGCGAGCGGCAAATCGTCTGCATGCGCTTATCGGGTCCCTTCGCAAACAATATCCGCGAGCGGGCAGGCCAATAGTGATGGGGTTTAGCCAAGGAGCTGTTATGAGTTTAAGCGTACTCATACGCCACCCCAATATCATCCGAGGAGCCATTGCTATCTCGGGATATTTGGATGCAAGAGTACTACCGCCCAATGCGCCAAACTCTAAGCCACCGGACGTCATACTCCTCCATGGTCAATCCGACAACGTAGTGCCATTCTCGCGGGGTTTGCAAGCGTACAATGGCCTATCCCGAGCGGGGTATCGAGTCGAGTGGCAACCTTACTCAGGTGGTCACCACATTACGTCGGATGTCTATGCACAGGCGCGTCGCTGGATGGCGAAGATACTGTTAGCCGAGTAGGTCGAAGTGAATCGGAAACACTGGCTACCGCACGGTTTGTATGATGATGTCGAGCCCAGCACGAAGCACAGAAATGTCGTTATTATTTTCCACTTGCGCGTCAGCGAGAGCCGCCGTCGCCAGTAACTGCTGCCCCACCGCATTGCCGGTAAGCTCTGCCTTCTCATGGTCTCGAAATGCACTAAGCTCTGACGCATCCCCAACCCGGCCACGCGCACGCAATCTTTCAAACCGAATGAGCTCATCCGCACAGATTTCAAGCAGAACGAACCGCCTTCCACAGGACCGAAAGATATCCACTTCTCCTGGATTCCGAAACGAGTCCACGACGTACTTTCCGTCAGCAGAGAGTTTCGCAAGTATCTGTTTCGCAAGTGCGCCCGGGCCACCCGTCTCACGAAGCTCGCGTCCCACAGCGATCATGACATCACGCGTGGGCTCTTGCCCCCTAGCCGCCACAACATCTCGTATCGCATCCGAAAGTGAATGGTACTGAAAGCCATGTTCAACCAGATACTCAGCAGCGGTACCTTTACCCGCAGCGTTACGCCCTGTTAATCCGATAATCATAATCGCCTCATACCATGCACCGAGTAGTGGGTCATCTCCCCTCGAATGGTACCACCCCAACTATTGCCCGTCCTGCTATCGTCAGGGCGGACGAAGCATGCAATAGTACCGACCATGCGAACACACCTCCCAATGCATGGGTTACTCATAATCGCCGCGACGATCGCTAGCGTAGCCAGCTGCGAAAGTAACCCGAGAAGCACCGCTGATGAGTTTGGGGTAATCACACTAAATGCAGATGATGGCGTTGTCTTCGCCACCGGAGAAATTATTCCGGGAGATAAGTTCAATCAAGTGGATTTACTTGCGACAGAGAACGGCGACCGGATACGACTGGCTACCGGTGGACCGACCACCACAAAGCCAAACCCAATCATCTGGTTTGAAAGCGCAGGCGGTATGTTGGAAACCTACTCTAGTCTCGATGAGGTACCATACGACAAGCCATCATCAGAAACCGGCGCTGCAATGCTAAAAACGGATACTGGTCTCGGGTTCGTCCTCGAAAACTACACATCCAGCGGGTTTACCAAGGGTTGGATTCGGTCAGCAACGGCGTCCGAGGTCGTAATTGAGTACGAAATTTTTGAATAGATAGTCTGCCCTTCAGCTCGGTCCGGTATACTCCTCGAGCACCCAAACGGCTGCACCGCTTGCCGTTTGGATAGACACAATCTGAACCGACCGCAGTGAGGCCGACATGAAAAAACAACAATTACTACGGGTGCACCACTCTATTCTCTGTCATCTGGCAGTGCTGTTCGTCTTAGTAAGCGGTTGCGCGAACGAGGATAACGACGATGTAGCGAATGGGGTTACGAATTCAACTGATATGACCGACGATGGGACCGCAGCGGATAGTATAGATACCGTGGACGGTACCGACGCCACGGAACTCACTGTCGACTGCAGTGCCGCTGTTCCCGCTGCGCTGCGAGAATGTGTCACTGCCCGAAGCCTGGTGACAGCGCAATGCTACACCGATTCAAATGCCGCTTGCGCAAACGATAATGCATCCATGGCGGATGTGATGAATACGTTGGAAAAAAGCGTGCGCGATGTTTGTAAGGATGACGATTACCCCAATAGAACCGTTGATGCGCTCGCAGCCCGAGTTGCACAAAGCTGCATCTCGGAATCCGACTCACTGGCCTGGCGTGCTTTCGGTGGACCCCAGGGCGCTGCATGGGCCATCGCAGATGATGAGGCGAAGGCATGCTTAGCAGCCACACACAACGCTGGAACTGAGCTCCTTGGTCAACAACTGGATGCGATCATCGCTTGTGCAACAGACTTGCAATGCGACCCCAGCACGGTCTCGGATGCAAGAGAAACACAGGAGAGCGACGCAACCACGGCCATCTTAGCCGCATGTCCAGCGCTCGGTAATCTAATAGCAGTGAGTCCAGAGGTATACGCACAACGTGTGGCACACCAAGCGGATTGTATTGCCGCCGCCGGCTTGGCGGATACTTCAAACGTTAGCTTGAGGTGCGGTCCTAGCTACGCTCAATTTGAGGTCAAGCGAGGTGAGTGGGTGCAGGTCGTGGTAGATGGCGTAGAATTTGGTACCCAATGCGGTGACGGCACCGACTATGCGTTCTGGGTGAACTTTGCTCCGGAAGGCGAGCCACTGGACCGAGTCTTGGTCGGACTCCAAGGTGGGGGCGTGTGTATTTTCGAAGATGATTGCCTCGGTAAACCCGACGGTCTTTTTAACGCATTGGACGATCTTCCATTCTCTGCCGGCATACTCTCCGATGATTCCGATACCAGTGGGTATGCTAACTGGACACGCGTATACCTTCCCTATTGCACGCAAGACGTTTTTGCCGGTGGAGGTACGGTCGAAGACCTTGGATCGATTAGTGTGCCCCGATTCGGTTCGGTTAACTTGAGAGCTGCGGTTCGGATGGTACGGGATGTCCTATGGAAGGCCATCGATGCAGAACCCGGTCCAGGCTTTCGCCCTGACAACCTCGTCGCTATGCTTGGGGGGTGGTCAGCAGGCGGGTACGGCACCATTTATAACTACCACTGGATGCTAGACGACCTACAGTGGCCTAGAACTATTGCTTTTCCTGACGCTGGGCTGGCACTCGATAATGGAGAATTACTCGGCGTGGCTGGTTTGGGGTTGGTGAAAATCCCTGCCTGGGGCACTCGCCCGCACTTGCCGCCGTATTGCTTTCAGGGAGAGTGCGCCGTCGGGCCGATTCTGTACAACGCGATCTCCCCTCGACTGAAGCAGGTACCTGAGCAGCAGATGATGATCCTGACAAACCCACTAGACGACGTGCAAATGAACGACGCCTACTTCAACAACAACCGGCCGTTTTGGATAAACACGATGCGGAAAGCCTACTGTGAAACGCGCGAACTCCCGGGAATAAACTACTACTTCACAAGTATTTCAGACGAGAGCGTTCACGTCATTTCTTTACGAGATGACCTATGGCTGGAAAGTGTGGATGGTGAAACCATGAAAGACTGGCTGTGGGGTGCATACACGAGCCCGGATACAGTAGTTAGTCGCGTGGAAGAAGCCGACTTCGTTACCGCGATACCTGGAGTCAATCCCTATCCATGTGATGTAGCCCCCTGATTCCCCGATACATCGACGCCCCATATGAACACAGTGCGCGAACTGGCTGACGTGAGTTAGTATCCAACCACTGCGGCCGTAACTAGGTCACGCACCGCATCCGCAGTCAGTGCCTGTTTGCGGAGCCAACGGATTTCACCTGATGAATCCACGACGAGAAACAGCGGTAAGCCCACACCACCGGTGCGAAGCATGGACATAGGCAGTGTATCCAAGTGACCGTCTTTGATTTGCCAATACGGATAGAGCCAGCTCGAAGCGCGCGGGTCGTTACGCACTGTAGGAGCATCATCGACAGCAATGCTAATGAGTCCTGAGCCATAACGAGCCAGTTCAGACTGCAGCGCACCTAAATGTTCAAGCTCTGCTTTACTTGTGCAGGGTTTGCACCAAGTCGCCCAAAACGTGACAACAGTAGCCCGATGACTTTGCAGTACTGCCCGCAAATCTCGCTTCTTACCTTTATCTGAAGGGCTGGCAAATCGCCGTACTGTCTTTCCAAAGCGTACTTTGCCGAGACTTTTGGCGCGAGTCACATTGCGTTCCGGTAAGGGCCGAAAACCTGCCCGTTCCTCGAGGAACTGAATCCGCTTTGAAAATGCATCGAGCAACGATTGCAGCTTTTTCACTTGCTCTACAGATGCTTTGAGCTCGCCGTATTGTGCCTTGGTCAGAAGTACTGCGTCGGGGGGGATGACGCGCTCCGCCGGTGGTTCAGCCGTCAGAGATGCGAGTAAAGCTAGGGCGGCAATTGTCACGGATTTGAGGTATCCGTACCTGTGCTGTAGCACGGATAGGCGAAAAGTAACGCGCTACGGTTCGCTTGGCGGATGCTCATTTTTTGGCTCGCTAGCCGCTCCGCATCCAACTCTGTGAGATACATCTTTTCATGCCCATATGTGATGTACCCCACCCGCCTTTGGTCGAAGGCAAGAGAGTCTACAACAAACTTCCTCGTGCTCTCCGCTCGGCCCAAGGCAAGTTTCAAGTTATTGCGCCACGACCCATCCTTGCTTGCTCGCCCTACGATAATGACATAGCCCCCCTCAGCGCCTATCTGTTCAATAAACTGCTGAATCTTGCGTCGGTCGCGACGATCGAGCCTCGTCTTAGAGGCGCCAAACGTAATCAATGCGTGCGGTAACCGAGTCAGCAATGTCATGTACTGCGTGCGTTTCAATAGCTGAGCATCATCCACCTGCTTGCATTGACCCTGGTGGCAAGCCTCGACGACTTCATCTACATGCTGAGTAAACGATTTGTCGGAACAAAACGCATCGCGCGCATACTGAGCGGCTGTTTGCGGCTGACAAACCCGGTGTTCGGGGTAGTCCACACAGATAGCTGTAAGGCGTCGCCTGACTTCATCATGACGATTGCGTACATCAGCAAGCACCTGCGTCGTCTCTTCTAACTCACGCGCCTTTACTTCAAGCTTCAGGATACGCACTTCTTGTTCTTTACGTAGCTGCTCCTCAGGAGACAGCTCAATAGGCGTATTCCTCACCGGAGCTGTTCCACACGCGCTGAGCATAGCTGATGCAGTGAGGACGAGTGCAAGCGATACATTGATGGCGATACCTTGATTCACGAACCATTTCCCTCGTTGTGCCAAAAATTAAGTGTGACCAGTAAAGGCCTTCCCACTTCCCCGTGTGGGAGATGCGAAGGGTCTATCATC
>PKDL01000546.1 GCA_002863065.1 Pseudomonadota bacterium
TGCACCGCGGAGATTGCCGCCATCATCGACAAAGCTACCGCCCCGGGCCACGCGCCGGAGTGGGTCTTCGCAATCGGCTTCCCATGCGGAACCATCCGCGGGCGCCACCACACCAGATTCGTAGGCGTATTGGTCGTGGAAACAATCTTCCACCCACTCCATGGCATTGCCTGCCATATCGTGAACGCCCTCTGGACTGGCTCCACTTTCAAATGTGCCCACCGGCGCACTACCAATCCAACCGTCGTTGCAAAATGCTTCTTCGCAATTCGCTTTCGCCGTTGCGGGAGACCAAGTCATGTCAGCGCACTGCGCTGGTAGCAGTGGTCCAGTGAATTCAGATGGGCATGTATTCCCCCAGGGGAACCGCAACCATGTGGAGCCATCACCACCCGGACCATTAGCTGCACGCTCCCATTCTGCTTCCGTCGGTAACCGCTTACCTTTCCATTCGCAGAAGGCACGCGCACCTGGATAAAAGACGAGGGTAGCGGGGTGATTACTACAATCACCGTCGAAATCCCCGCCAGGGGTTTGCTCACAGATACTTTTCACCTGCCAGGTGCCATCACAAGTGATCTTTTGGTCAAGTATGAGATCAGGCGAGTCACCACAGTCGTAGCAGGCATATTCCACTCCCATGAACGTGCATATGTTGCCATGCTCACGCAAAAACTCTGCGTATTCTCCAACAGTTACTTCGTACTTATCGATAAAATATGATGTCGAAAAACTGACGCCATGCATGGGTTTTTCGCGTTCGCGCCCCTCGCCATCTGGAGCCCCCATGACGAAGACACTCGGACTAATCCGCACCATGCCCTCACGCTCGGTCACAGCCGATGGCCCCGTATCCGCATCTTTTTCACATGCTGTAGCGAGACTCGTGATGAATAGACATAACAAGATTCTCCCCACCCTCAAGTACATCGTCTTACTCTCCCTCTTAGCGTGCCTATCACTGTAGCCGCGATACGACTCGGTAAGCAAAGTCGGTGTTTGCGTTTGTGGAGCGCCTTGACCAACAACAGCATTCGACTTACCCATTTGACTATGAACGAACTTCCAGATGGTTCAAATCCTAGCGGTAAACCAGTCTTCGCGATCCTGCGAAAAACATCACTGCATTCTGCAGAGAAACCATGGCAGGACGTACCAAGCATTATCGCCCCGGCGATGAACTCCTCGATATGGAGGCAGTGCAAAGGACAGGGGATCACCCACCTGATTACGCTGGACCCTCACATTATCGAACCAACCCGACAGGAAGCGATTATCAATGAGCTCATCCGCGTCAGCAGGCTCGAGCCCGATGCATATGTTTACGCCATTCCAGACGGGTCTAGAAGGCCAACTCAGCGTAGCTTCATGCAACGAATACACAGTTGGCGTACGGACAGTTGGGTCAGACTGCTAACAGCCTGTCCGGTGACTTATGTGTGGGGAGCAAATCGGATTTTGCCGGTAGAACCGCTATCGCAGCTCGCCTCGTCTGAAACCGAAGAAGCCTGGGCATTGGACATGATGGTACGGGGCGCTTGGGGGGACCTTCCACTGATCGAAGTACCACTACCGGTACAAAAGCCCCGCCCCACGCGGAGTCTCTACCGACTGCGCTGGTCACTCTTCCTACGCTGGCTAGTAATTATTCCATTCCGCCCTAAGACCCTACTAGGCGGCCACTAAATACATCCTATGCACCGATGCCACATCTAATAGGGAGCGAATAGCTATCGACCGCAATACGTGCAGTCTGAGCATGGAAGGGAAGCGAAACACATGAAGGCGAGTTCAGGTAAAAAGCTCCTGATATTGGTCAATCTCCTTGGCGGCGTAGCGGTACTCGGCAGCTATGCTTGGGGGCTCACCAACTATCCAAGTCTGCGTGGAGCATTATGGGGCGGTGTCCCTGAAGCGATTAGGCCGCTGTATACAGTGAACATGCTGCTGGCGACTGGAGGCTGGATTTCTATCGCGCTCCATCTGCTCCGCGGACCTAATGACATGCACGTAGGAAATCGACCCGCCCATCTTCTTTTCGCCATCATTCAGATGCTTATTCTCTTACCGTCCGCCTTTTGGATGCCCCTCACACTTGTCGTCATCCAACAGGGTGGTTCTCTCCCTTGGACTATGACTCGACTCTGCCTAAGTATGGTTGGAGTGGGAGCCGTTCTCCAGGTATGGGCCGTTTGGGAGCTACGCCCTAAACCCAGCAAAGCGGCCGTACGCGCAGTGCTGGTGGGTGGAGCCGTCGCATTTGCTCTACAAACCGCAGTGCTCGACGCCATCGTTTGGCCGCATTACTTCGTAATACCCTAGGCTCGGACACGCCACGCTCTGTGTGGTGATATCCATCACCACATTTACCATAACACCAGCCATTTTCTTCGTGCCCGGTTGGAATAAGCTACACCCGCCGACCGTTGATTAGCTGCAGAAGAATGGCACTCACGACCCCGCAAAATGTTGGGTTCACCGTGCATCTAAGAAAGTAGATCGAAGTGGAGAGCACCGGAGTATCGCGAAAAAACTACATAATTATCCGTCACAAAGCAGCGAGACATCGTATGCAATACATCCGCTAACTTGTGACTACGCGAACAGCCCTCCACAATACATGCGGATAAGGCAGTGAGAGCAACGTGACGACCGGTGAACACAATATCCAGCGAGTTGTCGACCGGCTAGGTCGCCGCCTCCAATACCAAGCTGCACTGAGCTGGGCCCTCCGTGGGACTCTAGCAGCCTGTCTAATCATGGGGTTCATCACGCTCGGATACCGACTCTGGTGGTTTACCGAACTAACGGTGGAGTATGCCGCATGGGCGGGTGGTATGCTCATTCTATTGGCCACAGCTCTGGGCATACTAAAACGCGAAAATCGTATTGCATTAGCCTCCAGAATTGACCAAGCAAACTCGCTTCATGACCGTCTCGCGACCGCTATTGAGCTGCTACAACGGGACGAGAACCATTCGGACATCGAACAGGCTCAGATTAGAGATGCGGTAAAGCACCTCACGCAGGCTAACGTCGCCATAGCAGCACCATGGACATGGCCTCGCGAAATTGGATGGGTCATAGCCGCAATCGCCTTACTTTTCGGCATCAACCAGATTCGGGTGAGTGCACCATCGCCACTACCACCACACCAGCTGACGGTTGCGCTTTCGCCCAAACTCACCACGACTACAGCGGAAGCAACACCCGCTCTAACACCAAAGCGCGGCACCACCGCCGAGGAAGTCATTGAGGAGGATGCTGAGTCACAGCTAGCGGCTAATGACGCGGAACGCGATGCGCTAACCGAAGGAGATAAAGCAGCGCTGGACGTACTGAACCAATTGAATCTGGCGCTATCGGAACTTGCCAAATCACCCGAAACGGTCGACCCGCGCGAAATCACAAACACGGCGAATGCGGTGGATGAAGCGATCGAGCAGCTCGCCGGCAACCCCGCCCGACAGGCACAAGAAGAGATGTTCGAGGAGAAACTGGCTCAGCTAGCGAAAGCAATGGAAAAGACCGCACCCAAAGCACTCAGAAACCCGACTCTTGAGCGGCATGTACAAGAGTTGGCCAAGGTCTTGGAGCGTCGAGACTATGAGGCGGCAGCAGAGAAGCTGGAAGCGCTTATGGAGCTATTTTCGAAGCTCCCGAAACGAGAACAAGAACGCCTAGCGAAAATGTTCGAATCACTGGGGGAACGTTTCAAGAGTCAGCTTCAGAAAGACTTGGATAAGCTGCGCAACAAAAGAGACCGCCTAAGAAAAAAAGAACAGGAACAAGGGCGACTCAGCAAACGCGACCGCAGCCGGCTCAACCGCACAGAGAAGCAACTTGACCGGCTAGAGCGTCAGCAGGAGGAGCGCCAAGAGCCTCATCAGAAACAACTCGACCGACTGTCCAAAGACATGCAGGACCTCGCGAACAAAATGCGACGGCAACAACAAAAGCAAGAGCGAGGGCAAAAGAAACAAAACGACGGACCACAACAAAAGAAGAACCGACTGAATAAACGCTCGGCCAAAGAATTAGCCGAAATGCTCCGACGCATGGGTAAGCGGCGTAAACAGCGACGTGCGGGTCAAAAATTGAAGATGAAAATGGCCGACATGAAAGAACTGCTACAACGCAGACGACGGAGCATGAAGAGTGGACGAAAGCGACTTCAAGAGCTCGCGAAAGGCCGGAAAGCAAAACGGGACATACAGAATAAACAGCAGTCGATGAACCAGAAAAATAATCCTGGCGAAGATAGCGGGCTACTTTTGCGCCGGCGTCAGGAAGGCCGCCAATCATGGACTCGTCGGAATAATGATGATGACACTGGCGCGGGTCGAACTCGCGGGCAAATGTTGTCAGGAAAACAAACGGATTTAGAAGCTAAAACCCTCGAGGACTTCGTGGATGGAAAGGAGGGTAAAGGCACCTCAACCCGGGAAATTTTATACGGAGCCGCAAAGCAAGGAACTCGAGTCCGGGGGTACGGAAAAGTTCATATCGATTACTCCATGCGCGCATCGCGGCAAATGGAGGACGAGAAGATTCCAGCGGGCTATCGGGAGTATGTAGAACGATACTTTCGGTTGATACGGACTCGCTAATGCTGGTTGTTCATGTCTAGTCATGCCATGAACCTCTGTCTACTGGAGTGTCATTTTGAGTAATGTTGAAGCAGAAGTAGCTGATTTCCAAGCAGACTATCACCGGCTACGAGGTGAAATTGCCAAAGTCATCGTGGGCCAAGAAACAATCGTAGAAGGGGTTGTTACGGGTCTCGTGGTCGGGGGCCACATACTACTAGAAGGTGTCCCAGGGCTGGGTAAGACGCGACTGGTTCGCGCACTAGCTCAGGCGGTCCATCTCAAGTTCGCTCGCATTCAATTCACGCCAGACCTCATGCCCGCTGACGTGGTCGGAACAACGATGATTATCGCGGACAACGAAGGCGGTAAGCAGTTTGAATTTCAGAAAGGTCCGATATTTGCCAACATCATTCTTGCAGACGAGGTCAATCGAGCCACTCCCAAAACACAGTCAGCCATGCTCGAAGCGATGCAGGAGGCGTCCGTAACCGTTGGTAAACAAACTCATGACCTAAGTTCTCCATTTCTGGTTTTAGCGACGCAAAATCCGCTGGAAATGGAGGGAACGTATCCATTACCTGAGGCGCAACTGGACCGGTTTCTTTTCAAACTAAAAGTCACATTTCCCTCTCGAGATGCGCTGCATACGATTCTCGACAGAACGACCGGTTATACCGCCGAAGACGTCGTACCAGTGCTCGATGCCGAACGCATCGTACGAATGCGTCGACTAGCACTTGATGTACCCATTGCGCGTCATGTCCAGGATTACGCAATACGACTCGTGGAAGCGACCCACTGTGACCACCCTGATGCACCAGATATCACGAAGAAATTTGTTCGTTACGGAAGCTCACCCCGAGGGGCTCAATCACTCATCTTTGCCGGAAAAGTTCAAGCCCTGATCGATGGGCGATTCAACGTATCAGTCGACGATCTGAAGCGCGTAGCAAGACCAGCACTTCGACATCGCCTCATCCTCAATTTTGAAGGTGAGGCGGAGGGAGTCTCAAGTGATGACATCATCGAGGACATTCTGACTAAGGTACGAGCTACTGCGTGAGCACCCTTTTTGACGAGCAGTTCTTACGGCGACTCGAGTACTTGCACCTCGTATCGCGCAAAGTATACGCGGGGCAGCAACGTGCTGAACGACGTAGCAAGAAAGTCGGTAGCGGATTAGAGTTTGCCGACCATCGTGACTACGCGCCAGGGGACGACTTCCGATACCTCGACTGGAAAGTATATGCACGCATGGAACGGATGCTTATTCGTCTCCACGAAGAAGAAGAAGACCTGATCGTCTACCTGTTACTGGACTGCAGTCGGTCCATGGGAGTCGGGTCATCAGTTACGACAAAATACCAGCAAGCAGCCCGCCTTGCTGCCGCGTTGGGTTATATCGGACTTGCTAATCTGGACCGCGTTTGCCTCATCCCATTCGGAGATACGTTGCTCGATCGAGTCCCTCCGCTCCGCGGGAAAAAACAGATCTTCAAAATATTTCGTGCGCTAGATGGAATCGAACCTCAGGGTAAAACAGCACTCAATGACTGTGTTCGCTTATTCACTCACCAGCATAAGCGACGTGGAATGGTTGTACTTCTCAGTGATTTCTACGACCCCGACGGCTATGAAGAGTCAATAAACCTTCTGCGATACAGCCGCTTTGAGCCCTTCGTTGTCCACCTGTTTGATGATGACGAACTCAAACCTGGGATACGCGGCGACCTCTCTATGGTGGATTGCGAAACCGGCGAAGTACGGGAAGTCACCATCACGCCAAAGTTACTCAAACGTTATCAGGCGGTGCACGAAGCGTTCTGCACCAGCTTAGAAACCTTCTGTAAGTCCAGAAATGTGTCTTACTTCCGCACACCGATACAAGTCCCATATGATGAAGCGGTCCTCCGTATTTTTCGAGCTGGAGGCTTTCTCAAGTGACCTTTACGGCCATGACCGTCTCCACTTGGGTCACCCTTTTGGCCTCTCTAAGCGGAGTGATTACCCTGCTCTATTTTTTACGTCTGCGGCGTCGGCAGGTAGAGGTCCCGTTTAGTCCGCTCTGGCGGCAAGTACTCCTGGAAAGTCAGAGTAATTCCCTCTTTCGTATGTTGAAGCGATTTATAAGCTGGCTGATCCAGTTGATCTTTCTCAGCCTGGTCTTGACGGCCTTGGCCGACCCCGTGTTTTCCGGAGACACGGAGATATCCCACTCATCCGAAAAGGATCCAGAATCCAAACATACACTACTCCTTATGGACACCAGCGCATCAATGCAGGCAATGATGCGCGGCACCACACGATTTAGCATCGCACAAACCAAAGCTCTAGAAGCTATCAATCAGCGAATACCAAACGAAGTCTTCATGCTTGCCACCGCCGGACGCGACGTAACCACTGAAACCGGCTGGACAGATAACAATGAGAGCCTGAAGCAGGTCGTACGAAGCCTGCAGACCTCGGACTCGACTTCCAATCCGGTCAGCTGGATGCAATACGCTCGAAATGCGACGCGGGGCCTACCGAATGCGCGCGTGGTACTGATAACGGACCAAGAGTTTCCACCAATTGATGACGATATTGCGCGTTCTATTCATCTCGAGGTGATTCAGATTGATGCTAGGGAACCCGCAAAACACCAGAATAATGTGGCGATTGTGGATTTCATTATCCGCAGCCACCTCGGGAATTCACTGAAATACGCCATCTACTACAAGCTCAAAAATACATCACCTCAAACCGTGACCGTGGATGCCTACCTACACGTAGATGCATCTGGTACCGCGCGCAATCACAGCGACTTCATATCGCTCCCACCAGTCGGTACTCCAGCCCGTCACACACTAGCGCCCGGCGAAGAGAAAACCATTGAACGCGTATCGGTCGACTTATCCGGAGTACGAGCAGCGCTCGTACTCGACGTACAGGATATTGAAGACGTGCTTCAGGTCGACAACGTCGCATTCAGTGTTATCCCAGAGCGTAAAACGGTTCAGGTTGCTCTCGTTGGACCAAGGCAAATGTTCGTGGAAGCCGCACTAAAAGCACGGAATCACGTCAATGTGGTCCATGTGCCTCTGCAGCAGTGGACCAATGCGGATGGCTTTGATCTCGTGGTCTTCAATGGGGTCACCCCCAATCAGGCCCCCCAGGGCAACTCCATCTGGCTCAACACAGATTCCGAGCTACCTATCCCGGTGAACGGAACTATACCTGGAGGACCATTGATTGTGCCTTCAAGCCAAAGCCAGCACCCCGCCATGAAGTATGTGCGGTTCATTGACTTGGAGCCCAGCCGCTTATTACGCGTAAAAGCTGGACGAGATGATACGGTGCTAGCGCGGACAAAACGGGGAAGTCGCCCTGCCATCGTCGCACATTCAGATGAGAGTGCACGTTGGCTGGTTGTAGCCTTCGATCCCGTTGAAAGTGAATGGGTCGCCCATTACAGCTTCTCCGTCTTTTTCGTAAATGCAATCAACTGGTTCTTCGAAGAGGAAAGCCGCCTTTCGCGTACGCTTACCCTCGCTCGTCCCTGGAACATCCAATTACACTGGCCTCACCGCGAAACGGTCGAGATAACCACCCCCTCAGGAGAGGAATTCACCGCACTCGTTGATGACGGTGGACGAATCGCCTTTAGCGGAATGGAGGCGGGTTTTTATGAAATTCGTGCATCGGAAGTCGAAAGCAACTCACTCAAGACGGTGGCCGCAACCATGGCTAATGCCGCGGAATCCACATTACGCGCAGAAGGACAATACGCACCATATGTTCCACGCACTCCTCCAGAGATACGGCTAGACCAGGTGCCAAAGATTTTTGGTGCTCCGGCGTGGCAAGTACTACTGCTACTCGCGCTGATACTTACCGTTATCGAGTGGTTGACCTACAACCGGCGATGGACCATCTAGCGATGCTTAATTGGCTAAATACCCATCGCTTCGCCGTAGGCTATGTCGGGATAGGTACTCTATTTACCATCCTATTTTCTGTAGGCTTGGATCTTGTACCAGACGGAATCGAGGCTCTCGCCGCAATCGGATACACTGTCGAGGAACCAGAATGGCTTGTCGTGCTTGCCGCTCTGCCCATCATCTGGTGGACCGTTCTACATAGCCTGTCAGGCATGCCATTAGGGCAGCAAGTTTTATCTACCGTCGTACGCAGCCTGATTCTCATCGCGCTAGCTCTTGCACTCGCACGCTTCACCCGTATTACGGAGGAATCAAAAAACGTTGCCACAGTGGTGGTGGTTGACGTCTCCGAAAGCGTTCCTGATGCGATTCTTGAGAAGGCACAACATGAACTTCAACGTCTATGGGACGTGCGAGGAACCCACGTCATACGCCTGGTGACTTTCGCCGAGACCGCCCGGGAAGTGACCTTACGCGCCGATGTGAATGGACAACTACCTGCGCTTGAGCGGCATGTAGAGGGTCGCCTAGGAACCAACCTGCAACAAGCCATGCGACTAGCATACGGGTTATACCCCCCGGGATACTTGAAACGAATGATCCTCGTCACCGATGGTAACGAGACCAGCGGCTACGCACTTTCCGAGGTGGAAACGGCCGTGCGACTCAACATCCGTGTACACCACCTGAGTGCACCGAAATATGACCCCATAAGAGAGTTTATGGTGACTGCAGTCGATGTACCAGAGTCGATTGAGCAGAATGTACCATTTGCAGTTACTGCAAGCATTCGGGCAACCTATGAGGGCGTAGTATCCTGCCGCCTCAGACTTGACCACGCATCCAACATGGCGAGCGAACGCGTGAAAGATGTACAGGTCACCACAGGCAACAGTACCGTGGACTTTGAGGATATTCGGCTAAAAACAGGCGGGATCCATACATTTGAGATAAGCTGCGCTGCGGGGTCGCCTGCCGAGGCGGCCCCCACTAATCATTCCGGCTTGGCGGCACCCGCCGGAACAGGCACCGAACAATCGGCGCCAACCCCGGCGGTCGCCGATACTTCCCAGGCAGCCTCCAAGCAGGCTGCCTGGGACACCATTCACACCAACAACCGATTTGAACTCAGTCGATTCGTTCCCGAAAAAGAGCGCATACTCTATGTCGAAGGCGAAACGGTCTACTCCAGAAACTTCCGAGATGCGCTGAAAGACGAATACCAGGTCGACGTACGAGGAGCACGTGGCATCCCTTCGTCACTCTCCAGGGCAAAGAAGTACAAAGCAATCGTCATTAGCGACGTTCCCCGTGAAGGTAACTATAGCCGCATCAATATGAATACGCGGCAAATGAAAATTCTAGACCAGTATGCGAAAAGTGGGGGCTTACTATTATTCACGGGAGGACAAGACTCCCTTGGCCCTGGGGGCTACGGTGATACCTACCTGGAGCGACAGGTATTACCCGTGCGGTTAGACGTGGAAAATGAACTCGAGACCCCGCGTGTCGCTATGGTCCTGGTCATCGATAAATCTGCCTCCATGAATGGTGGTAAGAAAATCGAGCTGGCGAAGAAAGCAGCTCGAGAAACGGTTCGTGTCCTGGATAAGCGGGACCTACTTGCGATCATTGGTTTCGATAGCGAACCGCAAGACATCATTCGGTTGACTCGAGCAAACAACAAAACGCGATTTGACCGCTCTATTCGGCGACTACGCGGCAGCGGCGGCACTAATATCTACCTTGCCCTTGAGCGCGCATTCTCGGTCTTGGCGGGTGTCGACGCGAAAATAAAACACGTGATTCTTATGACGGATGGCCAATCGGACCGACAAGGCATTCTCATCCCGGTGCAACGAGCAGTACGACGGGGCGTCACCATCTCTGCGGTTGCCCTAGGTCGTCAGGCTGACCGACAGCTACTCTCCCGCATCGCGAGCTCTGGTAAAGGACGCTTTTACTTCACGGAAAATGCCGAGGCGATTCCTAAGTTGTTCGTTGATGAAACGCGTCAAGTGGCTGGAGACTCTCTCAAGGACGAGATCTCTCGTCCAATCCTACGAAAAAAGTACGCATCATTGCGTTTTTTGAAAGGCACCAATGCACGCAATGCTCCTGCGCTAGAAGGTTGGGTTCCAACACAAAAGAAACGCAAAGCCGAAGTGATTATGACGATAGGTGACGGTGATCCTCTTCTCGTTCGCTGGAAGCGGGGAAAAGGATGGGTGTATGTATTCACGAGCGATATTAAGAACAAGTGGGGTAGGCGGTGGCTTCGATGGCCTGGTTTTGCCCCATTTTGGCGTCAGCTCATCAAAGACGGGATAGATAAGGATGACGAAACGCCAAATTATCCCGTCAATATGACTATCGGGCGTCATACACTAGAAATGGCCGTCGATGCTGTAAGTAAAAACGACACTTTCGTTCGGGGGTTGGATAGCGTCGCAACCGTGACGAAACCTAACGGAGACACGTTAGAATTAGTACTGCGACAAACAGCACCAGGACGCTATGAGGCCCGCGTAGAAGCGCCACAGTACGGCCCGTATCAAGTCGATATCCGCCACAGAAAAGACGGTGCACTGGTCGCTACAAGCCGGGGGCAAACCACCTATGCATATGCAGAGGAGCTCGTTCTAACCACGCCCAACCTGGGTCGTATGGCATTAATCTCCCGCAACACCGGTGGTCTAGTAGACCCGACTCCTGAAGATATCTTGAATACTTACAATCAAGTCACACGACATAACGCGCCTATCTGGCACTATTTTCTGTATTTGGTACTCGGATTGTTTCTCATCGACGTGGCACTTCGGCGATTTCGTTTATGGCCTGCCACTGCAGTACCGCTGAGATAACGACTCCCCCAATCAAGGCCCCATTGAGAATACACAAATGATAGACTCGCGAACGATGAAGATGCCGTTTTATCGCACATATGCACCTATCCTTTGCAGCACGGTCTTACTCTTGGTCCATTCTTGTAGCTCGGCAGGCGAACCCTTACCGCTCTCGGTAGATGCTCAGAACGTAGAACGCGACATTGACACGTGCGGCATAGAGCCCACCTTGGATGCCTTGCAAGATGAGGTATTCCTTCCACATTGCAGCTTCGGGTCATGCCATGGCAATGCGCCAGGGAAAGGCAACTTGATGCTCACTCCCGAAGCAGCGTATGACCACTTACTTCGGCCTACAGATAATCCGGCAGCATCCCGGACCGCTAGAGTGGTCGCAGGCGCACCCGATGCATCCTTTCTCCTAAGTAAAATGACTGGGCAGCTTGGCAGTGATGAAGGCGACCTGATGCCAAAGGGACGTCCGATACCGCTAGACGACTGCAAAATCAATTTAGTGCGTGCCTGGATAAAAGCCGGTGCACTCAACAACTAACGAGAACAAATAGCCCGAGGCTAGCCGCCAGATAACCCAGCAAGGTATGTAGCCAGTGACACCCGGCCGCCCGTCAACACTGGCTCACCGCTACCAGGAAGTAGGCGTTCAAATTCGAGTTCAAGCAACTCCAAATGCGCCGAAATAGCGGCGCCAAACTGTTGATACAGCCCACGCTCCGGAAGCGACATGGTTCCGCCAGGAAAGCCATGGAGCTGATTCGCAACCAATATCTTCGCCTTCGGGTGGAACAATACGCTTTCACCGGGCGTCCGCTGATTTTTGAGTGACACCGCCTTGAAACCGCCAGGGAGTACATCACCGTCATGGAACCATGCATCGGCGTTGATGCGCATACGCCGCCGGTCCTTATTGGGCGCGAAGACCTTGGCTCCGTACCAGGCCTGGAATTGTTCAGCTCTACGCTCGTTGGGTCGTCCTGTCACAATAATGGCTTTCAGCGTACCCAGCGCCTCAAATTGCTTCACCACACTTTCATTCAGCCGCGGTGGATCAACCACTACAGGTCCGACTCGCGTGGTAAAGACATAGCCGTTGATATGGCGTTTTGTCTCCGTTTCCAGCGCCTTCCAGGTATATACGCCTCGGCATAGCTTTTTTAGCACGGAGCAAATGTACTCGGTGCATCTGCTGCTGTCACCGTGGTGATCGCAGTTTCATTCGTTCGGTAGCAGAACCCATCGAATCCACGGCGAATCTCAATACATTCCATCAAAAGTCGCCATACGTTTATCTTTTGAAAAGACTCCTGCTGTGATTGCTTGCGAGCAAACGCATCCACTGAGACACTTGTCGTGTCGTGAACTTGGAACAACATAGATTCGACGGGCGGATCCGATACCATTACCCAACCCCGATTGCTGCACCGTATCGCATGTCACGGATCGCTCATCGTCCCGATATCCGCCTGGCACATCTACTGGGTACAATAGACGAGACACTCCGGTTTATCTGTTTCGTTCTGACATCTGACTACCTAGCAGCCACGCATGAAGCACCCGACCCGAAGGTGGAAGGGCTTCTGATGAATCTGCAGGACCCCAGCACACAATCAGTACTCGAACTAGTGAAACGTCTCGTTCACGTTCCGACACCAAGAGCCCCGTATGTGCCCGAATTCCGCGCTGCCCTAAGAGGTCCTCTCGCAGATGATCTCGAAAGCCTGATCGCAGACTCTTCAGCCGTCCGGATAGAGAGAAATACGCTGACGTCAGAGGACTGCGATGCGTGGAATAGGACGCTTGGCCCGCGGGTAGATCAACTGCTTGCGGGCTTTCAGTTTATGGACCAGCTTCTCTTGGTCCGATGCGAACATGTTGGCGCTCACACCACGCCTCCCCCTGGCCTCTATCAGGATGATGACGCAGGTACATGGCACCTCCAAGGCTGGCGTGGTGTCGGCAATGCACGCCCAATGCTAGTACGTGCCGCCCGCGATGCCTTTCCTCCGGAGCGAACCGTACTGCTCATGCGCCCTGAACGCCCCGATGCCTTGCGCCTCGACCCATTTCTCGTTCCAGGCGGCGACGGACGACTGCTAAGCCTGATGGGTGCTCCAGACATGGTCGAGATAATTTACGGCCATTACCCGAGTGGACAACAAGTCATTTGGGATGTTCCTCTCGGCCGTGTTCTGGCGGAGAGAGGCATGCGAAAAGGCCGCATACCGCTCTCGCTGTCTGAAGACTCCGCAATGAGACTTCGCAATCATGTGACCGTGCCCACATCAGAACTGCCTGGGTATGTAGAGGCGATCCAAACCACGATTGACGAGCAGGGCGAGCACTTTCGTGCGGTTGACCAAAAAAGTGGTGCCATCCATAGCGTAGTTAGAATGCATCCACACCGGATTCGCGATGAGGCGCACCTTCAGGAACTCGTTCTGAAGGCTGAACAGCTGCGAAGAATTCAGCATCCTAATCTTGCGACCCCAGACACCATCCGGTTTGACGCAAAACGTGAAACGTTGGTTACCGGCACTCTCCATCCACCTTACGGTCGCCTGATTGACCAGATGCCTCCAGGCACCCCACTGCCGGTGCAGTGGTCGATAGCCGTTGCCGAGGCGCTGCTAACAGCAGTAGAGGCGTTGAGCGAACACAATGTACACCTATTATCGCTTCCAGCCTGGGCCGTCTCATTGGGAGCGCAAAGCACAGACCAGACTGATGTTGGAAGCAGAGTGCACGTTGTTCCGCTACTAGCAGGAACTGGTGGTCGTCTTGCCGATGCGGGAAGAATGGTGGCCACCCTGCTCTACCAAATGCTCACCGGCAACCCACCAGATGAATTAGAACTTGAGCCTCATATTGTTCGGGGTGCGATACCCCTGCCCTTATCCCAACTCGTCATGGAAGGACTAGACGGCGTATTCGAAGACCCCGCAGAAATGCGAAAGAAGTTACACGAATTAAGCGTGTCAACCAATGCACCGTCAGGAACAGAATTCGCAAATCGCGCAGTAGCACGAGCCTTCGCGCACTTACAGCGCCTCCGACCAGGCGTACTCTCGACACTCGAGGAGGCTCTCGTAGCTGCCGAGGCAGAGAGTGATCGAGAAGCCAGTCGTGCCTGTGCGCAGCGACTAATCGAGGCGCATTGGGACCCTGGTGAGCGCCTAGCCGTTTTAGCGCAACTTCTGCGACAGGAGGACCTAGTGCTCGTTCCAGCTGTCCTAAAGTTGGTTGAGGACGTAGTACATGCGGCTGGCGATCACCTACCAACGCTCCTGTACGTCGCTCGCGAGGCTGGAGAGCTTATACGTAGCTCAGACCTTGTCCGCATTCGACGCCGGATCATGGAATCTGCTCACGACATCGACGAGCTGTCAGAGTCTGCGTACGAACTAGCCCAACTATGTGAAACACGCGGTGAGCTTGAAGAGGCAGACCAATTCTGGGCCCGTCTTACGGAAATGGCACCCAACCGACTCGATGGATGGTTGGGACGAGTCAGAGTCGCGAGAGTACTCGCCTCACCCGCCGAACGAGCGAGGCGACTCGAAGCGGCAATCGACCGCATCAATACGGGTGAACTGAAATGCGAACTGATAATGGAACTGGCCCGACTTAAGGCGAACCAACTCGATGACATACGCGGGGCCATCTGTGCCTATCGAGAAGTCGTTACACAGGCGCCGCATGGTATCGATGCATGGTTGGCGCTACGGGACCTGGCGCGTGAGGCCTATGACGATGAATCTCTCGCCGTCGCTCTGACAGGACTTACCGCTTGTGATGCTGCAGACCAAGACCAAAAAAAGTCTGCCCGGCTCGAATACATTGTTCGATTCGGCCATCTGCCGGGACACCAAGTATCCACGCAGAAAGCATTGGACGCATTGATTGCTACACATCCAGATGAGCGAGACGTCTTGAGTGCACATATCGACCATCTCGAACGACAGGGAGCCTACGAGGATGCGGCAGATATCTTGGAGCGCTGGGCAGGAGCAGAGGCTGAGCCCTGGTGTTTCAAACTGCTCCTGAAGCGACTCGCGCGATTGTCCACAAAGCACCTGAACCGCAGTGAAAGGGCAGCGGAACTCTATCAGGCCGTGCTCGAAACGGCGCCGGACGACAGAGAAGCACTGGACTACCTAGATTCACATTTCCGAGAGCAGGAAAATTGGGAGATGTTAGAGCCGATTTGGGCGACAAAAGTGGACCTCGCTAAATCACCTCAAGAGCGTCACTCTGCACTAGAACGCCTGGCTGTCCTACAAGACGAGGCCTTAAACGACATCAATTCCGCATATCGTAGCTACGAAACACTGCTGACAGAGGATCCGACACGGGTAGCTCACCTTGACCGATATGTTGCGCTCGCGATTGAGCTTGACGACCAAAAGACTGCACGTGCCACGATAAACTATGTCATTCCACATCTCGATCCATCGGAGTCAGGAGAGTGGCGGCGGCGTGGCCTCGGTCCTGATACGGAAGATAGCATCGGTAGTATTGAGTTCTTTCGCGAGCGCGTTCGGAGTGAACCCGGTGACGTCACCGGTTGGAAAGGCTTGATAAAAGCATGTGAACGCCTAGGAGCATGGAATGAACAAATCGAGGCGCTACGTGGGCTTCTCAAGCTGACAGCTGAAGAGGCATCCAGCCAGGTCCCGCTGTTACTGCAAATTGCCTCGATCCAGCGCGAACGTACGTTGGACCCCTCAGGCGCGGTTACGACCTATCTGGAAATTCTAGAGCTGCAACCAGAACGACTTCAAGCGATTGAGGGACTATGCGCCGTAGCCGAAGGCGCAGGGGTTTCCGCTGAACTACGCGCGACATGGCTACAACAAGCGATAGATCTCTGCGCAGATCCAAGCCGTCGGATTCGCCTACTAGAATCTTACGTCGCACTCGCCTTACCTGCAGGACTCAATAATCTATCCGTCATTGATGCGCTTAGCGCTATCCTAGATCTAGATCCCGAACATCTTGGCGCACTCACCGAGTTAGAGCATCGGTATCGTGCCTCCGGAGACATAAAGCGCACCATCGAGATATTAGAACAGCGATTGGCAGCATCCCCTCCGAATCGCCAGGCTGAGGTTCTCGAACGCCTTATCCGAACCCAGCTGACAGAAGCATTAGATTCGGACGGTGCATCCGCGACTTTGATTGAGTGGCTAACCGAGTACCCAGCGACCAATATCGCGCTCGAACTCATCGAGACCACGCTCACGTCTGCTGCGCGATACGAGGACCTGGTGACCATACTCTCACAACGCGCAGCGTCAAATCGGAGCCCAGAACAGCGCACAGAATACATGTATCGAGAGGCAATCGTTCGCGCCGAAAATCTTGGTGAGCACGAGGCGGCCCACGCCCTGATGCAAAAAATACTGGACGAACGACCAGATCACTTGGGTGCATTGGACTTCCTAAGTCGCCATTTTATTCACGCCCAACTGTGGTCTGAAGCGAACCAAACGCTGGAACGCCTAGTGCGCATCTGTGACCAGGCCGGTGCGCCAGTACCTACGGACCTGTTGGCAGACTCATTAGATGCACTCGCGGTAAGTAGAGAACAGCTTGGCCACGATGACCGGGCAGTACACGCCTGGGAACGAGTCCTCGAATTGAAGCAGGGGAGTAGTAGAGCACTGACTAACCTTGGGCGACTCGCCTGGAAAGAGCAGGATTCAGAGGCTGCAGAAAGGTACTACCGCCAAGCCATCGAACTTCATGGGGAGACCCTCAAGCCACCGCAGCTCGCTCATATTCAAGGCGCTCTGGGTGAAATCGCGCTCCGCCGGGGAGACGAGCTCGCATCGAGACGCCTGCTAGAACAAGCGCTCACTGGCGCAGATGAGCCAACTGATTTGCTCATCGAGCTTATTGAGCTTTGTGAGAAACAAGAAGACTGGACTGGGTCACTACAACACCGAACCGCATTACTAGCGCACGTGGAAGACTCGTCAAAGCGATTCAGCCTTCTGGTGGACACAGCGAGCATTGCCAATCGAGGAGATAATCTTGAGGCCATGTTTTCGCTACTGGCCGAGGCACAGAAGCTTCAGCCAGAATCCACAATTGCCGCCGCACCACTCGTCGAAGTCGCCGTAAAACTCAACCGTATCGAAGAGGCAGTCAGCATACTGAATGTGCTCTGTGAGTACGAAACGGACAGTGAAAAAAGGGCCGGATATCTCTTTAAGCTAGGCGTGCTCTACCACGATCGCCTGAATCAACCACAGAAGGCGCTGAATTGTTTGAACGAGGCACTCGACCTGGCCCCTCAACGACTTGAAGCATTCGAAGAAGTAGACCGTATTCTGGCGGCAGAGGATAACTGGAACCAACGGGCAGATGCCTACCTAGCAATGTTGAGACGCATCACCGATTCGAATCAGAATAACCTGAAGCAACGACTATTTCGGAACCTAGCCATAATCTACGAGCAAGGCCTGAGCCAACCGGCAGCTGCACTCCAATACTACGTTGAAGCGCTAGCTATCGATCCGCGGGATGTTGAGCTACGTCGCCATGTAGCACAGCTGAGAGAATCAATAGACTCAGCTAGTGAGGAGGCTCTTCAAGATTACCGCTCACTACTAGACTCGAACATCGACGACCTCAACGCATGGCAGTCTATCGGCCGAATCTTTGCGCGTCAGAACCGTAAAGATGCCGTGTGGTGTGCGTGTGCTGTCCTTCGGCGCCGTAGCCAATTAGAAGCAACCGAACTCCAATTTTATGAAGCACATCAAGAAGCATCACTCGCATTAAAGCGCTCTATAAGTGGTACTGATGACTGGTCAAAGTACCTTTACCTCGATTCACATGATGTGCTGCTGGGTAGACTTTTTGAATGGCTAACGCGTGCATCTGGTCATCAATTCGCTAGTCGAACTCTTGCCGACCTCGGACTTACACCACGCGATCGTGTCAGTCTTCGTGAACAATCACGCTTTACCAAGTTCCTCGGTACCGTATCGAAGATACTCGATGTACCCGTGCCAGGCGTTTACCGATCCTCTTCGATGCGCGGAATCAGAAAAGAAGCATTGTACCCACCTGCGATGGTTATCGGACCTGATGTCCTCACCGGACGAAAGGGCAAAGAACTTCGCTTCCAGCTTGGCAAAGCGATGGCATATTTCACCGCACCTCATCTGCTTGCGGGAATGTATCCAGCAGGACACCTACGCACGATGGTGGCCGCCGCAATCCGGATTGTCCGACCAGAGGTCGCTCAGAAAGCAAGCTCCGGCGTCCGTGGAATCCAGATGCAACTTGAAGAATCGTTACGACCAGATGATTTGGCCACGCTTCAAATATTAGCCGACGAAATCATCGGTCGAGGCACTAATCCGAGTGTCACGAATTGGCTCAGGCACGTAGAGCACGCAGCGAACCGAGCCGGACACATGTTGGAAAACGACCTGGACGTATCTTTGCGTATGCTGAAAGTCGAGCGCCAGAATGGGATTCGCTGGTCTGACTTACCCTTGGATGACGCAGTGAATAACCTTCAGAGATATCAAGTCGCGGAACAATACTTTTCACTTCGTCAGGAAATCGGTGCTGCTATTCCGGAGACCACATGAGCAAGTTGCACGACAAGGTCATTATCACTGCGGCTCTGAACGGCACTCGCCTCCATCGGGGGACGTGTCCAACAGTACCGTATAGCCCGGCAGAAATCGCTGCGGAAGCACAGCGTGCCGCGAACGCCGGTGCAGCGATCGTTCATTTCTGCGCGCGCGAATCAGGCGGTGCAATATCGCACCGAGTGGAAGCGGTGCAAGAAACCGTAAGCGCCATCAATGTAGCCTGCGCCGCGCGGACTAGTATCACCACGGTGGATCCCACTGTCCCAGTCGAGGACCGGCTCAAGATACTGGATGCGCGACCAGATCGAGCGCTTGTCGCCATAGGTTCCATCACAACAGCAAAGTTCAACTACAGCCGCCGCAGATTCGACTACGACGCAGTAGACGGTGGAACGTTCTCCGATGCGACCAAGCTCATCGAACAATCGAAGGTACTGGGAATACAACCCGTGCTGTTATGCCAGGACCTCGGACAAATAGAAGCCCTCACACCGCTTGCAGCCATGGGTGTCCTTCCCAATATGGCGGAAGTACAACTGAGATTTGGAGGCGTCGGCCACGCATCTCCATTCGTCCGAAACCTCGTACACCTATCTACCTCAGTCCCTCCCGAATTTCGCTGGCATGCTGCAGTACGTAGTTCGAGTCCTTGGGCATTCCTAGGTGCAGCGTTAGCTGCTGGCGGGCACTTACGAGTAGGCCTAGAGGACTGCCGCTATACTCCAGAAGGTACGACTGCCGAATCTAGCGCCGTACTAGTAGATGCGGCTGTCCGCATCATCCGCGCAGTGGGTCTGCAAGTAGCTGAGCCGACGGATCTCGAGTAGAGACACGGCGCGAGGGCTCGCTTCGAGTTTAGCAACGTACACGGTGTGTCGATGTGTTTGTCGATTCGTTCCCATAACTTTCGGCCAACCGGAACGGCCCAACACGAAAGAAAATCCGTGCTTTGCACTTTTCGATATATTTTTTCGGAATAGGTTTCTTAGATGCGCTGTTGTTGCGCACGTATGAGAACTCGTCCTGACGAGTTGGAGACGGCATGATTTTTTCGAATCGCGGGGCACAAAAAGACAGCTTTCACGCAGAGGCATTACCGCACCTAGACGCTCTGTTCTGTGCGGCCATCTACATGACGAAAGACCGTCGAGATGCAGAAGATCTCGTCCAAGAAACATTACTGAAGGCCTTTCGCTTTTGGCACAGATACCAGAAGGGAACCAACTGTAAGGCCTGGCTTTTTCGAATACTGACCAACACACACATCAACCGAAACCGCGGGAAGCACAAAGATGTAAGCTTACTGGAGCACATCGATGTTGAGCCGAACGTCGACACACCGCTCAGCGACCGGAATGCATATTACAAAGGCCCCGAAGATAGTTACTTGCACGGGTTAGTCCACGACGATGTGAAGGCCGCCGTGATGTCTCTACCGGACGACTTTAGGATCCCCGTTGTCCTGAGCGACTTACATGATTTTTCGTATAGAGAGATCGCAGAGGTGATGGATTGCCCCATCGGCACAGTCATGAGTAGGCTGCATCGGGGACGTAAGATTTTGCAGAAAAAATTGAAAACACACGCTACGGCAGTGGGAGTGCTTGTCGAAAACGAACCACCGACATCGTTGAACGAGTATCGAGCGAAAAAGGTGCAACAAAGCACAAATAATTAGCGCATGAGGTAGTCGACAGAAGGGACGACTCTCGGGAACAATGGGAAGGGAACGAGGCAACACATGGGCATGCATACAAACCGGATAGCAAGCATAGAGCGGAGGGTTCGGTGGTAATTCAACTACCTCGGCATTCGAGGCAAATGTCTTGCGACGACATCACTCGGTACACGGATGTGTATCTGGATAACGAATTCTGTGACGAAGACAGAGCAGAGTTTGAAGCGCACCTCGCGCAATGTTCAGCCTGCACGCAGCGCATTGAACACCAGCGGCAGCTTCGTCGGACAATACGAGAAGTACTCACGCCAATAAGTGCACCTGCGGAGCTTCGCGAACGGATCGAAGCCGCACTAGAGGCAGAGGTCAGTTCAGCTTCAGCCTGGCCGGTCCATGCACGCCGCTGGGCACCGGCGCTTGCAGTGGCAGCCGCACTGGCATTTGTACTGATGTTCCCGCTCAGTGAGTCAACCGAAAGCACGCAAGTCTCCTCAACCATCGTCAATGCCTTTACAACGGCGCCGCCCGCGCGCCGCAACCAAACATCGCGGGTGCAACCGGTCACTCATTCACCAGAGTTCCGGTCACTGCACCGCATGCGGCCAGATATCACAGGCGATGCTACCGCCATAAAGCGCTTTGTACGGGAACGGATCCCAGCCACACAACCGCCCCTGAGCACAGATCAGGCTGTAAAGCTCGCCGGAGCGCGCGAAGTCACTTTTCAGGGGGAACCGGCGGTCATGTATGTATACAAAGTACCGAGCGGTCGTATCGGAGTGATTTACGCGCCACACTTACAAACCAGTACGCACACCGTCACGGCTCCAGCGCTCGAACGCCGGGGCGACCTCACCGTGGGAACGTTCACCTCCAAACGAATCAACTATGCGGTTGTAAGTGATTTGGAACTAGAGTTACTGGTTCAGACGCTGCCGTAACCGTGGTAGCTAGCGTCGTTCGGTTCCCAACTCATTGCGTGGGAACGGTGCCTGACTCATAGATCTCAGTGATATCACCATGGTAGTCGGCAACACCACCACCATTGTATTTCGTTAACGCAGTCTCCCAACCCACAAATTTGGACTGATACCCTGGGATGGCTACTCCGCGACTCCCCCGTCTGGTTCGGTACCAGCCCGGTCCCGCGAGTTCGCCATTCGGCCCCAATGCTTTCGTTACCTCACCTTTGTAGTACGCCCAGTGTAAGGCATGAGTGAGGCTCTGCTCCGGCTTGAGGCGCGTCCGACGACTTAATCCAAGGTAATGACTTTTCTCCTCCGCCCAGTCACCAGGGTTATTCATCTGCATCATATCGCCGGTACTGAAGATCGTCGCATGGCCTCCAGATTCCTGAAGTGCCCACGCCTTCACCAGGTTTGGATCGAGATAGTGCGGGTGGCTTGGGTCCCATCGCTTCAATGTATTGAATGATGTGACAACACGACGAATCATCGCATCGTGTTGATTGTGGTGCGCTTGGTTGTAGGCCGGATACTCAGCCAACGGACCCGTTTCGGCAGCGCTATTCATGCCATTAGCAGGACTCAGCCGCGCGGCCGCCTCTTCGTAAGGCAGTGTTCTGAGCTTGTCATGAGCTCGCAGACGGGGCCGTGGCAGCGGCGCGGTGACACTCTGCGGGGCTCCACTGGACACCTCGGACTCGTAATCAGCTGTCATTTTTGCTTACCTGTAGCGGGCCGGATTCCACTCTAGTGTCGACCAGATATCGATAATTTGGCAAGCTCAATCGCCGGGTAAATCAAATGCAGAGACAACATCGAGATGGTCGATAATGGACTCACTAAGTCCGGCGGCTCGGGCCTGACGGAACTCCTGCCAGGCTCGCTGAGAAAATGCCTCTCGTTCCTGAATAGACGCACCTTCAAGGGACAGTACTTGCGCCTCAGAGTGGGCGCGAGCCAGATTGTAATCCACTCGCTTCGTAACAGCCGCATCAAGTTGCCAGTCTGCTAACATGCGCTTTAAGTCGTCTACCGCCACGTCAAAGTGGCTGGCAGCATGATGTAAGTTCCGAAATCCATACTCATAGTCGGCATCGAAGCCTAAGTAGTAGAATCGAAACAAGGTATAATCGTCCAGGGTCGACATGGCGCTAGCATAGCGGACCTTGCCACCAATCGGCCAAGAATCGTATCTCCAAGCGTTTCTGACTATCCCCAAAATAGGGACTGACGGCATAGTGACCTGGCAACCTCAAATGAATTGTATCTACACAGGATTAGTCAAATACCGCGATTACTGCTCCATCTTCACCGGGCACTGTCCGAACTGCGAGAGACCGTTCATTGAGCTGGTAGACAACGGTCTCTGGTGGGCTTACTGGAGCAAAGTAATCCAGTGCAGAAAAGAACGGTAATGCGGCGAATAATTCGACCGGTGTAGCTTCCGTCTGACCGTTTTCATTCTCGTCGTAAATAAAGATTGCGATCGTGCAATTCTCACGAGACGCATGAGTATCAGTGGCCAGTTCCAACCCATTCATCGTGAGTGAATCGTCCCCCGACACAATCGCCCGTGATTCCGAGAATAGGACGAAGAAGCCAGATGAGTCAGAAAGCGGGATCGACGCCAGCAAGGATCCAACCAGACTATCCGCAGTCGGGACCGACCTCAGATACAAAAACGGATTAGGACCCGTGAGCGGCTCACGAAAATAATGCACCGCCAATGCCTCGGGCGATGCGGCTCTTACAACCCATTCATAGGTCGCCGCTGGATCGATCTCCAAAGGGCCAAATGCGCCGTCAGCTTCAAGTTCAAGCACCATATCAGGCTCCGACTTGAGCCGTTCCGCGGTTGTAGAATCCACCTCCCATACCGCGACGGTCCCACCAGCAAGCGGCTGGTTTTCGGCAAACGTCAGTGCTTTTCCGGCGACGATGGCACCATTCTCAAGTGACCAGTCCGTGGTCTCTGGCGCCGAACCGGTCAAAAATGAATACACCGCAGTAAACGCAGCCGCTGACGTCGCGACCGCGTAATGATCTTCGACGGTCAAGATAACGTTCTCCGCACCAGTAATACCGTCATTGCCCGCCACAATAGTGTCATTTGTGCTCGCAAGATTAAGCATTGGAGTATCCGCGTCAGCAGGGGCATCTTGCTTTGAGGCGCCCACATGCACGTAGCGGCGAATCTTAGCTGCGCGGGAGGCGTCCGCTAGATAATCATAACCGATTGCGCCACCAAGAGAATGGCCGATGAGGTCCACCTGTGTCTGCCCGGTGCGAACCAGAAGGTCATCAATGACAGCGTCCAAGTCTTCAGTTGCTCCAGCAGGACCAAATGTGGAGTTATAATCAAAGGTAATAAGACTTGCGGGACAATATCCATTGGCCATAAATCGACGAGCGAAAGAGACCCAGGTATCACCGGATGCAAAAGAACCGTGCACCATCACTATGGGGGTTTGACCGTCGGAACATGCAGGCCATTCCACTAACTTTACGGTCGACGGTGGCTCTTGCACGTCAGGCGACAACGGGACCGTATCATCAGTAGGCACTGCGTCTTCTTCGACCGACACGGTGTCTCCTAGGCTACTTACGTCCTCACCGCTGCTTATATTAGCGGTCGATTCTGAGCCGCACGCAGAACCAACAACCAGAAAGCCCCCAAGCAAAAAATATAAACTTCGCAACGCTTTACCCTGTCTGAAGTGGAATACACCCAGGTGATCTAGCCATACCGTTAGCACTATCGCCGTAGACGAGCTAGCCAACGTTTAAGATGAGCGTAATGTTCGAAAGGCGTGGAACACATCACCAATACCCGCATGTCGAGCATTGTGGCTGCCGCTAGTCCTGACCGATGCGTGGCCGCGCACGATCAATGATTCGTTCAAACGCGACTGCACTGGAGAGGGTCCCATATTCTTGCCCCCAGTCGCCACCTAAACGCGATGCACAAAAAGCATCAGATACTTCACTGGGTGCGTGCTGTACCAGCTGTGCTCCTGACAGAGCGAGAGCAATGTCCGCCACAAAGCGCCGGGCTCTGATCTGTAAATCGGCCGTCGGCCGTAACGAATCTTTGAGACG
>PKDL01000128.1 GCA_002863065.1 Pseudomonadota bacterium
ACCGTTTCGCTAAGCTCCGATACGCAACCTAAGCCAGGAATGCAGCAGGCCCCGAGTACTTCAAACCCGCAGGGATTACTTTCGCACACCGAACCCGGCCCGGACCACACACCGCTAAAGCCTGTGCATTCACTCTGGTCGTATATGTCGCACACTTGCCCCGGCAGGCAGCAGGCGCCCTGAGTGGCTATTTCACAGTTTACCTCACCGCAGGTTTGGAAGAAGGAAGAGACACCACCCTGGCTGGTGCAGTCTGACTCCGCAAGTTGTTGACAGGTACCGCTCGGGAAGCAGCAGGCTGATAACAGACCGTTCGGGCCACATGCAATCGGGCACTGCTCGCCAGGCACGTAGTCCCCATCACACTGGTCGACGGTAGTCACAGAACATTGGCCGGACGAGCAGCATGCTCCGGTCGTCCCGCATTGCGCATCGCTGCACTGAGTGTTGTCACCGTTGTATGCGCCATTCAATCCAGCACAAGCGAATGCGTCGAGTTCGGAGCATGACCCGTCGGACAGGCAGCATGCACCGGTGACGTCACCGTTTTGGCCACATTGCACGGCGCCACACGGAATACCGATTCCGAAGAAGTCGCCACCATCACCCGTGCATGCGGTCTCTGATTTCAATGCACACTGACCTGAAGTGCAGCATGCTCCCTTGGTTGGTGGCCCACAATTTGCGTCGGTGCAGAGGGTGGCCTCAGTCCAGGTGCCTTCCACTGCGTCGCATGCGTCCTGAGTGGTTTCTTCACATAGTCCATCCAGACGGCAACAAGCACCGAGTACATTCGGATTGCAGCTTAATTCGCTGCAAAGGGTGCCTGACCCTTGCCAAAGTCCGCCGTTAGAGAGGCACGTGGTTTCGTTACCCAGGTCATCACAATCACCATTCGGTAGACAGCACGCCCCCAGCGGTCCGCACGTGTCGACCTGGCACGTCGTACCCATCCCAAAAAAGACTCCGGCTTGGCCCTCGCATACGGAGGATGGCGCATCGAGACAATACCCGTTGGGGTCACAGCATGCTCCTGGGAATGGGCATGCACCCTCCTCACACGTCGAATCAATGCCGAGAAAATTTCCAAGCTTCTCGAGGCATTCAGAGGCCTTGATCACCTCACATGTCATCGCCGTAGAATCGCAGCACGCGCCTTTCGGTTCATCGCTGCAATCCTTTCCTTCGCACGTCTCATCCTCGACCCAGTCGCCACCGAGGTTCAGGCATTCTTCTTCAGTAACGACATCGCATACTTCGTCTGCTTGGCAGCATGACCCGGTGGGCTCTTCTACGACGTTGCAGATGGACGTAGCACATGTGCTCTCAGGGCCGTTGCTGTTGCCACCGAGCTCTGCGCAGAGTTCGTTTGTGATTTCCTGACAGGTTCCCTGTAAGCAACATGCGATGGTACCTGGGCAGGCCCCAGGCACGCATTGCGAACCGACAACGGAGCCTCCTTGGGATGTGCAAGCAAACTGAGAAAGATTCTGGCACCCTCCGGTTGCTAAGCAGCAGGCCAACGGCTCATTGTCGCAACCGTGGGTTTCGCATGATGTACCCAAGCCCGAGAAGGTCCCTTCAATGCTTGCGCATTGCGTTTGCGTCTCATCGCTACATAGGTCGCCGTTTGGTCCGGAGCAACACGCCCCTTGATTTGCCGCTGGGCAGGTCGTACCTGCGCATTCGGTAAACGCACCCTGGAATAGGCCGCCCGAGCTTGTACATTCGTTTGCATTGGAGTCAGTACAGCTGCCGCTTTGGCAGCAGGCCCCAGGGACCTCGACGGCCTCACAGGTCACGGAGTCACACGTCGAATCAATGCCCTTGTACGAACCGCCGGCAATTGCGCAGGAATTCGGCGCCAGAATCTCGCATCCAGTGGGGGTGCAGCATGCGCCGGGATTGCCGACTTCACAGGTGACTTCACTGCATTGAGTTCCGCCGCCGTAGTGCGTTCCACCGTAGCCTAGGCACTCATCTCCGGGAACGCCTAGGCACTCGCCGTCGATGCAACACGCGCCCAGTCCATCGGGAGCAACGCAATTAGACTGCGCACAGGTAATGCCTTCGGTAAACTCTCCGCCCTTGACAGTGCATTCTTGGATCACAAGCTCGTCTTCACAGAATCCGTCGGTGCAACATGCCCCAAGCACAAGGTCGTCGCATGTTCCGCCACCGCAACTGCTTCCTGAGCCTTTGTACACACCGTTTGAGGCAATGCACGCGGACTGTGATTTGGAGGTGCAGCTTGCGCCAGGGTCGCAGCATGCGCCGGGACCGCCATTTCCGCACGGGTTCTGGAAGCAGATTGCATCTTGCACGCTGGTACCGCCAGAGGCACTGCATTCGGACGCAAGCACGTTAGTGCATGAGCCATTTGCTCCGCAGCAGGCTTCTGGACCCGCGCAGTCTGTGTCTTCGCAGGTCGTTCCCACTCCTTTGAACTCGCCGTTGCAGTCTTCTAGCGACGCAGTCACGCAACCGGCGGCCGTACAGCAGGCTCCGTCGCCCTCGGTTAGCCCACATTGGCCGGGGTCGTCACATGAGCCCCCGTTGTATTGGCCACCACCAGCGATACATTCGCCTAGAGGTAGAGTTTCACAGCCCTGGTTGATGCAGCACGCTCCGGGTATATCCGCAGCGTTACAGGTCACGTCACTGCAATTCGTATTGGCCGTAAATAATCCGACGCAGTTGTCTTCCGATATGACCTCGCAGAGCAGATTCGCTCCGCAACATGCTCCAATGCTCCCATAACCAGCGCAGTTGTTCACGTCGGCGCAGGTTCCACCGAATCCGGAGAAAATACCGTTCTGCGCCGCACATTCATCCGGCGTATTCGTGATGCTACAACCTCCCGACGAGCAGCAGGGACCAGCGCCGCCAGGTGGTTTGCATGCGAGCGCCTCGCTGCAGTCTAGTCCAATATTAACGCCGCCTAACGCATTACAGTCCCACTCGTTAGACGCACTGCATGTCCCATCCGGAGAGCAGCAGCCGAGACTTTCCAATGGGGTGCATCCGGCTGGAATGCATTGGCCGGGTGAATCGAGTGTTTGACCTTGTTTGGCATTGCAGCCCGCCACTGTGGTGACTTCGCAGGTGCCTTCTGCGCAGCACACTGCGGCATCGTTCGCGTTCGCTCCACCGCACTGTGCGAGTGCGCATACGGTCGTAGCTCCAGAGAACACGCCGATTCCGGCGCACTCGCTTTCGGCCATTTCCTGGCACCCACCCGCTGTTAGACAGCAAGCGCCTTGTGGATCCGCTTCGCAGATACCTGGCGTATCGCAGGTGCCCGAGTCATTGAATCCACCCCCGGCATCGACGCAATCGCTGGCGCTCAGGTTTTGACAGGTACTGTTTCCGAAGCAGCAGGCGCCGAGTACGGCGGGCTCGGGGCAGTCCACTGTGTCACAGTCCGTTTGTGGGCCCTGGTGGACCGTATTGCTCCCCGCTGCCTCACACATACTCGTTGTACCCATGGTGCAGGTACCATCATCGAGATTGCAGCAGGCACCGTAATCCTCTCCGTTGCAAACGCCGGGGGCACAGGGGGCTCCGAATACGGTTGTACCTTCCAGGAAGTCGCATGCGTCTGGGGCGATCTGCTGGCAGGTGCCGGTAGGCAGGCAGCACGTAGTGGTGAATTGAGACCCGCACGTCTCAATGGTGCAAGCATCCCCGGGTAAAAAGTCACCGCCGTCGCCCAGACATGGAGTGAGCGTCGATATGGAGCACTCCCCGTCTAAGCAACATGCCCCTGGACCGGAGCAGGCTGTTTCTGCACAAGTCGCACCATCGGCCAGCGCGCCGAAGAGGAGTTCACAACTCGAGGCGTCGGTATCGATACAACCGCCATCGGGAGTGCAGCAGGCCCCTTGAAGAGAACCAATGCACGTGGTTGGTCCACAGATGGGAATGTCGCCCAGGAATACAGTGCCCTCCGTTTCACTACAGCCATTTTGCGTCTTGACTTGGCAGACATTGTCCAAACAACAAGCACCTTTGCTGGCACAAGTGTCTACGCCGCAGACGGACTCCACCGTCGCATTGCCTCCCGCGTCATAACAGTTCGTAATCGAAACTTCCTGACATGACTCGTCGGCGAAGCAACATGCGATATTCTCGTCGAGCCCCGTACAGGTATCGGCGGCGCATTCGATTCCGGCAGGTAGGGGAATGCCGAGGCCGGCGCTACAATCGCTTTTCGACAGCGACTCACATGTTCCGTTGGGTAGGCAACAGCCGTTGATGGCCGCCGACTCACAAATATCTCCGCCACAGCTCGTATTGTCACCGGCATACGAACCTGACACTGCAATGCATTGAAGCTGTCCCACCTCGGTGCACGTCCCGTCGGGCTGACAGCACGCACCGCTCACCGCCGCTTGGCAACTTACTTCCGCGCATGTCTTACCGGCTGTGCTCAGACCGCCATCCAATGTGCATTCAGTGAGCGTTTTATTACCGCAGAGTCCGTTCGGTAGACAGCATGCAGCGGGTACGTCATCGCAGCCCGCCGAGGCACAATCGACTCCAGCAGCCTGCGTTTCACCCCCCGCCGCAACACAGTCGCTTGGCAGGGTCAGCGAGCAGCTGCCCTGATTACAGCACGCGACTTGGTCTGTACATGGGTCGTTGGCGCAGGTAGAGATCCCTGAGATGGGCGCCCCACCGAGGCCTTTACATGTCACGATAGCGAGCAAAGAGCAGTCACCGTTATTGAGACAGCATGCAGCATTCTCTGGCTCCGGGCAGGTGACAGCCGAGCAGTCAGTACCTGCACCTTCGTACGATCCAAACAACGAAGTGGAGCATTCGTTCATCGTGGTCGTGGCGCAGGTGCCGTCGGGTTTACAGCACGCACCATTGGGTTCTGGGCACACAGTATTGCTGCATTGGCCAGTTGCCTCGAACAGCCCGAGGCTGGCGGTGCAATCACCCTGAGTCAGGTCGTCACAAGAGCCGTTGGGCAGGCAACATGCTCCAGGGGTCCCGACAGGCTCACACTGCAATCCCGGGTCGTCGCACGACGTTCCTGCCCCTTGATGGGTGCCTCCTACGGCCGGTGATGCGCACGCAGTCGATGTCGTTTCCGCACACGTTCCATCAGGTCTGCAGCACGCACCGATGACGTCACCGCAGTCCGTTACACTGCAGGTCGCATTCGCAAGGAAGCTACCGTTCGCGCTGTCACATGAGCCGTCTGTGATATCGAAGCAGGTTGTTCCTCCGGTCATACAGCATGCACCAGTGTCGCCGCAGCCCGCGTTGCTGCACGTGTTCGCATCACCATTGCTGGTCCCACCGAGGGCGCTACAGTCTGTGCCGCTGAGCACTGCGCATTCTCCGCTGGTGAGGCAGCAAGGTCGTATGCCGCCACCGCATTGTCCAGGAGTACAACTCGTACCCGTACCTTGGAAATCGCCCCCAACGTCGCCACAGACCGCTTCATTTGTTGTGAGTACGCAAGAACCGTCACCCCCGACGCAGCATGCGCCGTCTTTAGGGCCGCAAAGCGTGTCGTCACATGTTGACCCTGCGCCTCTGAATGTGCCACCGGCGTCCGAGCAACCGGTTGGGGTCGTGTCACTGCATCCGGTGAGCGTGCAGCACGCCCCCGTATTTCCTTGGGAACAGGCCGATTCGCTACAAGTCGTTCCTATTCCGAGGTGCTGTCCATTCGATTGTGCACAGGTGGCAGGTGTTTTGGTCGAGCACGTTGCCAAGCTTTGGCCTTCGCAACAGATACCCACGGAGCAATTGGTTGCGGCGCATGAGCTGCCTTCGCCTCTAAACACACCTCCTGCATCGTTGCACTGGCTTTCGCGGAGGTCGCGACACGTGGTGCCGAGACAGCAGGCTCCAGGGTTACCTACCGCAGTATCACCCGCATCCGTCACCGATACATCTTCTGGTTCGTCATCGGTACCATCTAGTTCGTCGATTGCGTCGTCAGCATCCGTGTTATCGGTTTCGCTCGAACCAGTGACCGGAGGGCTCACTTCCGCAGTGTTCTCGGAACATGCTGCTCCGAGAGTGGCACACAGGATAACTATCCAAAATGAACGCGCACGCATGACTTTCTCTCCAAGATGGGACCGAACCACAATACCGATGCCGTATGGTGCATTGCAAAACGTGACTCTGCATCTGTGGATGAAGCAAAACCTCATTCACTGCAATACTTCGGCTTATTTTAGCCTCATTTGACACAAATTGTGTTGTGCATCACATCCTACACATATCCGGTGAAGCAACTATTTTCTGAGCTAGGCCTCAAGGACTAGCTGAACTGCGTGCAGGAGTTCTTTTGGTGAGAAGGGTTTACGAAGGAAGTAGCGCGCTCCGGCATCAAAGCTTTCGCCGATGATACCGGGGTCGTCGCGGCCAGTAACCAACACGATCGGTACGTCAGGGTGCCCGAGCAATGTGGGGGTGTTAGTAAGCACTCGGGTGAAGGTGACGCCATCCATTTCCGGCATGTCAATATCCAAAAGCACTGCATCAAACGTTGCATCTTTGAGACAGCCGACCGCTTCCGACGGCCCGTCCGCGAGCGTGATTGAATGGCTATGTTTCTCGAGTGCGACTTTCATGTACGTGCGCATGTCTTTTTCGTCATCAACAACGAGCAGTTTGGCCATATCTTTTCCCGGTGTGTGAATGGACGTGGATTGACTCTAGCGTTCCCAACACTATTGGGCTTAGCGTTGTCCGTCTGTCAATCGGCGACCCGCCCCTTTTTTTGGGGGCTGTCTCTGCAAAGATATATCGTGCAGGCTGGCGTCTAGCCCGCGGCCAAGGTAGCGTCCGCAGTCATGAATACTCGGTCTGAGCCTGCACACTACATAGGGATCGCACTCGTTGCAGCTGGTGTACTCGCATACCAGATTGTCCTCATGCGATTATTCGCAATCGAATCCTATGCCTCATTTGGAGCAATGGTCATATCGGTGGCCATGCTTGGGTTTGGCTTATCTGGAACGCTACTCACGGTATTACGTTCTCTGGCGATTCAGCATCGCGATACGGTGCTGTTTTGGTCAGCGGCCATTACGCCTCCCCTTTTGTTGGTGGCACATCTGATACAGCAGTCCGTCCCCTTCGTACCGGGTAAAATGCTGGCGGAACCAGAGCATGCGAAATGGCTGGCTGTGTATTACGTTACAGCTCTGGTTCCCGTGTTTACCGCGAGTCTGTTCATTGGAGTGACATTGGTAGGCTTTGCTCGGGACGTGCATCGACTCTACTTTGCTGACTTAGCAGCGTCCGGTGTTGGTGCAATCATTCTACTTGCAGTGTTGTACTACGTTCCACCGCGTCTCCTTCCACTGGTTCCCATGGTGCCGATTGGACTCGGTGCAGTCGCAGTGGCTCGTATTCAGAAAGAGCGACTCATTGCAATGACCATTCTGCTGCTTTGCTGCGGATATACTTTCAGTTCAGGGGATATAAAATTTAACGAATACAAAGGCATTCTGGGTACGTTACGAACGAGCGATATTAGCGGTGCCGAAGTGATCGATGAACGGTACGGGCCCATGGGATTTATTCAGCTCGTGTCGTCACGCTCCGAGAGGACTGCACCTGGGCTGTCGGCTGGTACGCCGTTTGGTGTGTCGCCGCCAGAGCAGCATGCATTATTTGTTGACGGAGAGAAGGTGGGGTCGCTCGCCCGCCAGCTGACCGATACGGATGCGCGATACCTCGATTGGCTGCTGTCTGCGCTTCCTTACAACCTTCTAACGGCACCGAATGTGCTGTTATTGCAGGTGGCTGGTGGAGAGTCGATTGTTGAGGCGTTGCACCACGGCGCGAAAAAAGTTCGTGGCGTCACTACAAACCCCCACTTTCTCGACCTGATGAGAGCCTACCGAAATTATAACGGTGGTCTGGTGGAGCGACCTGAGGTCGCGGTGGCCGTCGGTGAGTCGAGGGCAGTGGCTGAGACTGCAACAGAGTCCTTCGACCTCGTCATGATGCGCGGGCTAGATGCATCTGGTCTATCGGTGTCCTCGACTCCCGGCCATTCCGAGTCTTATCTGCTGACCGTTGAAGCATTTGAAACGTATCTGAACGCGCTAACAGAGGATGGGATGATCGCGGTGACTATGCGGCTTTCAGTTCCGCCCTGGAAAGCGATTCGTCTCATTCCAACGATCGCGGCTGCACTCCGCAATGTGGCGGCGGAATCGCCGAAAGACAGTGTTGTATTCATACGCGATACCTTTCTCGGGTTATTGGTAGTGAAACCCAGCGGATTCACCGCGACGGAGGTATCTCAGGTTCGAAGTTGGGCACATCAGCGCAGCTTCGACTTATCGTATGTGCCTGGCATAGAAAAACGTGAGACGAACCTATTCACTGTGCTGCTGGATGAGACCTATACCGATGCCGCCCAGTCATGTCTGATGGGTGCTGACGCCTGCCAAGAATTTATGTCGGAATATCTGTTTGATATCTCGCCTACTCAGGATGACCGGCCATACTTTGGGCACGTGGTCACTGGTAGGACGTCTCAGGGCTTATCGGAATATCAACGGAAGTCAGTGGAGGCCCTGGAATCGGCCGCACCGCGTCCTTCGGCAGACTCCGTGAAGGCGGTGGTTAGTGAAAGTCAAATTGGGTTAGACGCAGGCAGATTCGATGGCGATGCGGTTGGCTCTGAGAAGGATACTGCGTCTGAGCATGAAGTCTTATCGAACCCCGGTGGACTCGATGGCGATGATTTCGCGGATAGCGAGGTCGATGCAAACCTCGGCGGGCCGGATGGAAGTGCTTCCGCGTCTGATGACGTCGCTGCCAATCCAGGTGGTCTTGATGGCGATGCAAACGACGACGAGCTCAATGCGGAAAACAGAGACAGCTTCGGGGTTGAATCACCAGATTCTGCCAACGAAACTGCGGCTGCAGATACCGGCTGGCTACACTCGATCCGGCATATACCCGTGGAGCTCTGGGGTGCATACCTGCATTGGTTTACCCTGATTCAAGCATTCATATTTGCGCTTATGATCGTCGTCGTACCGCTCTTTGCGCGGACTCGTGTCCGGCGAGCACCGAGAAAAATTCGTACGCTGCTATTTTTTGCATGTTTGGGGTTCGGCTTCATGGGAGCAGAAATGGTGCTCATTCGTAAGCTGACCCTTCTACTAGCGAACCCTATCTTCTCGGTCACCATCGTACTCGCAGCGATTCTTGTGGGTTCTGGTATCGGGAGTGGATACGCGGGTCGGTTTATCGGACGGGGAACAACTGCGATAAAAATCGCTGCGTTAGGCATCATTACAACCGTTGCTTTATATCTCCTGTTTCTGGATTCAATCATATTAGCTGCTCTGGGACTATCCACTGCGGTCCGCGGCATCATTGCAGTCCTGCTCATCATTCCGCTGGCGTTCTTCCTGGGATTTCCGTTTCCTACGGCCTTGGCTACGCTGAACGCACGGGCGGAATCTCAAAGCCTTGTACCGTGGGCTTGGGCTATCAACGGAGCGACCGGGGTAATTGCTGCGGTGGGAGCAGAAATGCTCATCACATACTATGGGTTTAGTGTCGTTCTACTCGCGGTACTTTTTTGTTATGCGGTCGCATGGATTTGCTTTCCTGGGCGTGGGCTGGGGGCGGATGATACTGCGGCAGTATCGGGGACCTTGTGAGACCAATAGTTTTTGACCGCGAATACATCTGTAACTCGGTTGATGAGACGATTGCGCTGGCGTATGCAGTCGCGGAGACACTCCAGCCGGGGAGCTTGGTCGCACTCAATGGTGATTTGGGTACCGGAAAGACGGTCTTTGCCCGAGCGTTATGTCGTGCATTAGACGTTCCGGAGACCGTGCCTATCACGTCTCCTACCTATTCCGTCGTCAATTCGTATGTCGGACGCTGGCCAATTCATCATTTTGACGTCTATCGATTATCCGACATAGATGAGCTAGAGGCGGTGGGCTTCCGCGACTTCGTGACATCCGACGCGACTGCCATTGTCGAGTGGGCTGAGCGTGTCGCGTCTGCACTTCCCGCTCAATATATTGACGTTTTGATCCGAGATGGTGTTTCAGAACACCAACGAGTCATTGTCGTGATGAAGCGGAGCCCAGAACCACAGAAGGCGGTATCAAGTTGAGTAAAAAGAAGGCATTGGTCACTGGAATTACCGGGCAAGACGGATCCTACCTGGTCGAGCTGCTACTTCGAGAAGGTTATGAAGTGCACGGCATTATCAGACGGGCATCTACGTTCAATACTAAACGGATCGACCACATCTACCAGGATCCCCACCTCAATGGTGTCGACATGTTTCTCCATTACGGTGACATGACGGATGGCAGTGCATTAGCCCGGCTTCTTGCCAAAGTAGAACCAGACGAGATCTACAATTTAGCTGCTCAGTCGCATGTTCGAGTCAGTTTCGATATTCCTGAGTATACCGGTGACGTCGTGGGACTTGGAGCAACACGTTTATTGGAGGCCATCCGCGATGTAGGTCTGTCGCCGCGATACTATCAAGCGAGCAGTAGTGAGCTATATGGCAAGGTACAGGAGGTGCCGCAAACGGAAACGACTCCCTTCTATCCGCGTTCACCCTATGCGGCGGCTAAGCTCTATGCCTATTGGATGACCGTGAACTATCGCGAAGCATATGACCTGTATGCGTGTAACGGGATATTATTCAATCACGAGAGTGAGCGGCGCGGCGAAACGTTTGTGACCCGAAAAATTAGCCGCGCGGCAGCGGCTATCAAACTTGGGCTACAGGAGAAATTGTATTTGGGTAACCTTGAGGCTCGTCGGGACTGGGGTTATGCCCCCGATTATGTGCGTGCGATGTGGATGATGCTGCAGGCAGATACACCCGACGACTATGTAGTGGCTACTGGAGAGACGCACTCCGTCCGTGAATTTGTGGACGTTGCTTTCAGTCAGCTTGGGTTGTCCTACCAAGACTACGTCGAAATCGACCCACGATATTTCAGACCCACAGAGGTCGACCTACTAATCGGTGATCCTACCAAGGCCAGACAAACATTGGGTTGGGAGCCGGAAGTGAGCTTCGAACAGCTGGTCGATATTATGGTGAAATCTGATTACGACGCCCTATCACAGAAGAGACACATCTAATGGCGCCATATGCGGTAAAGGGCAAAACGGTGCTTGTGACCGGAGGCGCTGGCTTTCTGGGACAGGCAGTATGCCGAGAGCTGGAGTCGATGGGTGTTGGTGACATGCGGGTGCCTCGCTCGAGTACATGCGATCTTCGGGACGCGACCCGATGTCGAAGGGTGGTTGATGGAGTCGATCTCGTTATACATCTCGCAGCACGCGTTGGCGGGATTGGATTGAATCGAGAGCGACCCGGCGAATTGTTCTATGACAACGTCATCATGGGGGTGAACCTCATGGAGGCAGCGAGACTCGGTGGGGTGGAGCGATTCCTCACGATCGGTACCATCTGCGCCTACCCCAAATTTACCTCGGTCCCGTTTCAGGAGTCGGCTCTTTGGGAGGGCTATCCTGAAGAGACGAATGCGCCGTATGGTGTCGCAAAAAAAGCGCTATTAGTCATGGGGCAGGCGTACAAAGCGCAGTACGGGTTCGACGCGAGCTATGTCCTACCTGTCAACCTATATGGTCCTGAAGATAATTTTGTTCCAGGGTCCTCGCATGTAATTCCAGCCCTGATAAAAAAGGTCTATGACGCTCAGAGCCTTGGTCTATCGAAGTTGACCTGCTGGGGAGATGGAAGTCCTACGCGAGAATTTCTGTACGTCGACGATGCGGCTCGGGGAATCGTAGCTGCAGCAGAACGATTAGACACCGATGAACCCATAAATCTTGGTGCGGGTTTTGAAATAAGTATCTTTGACCTTGTGACTATGATCGCGCGCCTGATGAACTATCAAGGTGATATTATCTGGGACACCGAAAAGCCCAATGGTCAACCTCGTCGTTGTCTCGATGTGTCACGCGCAGAAGCGTTGTTGGATTGGCGCGCCGTCGTGACATTTGAAGACGGCTTGCGAAAAACTATCGAATGGTATCGGGACCACGCCTTGCCTGTGACCGTACCGGACTGGTAGTGCATTAGTATGAACGGCGGTGAACCAACTAAAAGCAGTCCATCGGAAATCAAAGGGCAGTTCGTCGATTCGGCTAAGCGCGGATACGACCCGAAGTTACGGAAGTACCGGCTCGTGGTCTACACCGTATTTGGACTTGGATTTACGTGGTTTTGTGCCGGCATGTTCCTGTCCGTGGTCGACTATCTTTTCGGAAAGTAGCGGAACTCGACGTTCACGTGCATCGTTTTAGGTGTTCCTGCGACTGTATGGCTACACTATTTGCCCAAAAGAGATTTCGTATATCCAAAGGAGCGCTGAGTGATTCCTCTACTTCTCGCCGGAATTGTCTTCATGGCCGGGCCGGAATGGGCGGAAGGAGACCCTGAAAAGGTACTTGCTTCTGGAACAAAACGCCCCCTCTTAGTTTATGTCCATGCGGCCTGGTGTGGCCCATGCAACCAGCTGGAATTCGATATATTAGCTACGGATAAGCGCCATCGCCTGCTCGAGAAGGCCGGTGGGGTCATGGTCGATTTTGACCAGCCAGTGGGTCAACGAGTTACCGCAAAATATCGAGTTCTCAATTTACCGACACTTCTGATTCTGGATGCGAAGGGGCAAGAGACTGGACGAGTGGAGGGATACTCTGGTGAGGAATCATGGCTCAGCGCGGTCAAGACGGCGATGGCTGGTGAGCAGGCAATTGGGATTCTTGAACAGAGGCTAGCCGAGGCTCCAGGTGATTTGGATGCTCAACTGCGGTTAGCTCAAGCACGATTGGCACAGGGCGACATTGAACCGGCAAAACAAGCGCTTGAAGTACTCATGGCCAAGACAGGCACCATTGGCGGTCGGGCAGCGCGTGTGTGGGGACGGTATCTTGTACGTGTATTGAAGGACGGCCGCCGCGGCAGTACCCATTACGCTGCCATGGAAAAACGCTTCAAGGATACGGAGTTCCGGTCGGAGTTTTTATATTGGAACGCCCAGGCCATTGCCTTACAGGGCGACATGAAACGGGCTCTGGCGTTGTTCGATGAGTGGGCTCTGCGCGATCCGAGAGGCATGGACCCACTCCTATCGAAAGCGGCGTTTATGATTCGTCATGACGTACCCGCAGACGACATCAGTGGCGTAATTATAACGGCTCTATCGCTAGACGATGAGGACGCGTACGCGCATTATTTACTAGCCGAAGTACGTCTAAGACAGGGTGACCGAAAAAACTCCATGCGTGCGATACAGCGGGCAATGAAGTTGAAGCCTAGCCGTGCCTTGTACCGGAATTTTGCACGCCGGCGTCTAGGAATGTCGGTCAAGTAGTTTTGTGACCTGCGGAAGGATCCGAATGTGCCGATAAACGACCTAGCGGCTCAGCTAGCCAAGATTTTAGGCAATGAAAATGTCTCGACGCGCGAAGCCGATTGTATACGCGCCAGTCGTGACGCATCAGATATGCATCCATCTCTGCCCGGGGTAGTGGTGTGGCCAGAATCGACTGAAGACGTGATGCTGGTGGTCGGTATGTGCCGAGAGCATCGTGTTCCATTGACTGCCAAAGGCACTGGGTCTTCTGTCGAAGGCAACGCCATACCGATAAAAGGGGGGCTGGTACTCGACATGAGTCGCATGAACGCTGTGTTAGAGATTCGCGCCGGCGACCTTCTTTGCAAGGTCCAACCCGGCATCATCTGCGATGACTTGAATGCAGCACTACGTTTGTACGACCTCAACGTTCCAATGCTTATCGGTGCGTCTCATAGCCGAGCCACCATCGGAGGGGTGGTTGCTAAAAACGCGGTTGGTGCGTATTCGCTCAAGTATGGCGGAGCGCGCAGTTCAGTCCTCGGTCTCACTGCCGTAACCGGAGTAGGTGAGGTGGTACGATTTGGGCATCAATGTCCTACATCATCATCGGGGTACGACCTTACATCACTCATTGTCGGTTCCGAAGGTACGCTCGCGGTGATAACGGAGGTCACTCTTGCGCTTTGCCATCCTCCGGTCGCCACCTGGACAGCGGGATTTACGTTTCACACCGAGCAGGAATGTGCAGCCGCTGTTACAGACCTCGTTGCGGCAGGGGTCGACCTCGCTGCATGTGAGTACCTCGATTCGAAGTGCATAGCAGCCCTGAGTCACCTTCAAAATTCTGAACTCCCTTTGGCACCGGCATTGCTTTTAGAAGTTCATAAGGAGAGCGAGTCTGCGGTGTCCGGGACGGTAGACCATATTGAGTCCATTCTTCGTCGAAATGGAGCTCGAGTTCTTGAAGTAGAAGGTGACCCATGGGCCCTGCGATCGAGGGTCACTACAGCAGTGCGGACAATGCACCCAGGCACCGCTACGATTCGAGCGGATCTTGCATTTCCCCTGAGCTTGTTCTCCGAGGTTATCGAACTAGCAACCATGCTTGCTGCCAGTGAATCGGTGCAGTTATACACATTCGGTCATGTGGGCATGGGAATCCTATATCTTTATATCCAAGAATCACCAGATGACTTCGTGCGATGGGAGGTAGCCAACGACGTGAAGGACCATGTGATTGAGTTTGTGGTGGATCGAGGTGGTACCTGTACTGCCGGTCATGGCGTGGGTTTGGGCAATCGACGATATATGCAGCGAGAGCATGGAATGGCGGTCGATATAATGACGCGCGTAAAGCACGCATTCGATCCCCATGCGTTATTAAATCCAGGAAAGATTCTCCCATGAAGACGATGGCTACGGTCGTTGATGTGCTCTCACGCAATCCGAGATTGCATGACAAAAGGAAACAATGTTCGAACGAAGTCGATACAAGACAGGGTTTTATCCGACAGTAGATGCACAGGGCGCTCCGACACTGCTTGTGGTCGTGAAGCGAACGTACGCTATCGACGTGGTCGAAGCGCGTTGTGACGTTGCGGACGAACAGGATGACATCGCCCTTGGTGATGAATTTGATGGTACAGCCGACCCATTTGAATCTGCCGTTCAGTACGAGTCCGATCTTGCGCCTTGGAAGCTGAAGCAGGATGTGATTTTCCACGGCAAGGCATATGCGCCTGGAGGCACGCCATCCACGGAATGGGATGTATCCCTTCGTGTTGGGCAATATCGCCAGGACTTACGCATTTTTGGACCACGTACCGTCCGCTTCGTTCCACCGGGTAAAGCCAAAAAAAACCGTCCGCCCGAGCCGCAGCCGCCCTTGTTCTCGAAACCGGCTCCTGTAGAGACCGTTGAACTGACATATCGCAATGCATACGGTGGGATAGCAACGTTTTATCCTGAGGATCCAACTGCATTTCGGCGTGCAGTTCGAAAGGCGAAGAAAAAAGAGCAAAAGAAGCAGGAAGATGAAGCGAAAGCAGCGCTAGACGCCGCTGCTGCCAAAGAAGCTGAGTCCGATGCAGCAGCGTCTCCCGAGGAAAATAATCAGGACGCTGCTGGTGGGTCCGACCTACGATCTTATTTCTTTCACGGCATACGCGATATCAGCAATGCTCCGGAAGAAGAGCTCGAAATTGAGCTGGGTAGCCGCCGTCTCAAATCGTCGGAAGGAACGATGATTCTAGATCTTGCTGAATTGTGGGAAGCGGAGCAGCGGGAAGCACGTGAGGAACAGCAACGACTAGCTGAGCAGTTGGAAGCATCGGTGTCACAGACTGCACGCGACCACGATGGAACGGAAAGGATAGATGAAGCGCGACTTGCGGACGAAGCAAAGCAACTCACGGAGGCCTATCTTGAGGAGCGCCGAGAGTATCAGGTCAGCCGTCATGCAAATCGCCAGGAGGATGGAGCGCGAGGCATTGAACGCGCTGACCAGGGCGATGAAATCCTGGCGGATGATGCATGGATTGAGGTTCAACGACGTGAGAGGGTGCGGTACTACGAATCACTCGGGCTGGATCCCGATGAGGAAGTGGAGTGGACAGATGGCGAGTTCCCTCGAATTCCATGCCCCACGAACTTTGTAGGAAAGGGCTTCGCTCTTCGTAACTGTCGAGAGAGTCTCGATGGGTTACAGCTGCCGCAAATTGAAAATCCGCGCCATTTACTCAAACCAGAAGATATCCCGATTGATCCAGCCACTCTGCATCTGCCGGTGATCCCTCAGCCCGCGGGTTTTGGGTTTGTCAGCCGGTCCTGGTCACCCCGTTCTCATCTCTCCGGCTTTCTTCCGGGCGAGCTCGATGAACAACAGCTTCGGCAAGATAAACAGCTCATTGAACTCGACCCGAACAATCCAGAGCAGCTTCAAGTAATTCAGTCCATAATGGACCGGACGCCGCAGGTAATGGACCCGAGAGTACATAATGCGGCGCCATTAGGCTGGCAGGTAGAGCACCTTGCCGGGGATGAAGACGTCTTCTTGGAGAATCTTGACGCGTCTGGAAAGACGTATTTCAAACTGCCCGGTGCGGTCCCATATACGCGTCTCGACCGAGGAGATGGCTGGGAGCGAGTCGACGTATCGTTCGATACACTCGTGATTGACCGGGAAGCGGAGAAGCTTTGGATGGTTTGGCGCGGTGTATTGCCGATGCGCCATGCAGGGGAGCTCGCGCAGTACCCACACGTCGAAATAGATATTCAGGACATGGGGATTACGGAATGGCGTGATTTGCTTGAGCGGGAAGCTATCGAGCGCCGCCGGCGTGCCGGCGAAGCACTGAAGTTAGGTGTAGATGAGATCACAGAAGAGCAGTTGGTAGAATTTGAACGCCGGATCCAGCAGGCAGGCATTGGCCTTCATGGCATTAGAGAAAGCCGTGATATCGACGCGTCCGAGACTCGTGCGTCCGATGGAGCACTCATTGAAGGCTTCGATCGGGAGGACGTTATTCTGAATGATGGTTCCTGGGTAGAGCAGGCACGTATTGACGCGATGACAGCGGATGAACGTCGGGCCTGGGAGCTCGCGCAAAGTGAGAAAGCAGCTGTGGCCGAAAAGAAGCGGCATCTTAAAGAGCGCGTTGAGGAGATTGAAAAGCAGAAGGCCCTAGAGGCGAAAAAGGCGTCCAAGCGAAAACAGAAGAAAGCGAAACAAGCCGAAGTAGCGGACGACGAATTCGAGGATACAGATAGGTAGCGAGTTGATAGCGTCGGGTGAGTTTCAAGCCGCATTAGGACATCTCCAGGCTTCCACACTTGGCCCTTTGGTGTCCTTATGGTTACACTATAGGGGCTTGCAGATAGTGCCCACCTGGAGATTGCGAACATGCCAAGTTTCGCCGTACCGATGAAGCCTCTGGCCGACGCCACGTTCGTCGGGCAGTTCCGACAGCTGGCTGTCGACTGGAAGCAGCCTCAAGGTGAGGATGCAAAGATGTACAGGGATGCATTCAAGCCTAGTGAACATTTGGGTGTGCCCGAACCAGGCTGTTATTTCTGGGCGGTTTCGACAAATGAGTACCATGTGCGCCAGTGCAAAAGCCTTGGAAAGGATTTCAAGGAATTCACGCATACGATGCTCGATGGAATCCAATCTGCAGTAGATCTTTGGCGTGCAAAAGCACAGTTCCAAAATCTCACGATCAACGCAATGATTGTCAATGGGTCGCCAGGGTGTCTATTCGCGCCACCGATCGCACCTGATATCAAAATGTTGAGCTATCCGTCGGCAACTAGCTATCGCAAGACATGGCGTGACGCAGTCGCAGACGGTGTTTCGGAATGCTGGAAAGCCTGGGCAGATCAAGTCACCATCCCCGGCATGGCGGCATATCCCGCCTTCGCTGCATTCCCAGCTCCGGTGACCCCGCCCATGCCCAATACACCATTTCCGCTTGTGTCCTGCACTTCGGCAGGAATGACGAAGATGACACCCTCGGCGTTGAAACAAGCGATGGAGAACCACTTTCCGGGCGGTGGTTCAGAAGGTCAGTTTAGTTCGGTCGCACACGCGATAGGGACTGCATTATCGGCGGCATTCATGGCTTGGCTGCCAACCCAAATGGTCAATAATGTGATGGGTATGGGACCAGTACCGACCTACGCACCTCCGGTGATGCCTGTTGGTCCAGTCGTTATGGGGATGACGATCCCTCAGCCCGGCCATCTTGCCGCATGATAAAATTTCGACCAGACGCAGTACTGGTCAACGGGGAATTTCACTCCAATATGGTGGTGTCCATGTTGGCGGACGGAACGCTTCAATCGGTAGGAGAAGACGTCGATGAGATGGCGGTTACGCGTAAACATCGAGTCTGGATGCCTGGATTCGTAAATTCCCATAGTCATGTATTTCAGCGCGTAATGCGTGGTCTCGGTGAACGGCAAACATCTGGAGCAACCTTTTGGTCTTGGCGCGAGTCGATGTACCGCGTGGTGGATAGACTCGATCCCGAGAGGTTAGAATCTATTGCCCGCTACACTTTTCATGAAATGATGTCGGCCGGTTATACGAGCGTGAAGGAATTTCACTACATTCATCATGGGCGTTCGGGCACGCCGTATTCGGACCCCAATGAAATGGCGAAACGTGTGATTGCTGCCGGTCAATCCGCTGGAATCTCCATGACATTATTGCGTGTTTTGTATCTTTCCGTTGCTGAGACCACACAACAGCGATTTTGCGACCCTGATATTGAAACCGCCTTTCGCTGGACTACACGCTTAGCGTCGGAAGTACCGGTATCAATAGGACTTGCCCCGCACAGCATTCGCGCTTGCACTCCCGACCAAGTCTCAGAGGCCATCCGATGGTCCAAAGACCATGGAATGGAATGCCATATGCACATTGCCGAGCAACCCCGGGAAGTGAACTATAGCTTGGAGCGGTACGGGCAACGGCCACTTGCCACTATTGCTGATTCCTTGGATTCACATGTCGTGGGTGTGCACATGACGCATTTGTCGGACAGGGAGATAAAACGGGCAGGGGAGGCGGGTATGACCGCTTGTATTTGTCCGACGACAGAAGGGAGCTTGGGTGACGGCCTTCCCTCATTGCGCGAGATGTTGGATGCCGGCGTGAGGCTTGCAATCGGTAGCGACTCCAACGTGGTAATCGATCCCTTTGCGGAAATTCGAATGCTTGAATTTAACGAGCGCAATAGGACACAAGCGAGACGAGTAGTGGATCCAGGCTCCATCCTAGACGCCTGCACAGAACCCGTAATTGCTGGGCAGCCTACCAATTGGCTTGAACTTGATACGACGCATCCGGCCCTTGTCGGAGTGCCAATGCATGAGTTGGTTTCCGCTGTGGTGCTATCTGGACGCCCTGATTGTATTGCAGGCACATGGTCGGGGGGGCAATTCCGTCCTCGGGAGCAACCTGACCCCTCACTATACCTTAGCGCCCTCGAGCAGTTGCTATGAGCGACTTCGAGTTAGCCATTAATGAATTTAGCGGCAGCTTCGGAGTCGGCGATTATGCCGACAGACCGGTGAAGGTATTGAACGCTGTTCCAGGCGACCGCTGGCGGGTACGACTCATTCATCGTGGGAGAGCGGCCGACATAGCGCATGGTATCGAATTACTCGATGCATCAAGTGAACGGGCAGAGCCCCAATGCGCGGTTCAAGCACAGTGTGGGGCTTGTCCTTGGCAAATGGCGAGCGTTGAATCTCAGCGATTTCACAAGCGACGAATGCTCATCGGTCAACTGGAGCACTTGGTATCGTCAAATCTCGTAGAACGCGTGGTAGCGACAGTAGAAAGCTATGGGTATCGCACAAAATCCCACATGCCTGTCGGCGTGCAACAGGGCGAGCTTGTCGCTGGATTCTGGGCGCCGAGAAGTCGAGAGTTAGTGGCCGTCACGTACTGTGCCGTTCAAGATATAGCTATCGAGCGCATTCGTGCCGCAGTACTCCATTCACTCAATATGGCGGGTGTCACGGCTTGGAATGCTCAGACCGGTGAAGGAGAGTTGCGTTCGATTCTGATTCGTACTGTGAACGGAAGAAAAAAGAGTGTGCAGGTAGGACTCGTACTGGTCGTGGCGGATGAGAGCTCTCGTGATTGGCAAGAGTTAGTGGACCCATGGTTGGAAACATTCGGGGTCACATCTGTTTGGATAAATCTGCATGATGAGCCGACGAATGCCATGCTTGGCGATGTTACCAAGCATCTCGCAGGAGCCGAGTGGCTTGAGCAGTCCTATGGAGCTTATACGCTATACCGAGGTGCTACGGCATTCTCTCAATCTTCGGAATCGGGTGAGCGGCTCTTGGCGGAGGTGGTGTCGCAACTCGTTCCTGCTCATTGCGAGACCTTACTCGACTTATACGCTGGAGCAGGGCTCTTCACCGCTGTGCTCGCGGACCGTATGCATAAAGCAGTTCTGGTGGAGCGCGTGCCATCGGGAATGTCTGCGGCTCAGAAAACATTCGCGTCTGCCGATCATGTGGATACACGGGTCGGCGCAGTTGAGGAGGTACTACCAGAGTTGATCGGCGAAGGGTTTATGCCGGACCTCGTGGTGGTAGACCCGCCTCGATCGGGTCTAGCTGTATCGGTGATACAGGCGTTAGGTGCGCTAACGCCAAAAGACGTCATCTATGTCAGCTGCCAACCGCGTACTCTCGCTCGTGATCTGCATCAGCTCACAGAGTCGCAATTTCGGGTCAAACGCGTAGTGCCAGTGGACATGTTCCCTCATACCCCGCATCTCGAAGTGGTTGTACATCTAGAATCTATGACCCGGTAGGCTTGCCGCCTGCCAACGGACCTGATACCACCTGCTGCCATGGACGTCGTGCTCCCGCGAATACGAGTTGTCGCTGCCGTAATTGAAGCCAACGGTAAGTATCTGATTACCCAGCGGCGGCTTGATGCTGCGATGCCTTTGCTCTGGGAATTTCCCGGGGGAAAGGTTGAACCGGGCGAGTCCGACGCCGTAGCTCTTGCGAGGGAACTTGCTGAGCGAATGGCGGTCGGAGTGCATGTAGGTGACGAACTGTTCAGCGTCACTCGCGAATACGACGCCTACATCATTGATTTTCATGTATACCTATGTGGATTGCTATCGGAAAACATTCGGACGCTCGGTATTGCTGACTACCGCTGGGTTGATAGCGATGAATTGGACGATTTCGACTTTCCCGCCGTCGACCAAGAAACGGTCGAGGCGCTACTTGTGAGGTAATGCTAAATGAGTGCAGCTCCGGAAGCATCTACGACGTCTGAAGAACGCGTCGGCGACCCACTTGACGGATTATGGACGTGGAAAGATCATCCGTGGGCAGCTGTTGGGGTGACGCTTGCTATTATGGCAGCTAGCCTCATTATCTTTCCGCTCCTCGCACAGGTGATGTTCTAGCTCACGGCAACGCGTCTCTTCCGCGAACTCTTCTACGTCCCGCTCAGCTGAAAAAGCTCTCGCCACTGCAGCGGTAAAATCCTGTAGCGGGAAAGCTGAAAGCCGACTCTTGACCTGTTATGCTCCGCGCCCAACACCATGGTGCGTGTTTCGCGCATCCGATCACAGCAAAGTCCACCGGGACAACATATTCTGAACGTTTTGACGGAGGAGCGGAATCCCATGAGCGAGCGCTTATTTAATTTCTCTGCAGGTCCTGCAACGTTGCCTTTATCGGTGATTGAACAGGTCAAATCCGACCTTCCTGTATTTGGTGATACGGGAGCGTCTGTCCTCGAAATTAGTCATCGCAGTGCTGCCTTCGCTAACGTATTGGAAGAAGCTGAAGACGCTATCCGTACTCTTCTTGCGGTGCCAGATGGGTACAAAGTCTTGTTTCTCCAAGGCGGCGCATCGACGCAGTTTGCTATGGTGGCGATGAACTTCCTTGCCAATACGGGTAAGACCGCGGACTACATCAAGGTCGGTACCTGGGCGGCAAAGGCAATCAAAGAAGCAAAAAGAGCCGGTCATGTACATGTGGCCTTTGACGGAGAGCCTGGCGCCTATACCCACATGCCGCGGCAGGATGAACTCCAGCTGACACCAGGCGCAGCATATGTACACACCACGTCTAATGAGACGATTCAAGGTATACAGTTTGCGTCTGAGCCAGATACTGGCGATGTACCGCTAATCTGCGACAGCTCTAGTGACTTTATGTGCCGCCCGACGGACGTTTCTAAATACGGAATGATATATGCGGGGGCGCAGAAAAATATGGGTCCCGCTGGTGTGACTATCGTGGTTATGTCGGATGAACTAATTGCACGTGTGCCCGCCGACCAATACTCCATGATGTCGTATGCAGTACAGGCGGCGAAGGGGTCGACTTTCAATACGCCACCAGCTTTTTCTATTTACGTGGTGGGTCTCGTGGCCAAATGGCTGCGCGATTCTGTTGGCGGTCTAGAAGCAATCCGCGCCCTCAATGAGCGTAAATCGCAACTGCTATACGATACTATCGACGGGTCAGGTGGGTTCTACAAGGGACATGCAGCGAGGGATAGTCGCTCGTTGATGAACGTTACGTGGACCATGGCCAATGCCGAGCTTGAGGCGCAGCTGATCAAAGAAGCCTCTGATGAAGGTCTTATGTCGCTGAAAGGGCACCGTAGCGTAGGCGGCTTACGGGCTTCCATCTATAACGCTATGCCTTTGGAGGGAGTTCAGGCGCTCGCGGAATATATGAAAGAGTTCCAACGCACGCACGGATAGGTTTGCTGCGCTCGTTAGGGCACAGTCACCTTTGAAAGCGTCTGGTATAGACGACAGCCTAATGATCAAAGTTCTTCTCATCATCGGAACGCGGCCCGAAGCCATTAAGATGGCTCCTGTGGCCTGGGCCTTGCGAGCGCAGTCAGCGACGTTTGAGACGGTGGTCGCCTATACTGGACAGCACCGAGAGCTACTGGACCAGCTGACTGATATCCTGGAGTTACATCCGGATGAAGACTTGAGAGTCATGTCGCAAAATCAATCCCTGGCTTCGCTGACCGGGCGCTTACTCGATGGTGTTGATAGCCTACTTGAGAAGTATGTACCCGACGTAGTGCTGGCGCAGGGCGATACTACGACCGTAACTGCGACCAGCCTTGCGTGTTTTTACCGACGAATCCCCTTCGAGCATGTGGAGGCTGGGCTACGTACTGGTGATCTACAATGTCCTTTTCCAGAAGAAGGTAATCGGCGCCTGTCAGGAGTATTGGCGCATCATCACTACGCTCCTACTGCCCAAGCGCAATCCAATCTTCTGGCCGAAGGGATCAGTCCAGAGCGCATTGAGGTCACTGGAAATACAGTAGTTGACGCACTACAGCGAATGTTGGACGTACCGGCTGAACTACCATTTGAACGCCCCTCTGGACCCTGGGCATTGGTGACGCTTCATAGACGTGAGAGTGTCGGGCCGCCACTTCGCAAGGTACTTAGCGCGCTGCGCAATGTACTTTGCGAATATCCAGCGGCCAACATTGTATGTCCGGCTCATCCTAACCCAAATATTCGGCAGCTCGTTGAGACTGAACTAGAGATGTGCCCAAATGCCATATTGATCGAGCCAATGCGGTACGACCAGTTCGTGACCGCAATGAGTCTGGCGACGGTTATTCTGACGGACTCGGGCGGTATTCAAGAAGAAGCACCTTCTATCTGCACTCCCCTCTTGATCGCACGGGAAAAAACCGAGCGCCCTGAGGTCTTGAGGGACGGCGTTGCAGAACTTGTGGGGTATGACGCTGAAATAATTCAACAGCGGCTAACGGAGTTTTTTTCTCGTTCCCAGGGTCGGGCGGACGCACAACAGGGCAGCAACCCATGCGGTGATGGCTGTGCAGCTAGGCGTATCGTCGACTCTTTATATCGTCGTTATGCGACCAAGCTACTCCATTCTTGAGCGCGGAGTTCTATCGCTATACGTTCTCGGGTAGGTCTGCTGATAGGTGAAATGCTTCGAATTCTGGTGCTCCTGGATGATCGGGTACTGGGGCAATCTGCCGATATATCGATGACCCCCCGTCCACTTTCATCGTGGTGCCGGTAATGTATGCGGCGGCAGGTGACAGGAGAAAGGCGACTGCGGCTGATACTTCAGACTCGGTACCTAGCCGTTTGGCGGGTATGTCGCCGCTGAACTTATCGAGCATGTCTATTACGGGTTTAGGATAGTTCTTGAGACCACTAGATTTGATGATACCGGGAGCTACGCTATTCACTCGGATCCCGTTCGGTGCCCAAGACAATGCTAGGCTTTTGGTGAGGTTAGCTACCCCGGCCCTTGCTGCTCCGGTATGAGACATCATGGGCATCCCGTTCCAAAAGTCAGCTACGATATTCACAATGGCCCCACCGTGGCGTTCCATATGGGCACGCCTCGCTTCCCGGCACATAAGAAATGTCCCGGTCAGGTTTGTCTCTATCACTGCTTTCCATCCCTTGAGGGAAATACTCTGGGGTGGAGCCATGAACTGGCCGCCGGCATTATTTACGAGAAAATTTAGGGCGCCGTATTTCTCTACGGTCGATGTACATAGGCCTCGAACATCGGCTTCTTCACGGATATTACACGTCGCGATATCCGCTTTGCCGCCCGAAGCGGATATTTCATCGCGTACGTGCTCCAGTTTTTCTATCTTTCGCCCAGAAATGATGACTGTGGCCCCCAAGGCCGCGAGTTC
>PKDL01000306.1 GCA_002863065.1 Pseudomonadota bacterium
CGCGGAGTGCAAATTTCTTCAGCATACGTAGGGCTAACGGTGGTCAACTGGTCGGCAAACACTAATCCTGATTTCAGGAAGCTAAGCCACCCCCAGAACTCTACGCCATCTGGATGAAATATTTGGCGGTCGAGACCCAGTTCCTCCATCGTATCAGCAGGAAACATACCCTGGTATCCAAGGTTATGGATGGTGTGCACGGTTCTTATCCAGCCATTTCCTTCTGTGCGGCACCACAATGGTAGTAACCCTGCCTGCCAATCATGAGAGTGCACAATATCGGGGTGGAGACGTAACCGTCGGCATGTTTCTAAGGCGGCGCGGCTAAGCAGGGCGAATCGCCACGCATTATCGTGAAAATCGACGGTCGGCCTAGGGCCATACAGACCGTCCCGATCGTATGCCGCTGGACAGTCTAGGAAGTAGATCGGTAGTCCTTCTGATACTCCTTGATACACAGTGACTTGGTTGCAGTGCGCGCCAAGACGTACCTGAAAGTGACAACCGGTCTTCTTCAGCTCGTTGCGACGTATATGCCGATACAATGGTGAAATGACCGATGTATTGATGCCGAGCTTACGCTGTTCCAGAGGTAAAGCCCCGACGACCATACCGAGTCCACCTGTCTGGGAGTATGGGGCAACTTCACTGCTGACATGAACAACATTCAGTGCCGGTATCTGGACCAATGATTAGACCCCTGCGTCGTGAAGTTGCACCTGAATTTCCACGCGAGAAGGTTGTTTGTTGCTGAGCATAAGGGGGAATCGGGGCAAGATGAGGCTTCCCTGATATACACGCTCAATACCCGATTCTGATGCGGAGACGGTTTGTATTGGGCTTCTCCAATAGCTGACTTCTCGGTCGGCCGTGATTGATATCCGGACCCCGGTCCAGTGGTCAATTAGCTCAAGCAGTCGGCCCTGCAGGTTTCCTCGAGATAGCATGTGGTTTTCGTCGGGGCGTAATCCGTCGATCAGATAGTAGCGATCGGGAGCATCCGGTGCGAGTAGGTTGAAACAAAGTTCGGGCGCATACACCACCTGCAGAGGCCCGCCATCATCAGCCACTGTGAGATCGACACGCGAATTCACGATCCCACCTTCGATCGTCAATTCTCGCACGAGGCGCACGACTCGGTCGCCGATAATGCCGGTATGAGTTAATTCGATACCCGCTTCCGTTACACCAACGGCATAATCTGCATGAGCGAAGGAGCCGATATCTACCTCAGACACTGAACCACGTTCAAAGAAGCCCGCTCCATCATCGGCCGGTGAGAGGAATCGGTCGCGGAATAGCGCAAATGCACTTGGGTCATAGACGAGAAGGGCCTCAAGTCCGTCTTCTTTCACTTCGTGGATATCGTGAATGGATTTGGGGGCCCCTTCCGTTTGCTCACTTGGCCCATTGAGTATGGCCGTGTGGTAGGTCTCCCGGCGGCGCGCTAATGTGTCGGTCACATTCAAGTGGTGCATTTTCGACGAGAGTTCGTACATGCCGCCGCCTCGATGCGGCGCAATGATTGTGGTGATTTGTTCGTTGGCCACAATACATTCGGCCCGTCCATCGAGGTCAATGTCTGTCCATTCAGGGGTTCCATCGGGTGGATCCAGCGAATCAAGCGCGGATTCTGCTCTGAGCAATTGACTCCACGTCTGCATGCGTAGATTCGTGAGATACAAGCCACCAAATAGACCGTGCCAGAATGCGTCGTTGCATTGCGCACGGTACAGCGCGGTTTGAGCCTGAAACAGGGCCTGGTCCTCCGCATCTTGGAAGCCGCGTTGGATAGGCAGTTGGCGCAGTCGATCGAGGCGGTTGCTTACGGCGATCATGCGCTTGTGCATACGGTCAGCCTCGGGATACTTGGCGAGAAAGTTCTGCCAGATGCCGCCCCGTACATAGCCGCGCCAATCCTCGAAGCGACCCTCTTTTTTGAGCGTATCGACCACGGCATGATATCGGCTTGACACATCCGTTGGTTGCGCCCATTCCATCATTTCGTCGTAGCTGCACGTAGGAAGGTAGACTCGACCGCGGGTGGGGAGGATATCCACCGCTTCACTGAGAGTAATCGTCCCGAGCCATTCTTGCGCATCGGTAAGGGCTTGAAAAAAACGTCGTAGCCATCCCTGCTCAAAGACCCACTCGTAGGTTCCTGGCCAAATGCCGAACTTCTCCCCGTCATCTCCGTAGGTGAGGCAGATGGGTTGTCCTGCGGCTTCAGCTGTGGCTTTGAGATGCGCTAGGGTTTCTTCTGGCTCCCGGAACGGAATCAGGTAACGCAGATGTTGGTCGATTGGGAATAGCGTCACTGGATGGCCTGCTTTTTCGGTGACGAAATGGCCCCAAACGGTTCTGTCGTCGATACCCGCAAATCGAAAGCCAACATCGTCAAGAAGCGTGTATTCGACATCTGCTTCATGAAGTACACGCGGAAGATCAGGTTCCCATACACGTTCTGCAAGCCACATACCTCGAGGGCTTTGTCCGAAGTGGGATTCACAGAAGTGTCGCATCGTAGAGATTTGGCCTTTTACGTCCCGGTCGGGCAGCACGGCTGCCATGGCTTCGTTATGCGTACCGCCAACAATTTCAATTTGACCACGCTCCGCCAGTTGTCGCATGAGCGCCATGGTCTCGGGCCGGTTTTCAATGAGCCATTCCAGAAGTGGGCCAGTCGTGTGTAGCGATAGCCGCACGGATGGGAAGTCGGCTAGCACTTCAAGCACTGGTTGGTAACAGCGCTCAGTTGCATCTTCCATGACATGCTCAAAGTTGCCCACGGGCTGGTGGTTGTGGAGCGTGAGGACTAGGTATGCTTGTTTCATCACGACCTCGGAGTGAACTGGATTATCTGCACTGTCTGGCCCGATTATTTGTAAGCCAAGAACACGTTGGGCGAGCGAGTACCGCAGTACTGCGCATAGGTCAACGACTCGTGAAATTCGAAGTAGGAAGAGGTATCCTAAAACCCATGCATTTGTTGTTTTTTGGTTTGTCGGTCACTCTGGCGCTGACGGTTTTTTCCGGCTGGGTGCGGGTTCTATTCCGATGTAGTCTTCGGAACTGCTTTTTATCAAGCACTGACTGCCCAAGTAGTGCCTTTCACACATTGGAAGTTGACGCATGTTCTGTGGTCCCGGTACGTAATTGCTTAGCATGTTCAGCAGGGTAGTCATGTCATGTACTAAAACATCAGTATTTGAGTCTACACAGCACTACCTGCAAACGCGTCGTCTTTGTCAACTCGCCTCCGTAACCGGTATGCGTCGACAATCCAAGTATTATGAAGCGTCCGTCTGGGTTGTAGCCCTATGTCTGCTCAGCTGGAATATGGCCGGGTGTGAAAGTCGTACGGCGGTGGACTTGAGACCGGTAGCGCAGGACCCCACGGCCTTCATTGAGTCCGTTACTCCAGGGGAGCCAGCGATTCGTAAGTTGACGCGAGATCAATTTGTGTCGTCCATTCACGACGTATTTAACGCGGACATTGCGGTTCCCCCGACGGCTGAACCGGATTTCGTCGCTGGCGGGTTAGCATCCGTTGGAGCAAGTACGACTCCGTACAGTCCGAGGGGTGTTGAGTCGTTCGAGCAAGTAGCTTATGCAGTCGCAAACCTTGTATTGACCACTCCAGAGATTCGTGTGCGCATCATGGTGTGCGAGCCCACAGCAATCGTTGACTCCGCGTGCGCGCAGCAAATTATTGAGCCGATCGCACGCTTGGCCTGGCGGCGCATCCTCACCGAAGACGAGTTGGCGAGACTCGTCGGTGTCGTCAATAGCGCTGCCCAAACCCTCAGTTCTTTCAATGCTGGACTGGAGTTTGGCCTCGCAGCAATATTGCAGTCACCATTCTTTCTCTACCGATTTGAACTGGGACATAGTGGACGATTTACTGACTACGAACTGGCCAGTCGCCTCGCTTACTTCCTGTGGAACTCCACTCCCGATATCGAGTTATTGGACGCTGCCGAAGCGGGCGAACTGTCTACTGACGAGGGGCTAAGAGCCTCCGCTGTTCGTTTATTATCTGACCCCCGGGCACGGATCGGAATGCGGCGGTTTTTTATCGAGTATCTGCACCTGGAGGAACTCTTATCTCTCAGCAAAGATCCAAGCGTCTTCGCCTTTTACACCACCGATCTCGGCGAATCAGCGCTGGAAGAGACATTATCTCTGCTCGATTACCTAGTTTTCGAACGTGATGCAGACTACCGAGCTCTGCTGACGACCACTACGACATTTGTGAATCCGACGCTTGCGGCGCTTTACGACATCCCCGCTCCCTCCTCGGAGGGCTTTGCGAGGGTCAATTTACCTCCGAGTGGACCTCGCGCGGGGCTTTTGGGTCACGCCGGATTCTTATCCGCTCATAGTCACCCAGTGTCCACATCGGTAACTCTTCGCGGTAAAGCCGTCCGAAACATTCTGTTGTGTCAGGACATTCCGATACCACCCGTGGAGGTCGATACATCCATACCAGAACCTTCCGGCACAGCGCCCACGATGCGGGAGCGAGTAGCAGAGCATCTTGAAAGCGAAAGCTGCGCCGCGTGTCATCTCATGACCGACCCTATTGGGTTGGGGTTGGAGAACTTCGATGGAGTGGGCCGTTATCGGCTATTGGATAACGGCCATATGATCGACCCCACCGGTGATCTCGATGGAACTGACTTCCTAAACGCACGGGAATTAGGCGCAGCTGTAGCCTCACATCCGGACTATCTACGGTGTCTGGTACGTACGATGACGCGTTATGCGACAGGTCGAGTAGAGACCAAGGAAGAATTGGAAACGCATATCACAACGCTTACCAATCGGTTCATATCGCAGGGGGCCCACGTGCAAGGCTTGGCGTTGGACATTGTATTGAGCCCTATGTTTCGACGGGCAGGGGAGGGCGGCTAATGCGACGGGCATTGAAAAATACGTTTCGATTAACCCCTGTCCCGTGTCTGCGGCGCATACCGCTCAGCCGCCGCACGGTGCTGCGTGGCCTGTTTGCTGGTGCGACTGTGTCAGTAGCACTTCCTCCACTGGATATCTTTTTTGATACCAATGGCGAGGCGTATGCTGATGGAACGGGGTTTCCCAAGCGCTTCGGATTATGGTTTTGGGGGAACGGTATTCTTCCAGAGTATTGGACCCCCCTAGGTACGGGCGAAGGGTGGTCACCATCACCACTCTTAGAGCCACTGGCGGGTTTGACCAATGAAATCACCGTCATTTCTGGCCTGGAAGTAAAGGTTGCGAATCTTAAACCTCACGGGTCAGGGCCTGGCGGGTTTCTTTCTGGGACTGATTTGAAAATCGCAGGTGAAGACGAAACGTTTCGTGCTCCGTCTCTCGACCAACTAATAGCGCAAGCGATTGGTGGGGATACTGTGTATCGGTCGGTCGAGGTTGGGGTGGCTCCCGGAACCGGTGGCCGGTCCTACAATGGTTCCGATAGTAAGAATCCGCCAGAGTTGGAGCCCAAGGCGCTTTTCGAACGTCTCTTTGGTGCCAGTTTTACCGCCCCAGGTGAAGAAGCAATCATTGACCCTCGGCTCGCCCTACGTCGGAGTGTCCTTGATTCGGTGATGGCTGATGCTGCTTCCGTAAGAGATAGGCTGGGTCAGGGGGACCGCGAACGGCTGGAGCAGCATCTCGATGCAATCCGCGACATCGAAAAGCGTTTGATAAAGCTGGAGACTGAGCCTCCAAGTTTTGCAGCATGTAACCGTCCCAGCATACCGTTTGACTATCCAGATATTGATGGTAGGCCCCAGATGGACGCCAGAAATGCGATTGCTAGTGATCTCATAGCCATGGCGTATGCATGCGACCTGACCCGTGTAGTGAGTATTTGGCACTCTGACCCAGTGAGTGATGTGCTTTATGAGGGCGCCAGTGCAGGGCACCACCAGCTCACGCATGATGAGCCGGGAGAACAAATACAAGTGCAGGGTATTGTGAAGCGCATCATGGGCCATTTTGGGACCTTCGTAGATGCCTTGAGGAACATTCCTGAGGGAGACCGTACGCTGCTCGATAATTGCGTCATCTTGGGTACGAGTGATGTTGGCTTTGCTCGCACGCATCAGATTGATGAATTCCCTATTTTACTCGCGGGCACGGCCTCGGGATATTTGAAGCGGGGCGTTCATATCCGGTCCGACATCAAGGAAAACGCATCTCGTGTTCCCCTCACCTTAATGCAGGCGATGGGCATGCCAGTAGCATCGTTTGGTGAAGGTGACGCGTATGTCGAAACCGGCCTCAAAGAGGTCGTGGCGTGAGTTGGCGCCTCACGCACGTCGTCTGGGTCGTACTGGTGTTGCTTAGCGGCTGTTTTGATGACGCAGATGTCGCTTGGGTGATCGATACCGGGGCGGTACCGCAACAATTAGATGCCGGCTCGGTTGGCACGAGTGGCGTGTTGGAACCAGAGCCTATCGATGAATACTTTGTGGGCGGGGGGGAGCTTGCCGAAAAATCGTCCACCTTTGTCGTACAGCAGCTGATTTTCTCCGGTGAATTGGAGCCTGGAGTGGCTTGGGGCTTCGACCTCGACGGGGTTACAACGCCAGATAATACGGTTGAGAGCTGCGGGCATGGTGATCAGACATCTCCATCGGGCGAAAAGGGCATCGATAATAACTTCGCGCGGGTCTGGGCATTCGCTGAGGCACTCATTGGAGAGCAGGTCAAAGCATTGCTTCAAGAGGCTATCAACGAAGGAAGATTTCTGTTCATGATCGAGCTTTCAGATGTAAGCGACCTGGTTCAGGATGACGATGTGACCGTGACCCTTTTCCGCGGAATGTTGGATCCGATGGTGTCCTCCGCAGGGTTCCTGCTTCCAAGTCAAACGTATCGCGTCGACAATGACTTCCCATCGAGTGTAGTCCGTGGCGTAGAACTGAAAGACGGGAAGCTACGTGCCGGGCCTCTTCAATTCGGTGTACCTGTAGAAATCTTTGATGCTGACTTTACATTGCAATTTGAAAGCGGACAGATCGAGTTGGATATCAGTGAAGATGGTTCGATCTCTGGAGTGATGGGTGGGTCTTTGAACATCGGAAACGCGCTCGAAGAGCTCTACAATACGGGAGCCAAAGCGGAGGCGGAGTTAGTGACGCCATTGTTTGAGAGTTACGCCGATATGGAACGTGTGGACGGGGTCTGCCAGAGCATGTCAGCGGCGATACAATTCACAGCTACCACGGCGTTTCTTTTGCGATAAGCGGCCGTCAAAAGCGGTTTTCGTTTACTTCCGAAACAACTCGATATTTGGCGTTGGTGCTGGTCCGTCCAGGCGTTGTTCTTGCGCCTCATCACCCATAAGGTGAAGTCGCGCGAAAGCGAGTACAAATTCGTTGATGATTGCGATGGCATCTTCGGGATTTATAAATTGCTCTCCAACACAGCCATCACCATCTTCAATTCCAACCTCGTAGTGTAGGCAGGTCGATGCGAAGCTCTGGTGGCCGCCATTCGTCAAGTTGAGGCGCCGATCGAATGCTCCATTGAGTCCATTCCAATATGGATCTCCATCGGTACCATTTGAGTTAGATGCATCGAGCGAGCCTGTGAGCAGAAATACTGGGATATCGACCGCGGCCACTCCCACGCCATTTCCATCGATATTGGCAGAATTTCCTGCTGCCATTGGGACGATAATATCTATCCGGTCATCATGCAGCTCACTGAATGTAGTTCTCCGCCTCTCGTCGAGAAGTGAGCATAATTCTATATCGTTATCAGGAGTCTCACAGTCTGCGAGATTGGGTGTGGCGCCCGCGAGCGAAAAAGCTGTATATCCGCCGAAGCTGTGGCCCACGACCGCTACTTGCTCGGCATTTGGAGCTATCGCATCGAGGCTTGCAGATAGGTCCTGAGGGCGATTCAAGTAGGTATCTGTGTCGCGATCCGAAAATGAGGTCCAAGTATTACCAGTGTGGTCTGGTGCGACTACAAGCCAGCCATGACTAGCGAAATGTTCGCAAAGGCTATAATGCGCCTCAGCAAATCCAAAATTGCCGTGGCTATACAGCATCACCGGGCGCTTGCCTTCCAGAGGAGCGGCATTGAGTTGCACCTCTGGTCTCTCTGCAGGAAACAGCCCATACGCATAATTGGCGTTCAGTCCGTTGGTGTCTTCGGTCGGATACCACACTGCCAAACGGAGTTGCCTGTCTTCATCCAGTTGTATCGGTCGGTAGGTAATGGACTCGGTGCGGTAGCCTACTCGAAAAGGACCGGCGGACTCGACGGGTGACCTATCCGGACGTGGAGGTGGGGCCGCATCAGCAAGTGTGCTGCTAGCGTCTTCGGGGACGTCTTGAGTGTTTCCATTGGCATCAGCTTCCGTTGCTCCATCGGATCGGTCTGGCGTACTCGCTCCAGTGTCGGAGCTCGAGCTACAGCCAACCGTCATTAGGACAGCGATGCAGAAAGCCGATAGAGGAAGGATTGTTATTCGCATAGGGCGGAGGGTAGCACCAGTCAGTCTGTCTGTGTGAGGGTTCAGGCCATAGGGGGCTGGATTCACTTCTCAGCGCACCAGGCGTCATTATATTGGAGGTGCGCCCGCGGTCGCCGCTGGCAGCAGCTCAGACTGATAGTAGACCGAACCGTCACAGTCGATAGCAACCGCGGTTGGAATACCCTGGTCCAGGCATTTACTCGTAACTTGGTCTGCTGGGTCGATAAGTACGAGGAAGTTTGCATTATTACTCCGGGACCATGCCTGGCAAAGTTCGATCGAGGACGGCTCAGACCCACCTTCTTCTTCTCGCAGCACCACGACGAAACGAATCGTGTCCCCGAAGTCAGTGTGCCAGTCTCGTAGCGTTGCCACTGGATCCGAATTTATCGGGTTAAACCATGACGCCATAAAGTATAGGAGAGCACGGTCATGCAATCGAAGAAGCTCTTGAAGATTCCAAGGTGCACCATTGCAGTCCACTAGTGAAAACGCTGGAAAATACGCACCTGGGGTACATGTAGTGCCTGTAGCAGGCTCGCACATCGCCGGTTGAATGTGCCCATCCATCATTCTTGGCGTGACGTCTGATGTGGCCTCAGCGTCGCCGACGTCTGCCATGGGAATCATCTTGGATGGGCTTTGGCAACACCACAGTGCTGTAATCAGCATCAGCTCCGCGTATTTCATCCGACAAGCTTCAGTCGTTTGTTTTCCGCGCGTGATTCGTGTGCATTGGTCACATAGACTGCGGGCTCGCTGACTGGACAGGCCCACTCACAGCTTCCGCATCCGATGCAGAGGTCGATGTCTACTCGAGGCTGCTGGAGGGTAATGGATTCTCCGGCTCGGGTAACTTTCGTTAATTCAATCGACCAGATCGCTTTCGGACTGGTTGGACAAAACTCTTCGCATTTCACGCAATGCGTATCCATCGACCAGGGGAGGCAGCGCCCCTTGTCATAGAACGCCGTCCCCATCCGAATCGGCTTTTCACCTGTCTCTGCATCGCCTAGGCGGTCGCGAATATCGAACTTCTGGATGGCGCCGGTGGGACAGACTTCAGCGCACAGGTTGCAGCGCTGCAAGCAGTTGCCCAGGCGGTATTCGGCAATAGGAGTCCAGAGGCCTTCAAGACCCGCCTCAAAGCCAGCGGGCTGCAGTACGTTCGTCGGGCATACTTTGATGCACTCATCGCATTTGATGCAGGCGGCCAGGAACTGGGACTCCGGTAGGCTGGCTGGCGGACGAATGAGTTGGGAGTCATACGCCTTTGGCAGAGACTCCTCCCGGGTGTTTAAGTGTGAAGCACGATTGAGCGGTAAGAAGGCCGCACCGGCGAGAATAGAGCCGACCATTTCTCGCCGTCCCAGCTCTACCATGTCTTCACTGCCCTCTTTGGGGGGCATGAATGCATAACTCAGAGCGTCATGTGGACACTCCGCAATGCAGTTCATGCACATCAGGCATTCAGATTGTTTTGTGGTGGCTTGCGGTTCTGCAGCGCCATCGCAGACTTCAGCGCATTTATTGCAATTTGTGCATGCATCGAGATCTCGGTGGATACGGAAGACGGAAAATCGCGAGAGTACGCCCAACAGTGCACCCAGCGGACAGAGTGCGCGACACCAGAACCGGGTTATAAATCGATTGGCTACCAGAATTGCCAAGAACAGTCCGCCGATAACCCATCCCCAGTTGAAATTGAGCTGAGGGTAAAGGTCCTCTGAGAGCTCGTGAGCCGCTGGGAAAATACTGGTAGTGAATGACCGGACTACGAGGCATATTGGGTCCATAAGCCCCACCTGGAGGCTGCCGAATGCAGCGGAGACTAGAAAGAACGCGAGCAGGTAGTACTTTAGGTCGTATAGCGGTCGCGGGCGGTTTTCTTCCATCAGGGCGTCCGCTGTCTTTTTTTGCGGAAAAATCATGCCCGCGATCTGGTTCATAATGCCTAGCGGACAGATCCAGCTGCAGAAGATGCGCCCAAAGACTAACGTAAGGCCGACAATGACCCCCGCCCAGGCCAGTCCCATGTATAGCGTACGGCTGGATAGTATTGTGCCGAGGGCAACTAGTGGGCTGGCCTCTAGAAAGATACTGACGGGATAGCCGCCGATAAGACCCTGGGTGGTTACCCCCAGCATCGTGAAAAAGAGCGCAAGGAAGAAGACTTGGTAGACGAGTCGGACCTTCTTCAGCGTGCTATGCGGAGTGACATAATGCGCACGGAAGGACTTGCTGGCTCGCCGTAGGCGCCTTTGAATTCGCCGGACTCGATCCGTCATGTTGCTGTCACTTCTTTCAATGACAGACTACGCCAATTCAACGTGCCCAGACCTCTCTCGGCAGCCATGCCGAGGAAGGGAACGTCGGAGATAGCTTGCTCCAACTCAGTTACTCCCCACGCATCTAAGGCGACGGGGTCTGTACCGGCCGCGACGGCACGGGATTGCTTCACATCTCCGAGGCTTCCACCCGTGGGCCCATTGCGCATGAGAATGCGTTGGGCGTCGAGGACGGTCAGTGTCGGCCGAACCGCATCTGCGAGGTCGACAATTGAACCGTGAATGTCTTGGTGCAATAGCCCGCGGTCACCTCCTAAAATGCCGTACCAGTTTTTCATTCCGCAGGTAGCGCGGCTTTGCACATGGTGTTTTACGATGGCGGCATTGATGACTTTGTCGAAGGCGGGTAGTTCTTTCCAAACCGCCCACCGGTTGATGAGCTGGCCGCCGAATTTCACCTTCACGTAGTCGGTACGTTCGGGCCATACGACTCGGACGCCGAGGTCGCCGGCTGCCTTCAAAATACCGCTCGCCTGGAAGGTCGCGACGCCTGCATCGCAGGGGCTATCGAAGACGACTACTTCCTTGGCACCAGAATCTAGACATTGTCGTACGAGCTCGGCGATGACTTCTGGGTTTGTGGTTGCTGCTTGTTCCGGTACTCGTTTCCACGCCACATTCGGCTTGATTACGACGCGATCACCAGCAGATATGAAGGTCTGCATGCCACCGAGAGCTTCGAGCGCGGCACGTGTGTTGGATACCGCAGTTCCCCCCCGTGAAATCGCCATGGTGGCGTACGCTGCCGACCGCTCCACATCAAAGCGTTTGAGTTGGGCTTCCTCTGCGGGGGCCTTCCGTACTCGCCCGTGTAGCAATACACCCCCACCGAGAGTCAGAGAGCCGATGGCCCCCAACCCTGCGATTCGCTGCATTGCATCTCGTCGATTGGACTTCACGTTCGCTTCCCCGAGGTAACGGTATCTGATGTTGAGAACCTCATGCTACATGGATCTCAGCCGTCGATTCAGACTAGCAGGATAAATAGGACCTTAAAGGTGCGCAAGGAGATCGTTACCGAGCCGCTCGGCTGATGATTTCTCGTCATAGGCAATGACTCCAATAACCGCCGTCTCACCCCGTAATAAATATACTGGCCCCTGATACTCATCTTGCACTTCAACCTGTCGAGTCGACGGATCTGAGACACTGTAATGCTCCAGCAGATTGGTCCAGGCGGCATCAATACTTTCAGGATAAGAGATAAACACGTCCGTATCGTTCTCTAATGTGCCAAATAGCGTCGGCCCAAGTGCCCGCTGACCATTCCACCCTCCCAACTGAATTTCTACCGATTGGACATGCCGACGTAGCGATTCCAAGCCAGGGAGGCTGGCCCTCTCTCGTGACTTTGCTATTTCTATTACTGCGTTTTTATCGTGCCCTCGGTACACACAGTTTCCTTGTGCACGGACATAGGTTTCCTGTGCCATTCCCTCAACAGTGGTGCTATCTGGTCCAGAATTATCTACGAGGGATAGTGCCCATGCGGCCGCAAGCCACTGGTTTTCGGCGGTTATAATCTCGACTTCTACCGTACTGCGCTGGACCGTTTCAATGCGGCGTATCTGAAAGCGTTTCAGTTCGTCTGGCGTCACACCTGCCGTCTCCGCAAGGATCTGGGATTCGTCATCTTTTACGCGCTGCGCATCTATTGCCGTACTCGCTTTGCCAGGTTCAGTTAGTGACTCATTTGGATGTTCAGGAGCTGGTTCGGCGATGCGCGTTAGAAGGTTCTCTACCGTTTCTATGGCAGCCGGCGACGGCTCCGCAGTCGAGAGTATGAGGCGGGCATAGTATCTCCCTCGGCACAGCTCTCCTCCTCCTTTCCAACGGACTGCTTTATCGCCAGCGGGGAAGGGTACCGAGTCGGGTGCCCTGGAAACCGAGTCGAAGAAAATAGTAGCTTTCGCTTTGGTGATAAAATCGAATACTTGTACCTCGATATCGGTATTCGCGACGCGTGCCGTGGCGAAGAAGGCCCGGCGCATACCAGCCTTTGTATACATCTCTGCCCCACCATCGATGCGATTCCAGAGGGTAGTGGAGGTGTATTCCACTCCGGGGTCGGGCCATACGACATGTTTCAGTGACTTCGGCCCGGCTAGTGAGACCGATATATCTGGATGCGTTGCGGCGGGCTGTTTTGAGTTCTGGTTTGATAGCGCGGCGGGTCTAGGACCTGCCGTGTCTCGGGCTTCCGATGAGAAGCTTGACGGACTAGATTGCGCGGTAGTGGATTCTTCGCGAGGCTGTTCTCCAACGCTCTGAATGATGAATGCTAGGGCGGCTAGCGGGACCATCAGGCCTGCACCGATCAGACGTTGCTTTGTCGTCGGGAAGAGGGCGATGAGACCGACGGCGCATAGTATTCCGAGACTGATCCAAACAACTGACATATGGGATCGGTATGTCGGCGGGTCCAACGAGGTCAAGTCGTCAATGTAATAAGTCTATTTTGTTCCCAACAAAAAGATGTTGGCACGCAGCGAAGTGACGGGCGTTGAACATCAGCAAGATTCGTCACCTAGGGTCTGAAGTTGTGTGTTGGAGTGCAACGAAAGAATCGCTGGGTGCATGGGCACGCAACCTTCAGATTAGAAATCCATCGCCTGCAGTGTCTCGAATACGGTCCGCTCCTCATCTGTGAGTTCGGTGGGAATGCCGGGGCTCAGGGTAATGAGCAGGTCGCCTCGACCAGATTTACTCGCCGCTCCGAGACCACGAAGGCGCTGCTGCGTACCGGCTTGGGTTCCAGCGCGTACCCGTATCTTTTTGTCGCCATCCAGGGTCGGTACTGCGACTGTTCCCCCGAGGGCAAAGGTACTAATCGGCGCCACCACGTGTACTAGAACATCTCGTCCATTGCGTTCAAAGTCAGGGTGCTGGGCGATTTTCACGCCAATTAGTAAGTCGCCGGGCTGCCCTCCCGGGGCAGGTGATCCCATGCCTTCCCCTCGGACGCGGATTTTTTGTCCGTCTTCTATTCCTCCGGGGATTCTAACCGTCAGGTCCCTCGGGCCAGACCGGCCATTGAAACGGATGCTGCGTTCACCACCCAGGGCGGCTTCATGGAAACCAACCTCCACCTCGATCTGGTAGTCCTGGCCTTTCGGGGGGGCACGTCTGGGTCTTGCGCCACCGAATCCGCCTCCAAAGCCAGCTCCACCGCCGCCACTGAACATGTTGGAGAAAAAGTCGGCTCCACCACCAAACATGCTCGCGAAGTCAGAAAAGTCCGCGTTTTTGAAAATATCTTCTGCGCTGAATTGTTGGCGGAATGCATTGTGCCCGAAGCGGTCATATTGCGTGCGCTTCGATTGATCAGAGAGCACGGCATACGCCTCATTCAGCTCCTTGAACTTGGCGCCGGCTTCGGGGTCATCTGGGTTTTTATCAGGGTGGAGTTCGACTGCCTTTCGCCGAAATGCCTTTTTTATCGCTGCCTCGTCGGCATCGCGGGACACGCCTAGAACGTCATAAAAATCACGAGCCATCGATTCTTACACCCTTTACCGGAGACCTGGCTCCAGCCTGGGCCTAACAGTAGGACGCCTTGCGTAATCGGCAACCGTTGTTCGTTTACGATTTGTATTTTCTCGAATAAACCGCGTGTTGCAGGTCGGTATGGCAGGTCTTTTGTCGTGTTAGACGTCCCACATCGTGAGCCGTGCCCATGCCGGATCAGAGGCCAGAAGTACCCGTACGGTCTGCACCGAGTTCAGCGCCTCGCCGGAGAATCCGCGCAACCGCTGCCTCTAATTCCTGCATGTCAATTTCTGGTTCCGGTTCGTCTGATTGCGTATCGGTGGTTTGTACCGCACTGGACTCAAAAGATTGACCTACAAGCTGCTCACTGGCTTCGGCGCGTACTTCAGCCGCACTGTAGTCGGCGCTGCCTTTGTCGGTGCTGAACGCCGCTCCCACCAGGTTATCAGTCGTGTGTGTTAACTCGTGCACAAGTACGCCGAGACCGTCCGGTGTTTCAGGATTGAATTGACCGCGGCCGAAGTAGATATCCGAGTCCCCAACCGCAAATGCTCGTGCGCCGAGTGCTTCCGCAGCGAAACTGGCCCGCTCGCCGGTATGAATGCGCACGTCGCCAGGGTCAGCGCCGAGTATATCGGTCACTTTGGACCGCACTCGATCATCTAAGCCGCCCGCACTGTCATCTGACAGCAGGTCCCGACCCATGGATAGATACTTCTGGGTAATCTCTCGACCCAACGCGTCCGGATTATCTTTTTCCCGTTCCACATGTGCGATGGCACGACTGGCGGCCCGGGCGACGAGGGAATTATCTCCCCGTTCCGCCAATTTCCGTAAATCACTCGCCTCTATCTGCCCCGCATTTATTTGTTTTGCGTCGCGCTCGATTTGTTTTTCGAGTTCATCGGCTTGCCGGGTCAGTTCCTCGTCATTTGTTGACATGTAGGGGAGTCTCCTCTCAAGGAAATTGACTATACAAACGTATCATGTGGCCTCGTTCTGGACAAGTATCGCACATTAGAGACTAGCGTTATCCGCATTTGTTACGTGAGGTTATGGACTTTATACGGGGTACTGATTCTGCCGTACTTGAGCAGTTAATCGGAGGGTATATTCGAGTGTTGGGTGAGTTCGACGTATGATGTATGTGGTGGTTATCGGTCTGTATTACCCGTAGAGTTGGGTGCATCTCAGTCGGCATTCTTGACATCGGATAATCTGCAAGCCATCGTCACTCCGAGCCGATTCGTAAGAGGATGCCATGACTGTGCGCCATATACTTCTCAGTGTCTTTTTCGTTGCCTTCTTTGCTCCGGCACTTGCGTCCGCGCAATCGAAGGCGCCTGATGAACTCTTTAAACAAGGTAATGACGCTTTTAACGAAGGTCAGATAGACAAAGCGATTGAGCTGTATGCTCAGGCGACCGTAAAGCGAAAAGATTTCAAAGAAGCCTGGTACAACCTCGGTATCGCATACGGGCGCAAAAAGCAGTTCGACAAAGAAATTTCGTCTTACGAAAAGGCGATTGGTATCGACGCTAAATACACGAAAGCCCTCTACAACCTTGCGATCGCATATGAGGACAAGGGGAGTGATGACAAAGCTGTCGAGTATTACGAGAAGGTTGTTGAGGCGGAACCTGAACGCGGCGTGGATGCGCGCATCAATGCGGGTATTCTTTATGCGAGGAAAGGCCAACTAGATAAGGCGGTGGAGTTCTACAAAGCGGCCATAAAGATCGATCCCAACGTTGCTGATGCCCACTTCAACCTCGGTATCGCGTATTCAAAGCAAGCAGCGAAAGTGGACGACGACACGGAAAAGAAAAAATTGTGGAGCGCGGAAGCTGATGCATACAAAGCGGCGACTTCCAAAAATCCCAGCTACCACAAGGCGTGGTACAACCTCGCCATCGCATTCAAGAAATTAGGCAACATCGATGAAGAGATAAGTGCGTATCTCAAGGCAGTCGGGGTGAAAAAAAACTATCCTCAGGCGCTGTTCAACCTTGCCCACGCTTACGAGGAAAAGAAGGACCCAGTGAAGGCCTTAGAGTACTGGGGTCGGTATGTTCGCGCCGCTGAAGCGATTCCGAACGAGAAAAAGTATGTGGAAACCGCCAAGCAGCGTATCGCATTGCTGAAGAAGGAAGACGCAATCTCCGTGCCCACAACTGACGAGCCTGCCGCCAAATAACACGCTGTCCAATCCGTCCTGCCATCAAAAAATATCGGTCCTGAGTCATTATCGCGGCTTTTTCTTCTCAGAGAGCGCGCGCGCAGTTGAGCCACAGCGGCTCATGGACGTACACTTGAGCCTGGGCCGTCGTGTAAAGGAAATTTGGAGTCGGCGGGCGACGAGCGCCCGTGGAAAGAAACTCGTGGGACCTGTGGTGTTCTGCGGTGCTGCATGGTGACCCAAGCCCCCTGGTCCCACGCTGGGACGGGTGGACAGAAACAGGATGTCCGCACTGAAGTCATACGCTTTGCGCCATCCGTGGGGTAGCTGCGTTTAGGAAGGCGAATAAATCATGTCCGACACGTTAGATTTACTGACTGCGGAGCTCGCTGAAGGGCTCGACATGAACTCCGACCGATACGAAAAGGCTCGGTCAGAAGCTGAATCATCCGGAAGAGTTGCTGTATTGCAGCTGCTTCAAACACTCGGTTCCCGAGCCACCACTCTTGAACAGATACAATGGTTTCGCCGAGAAGCAGTCGCCACAATGTCAACCTGGGTGGTTGGTGATTCTGACGACGGCGGTGACTTGGCTGAACAAGGTGAGATAGGCCGTCGGTTGGCTCGATTGCTTACTCAGTTAGGTGAAGCTGAAATTGGTCGTGAAGTCGCATTGAAGGCATTTGACTGGTTACCAAGCGCCGAATTGTCATGGGCACTATCCAGCCAGCACCCAAACAGCGAAGTAGCCGCGACGCTCGTTGAATGGACGTACAATCTTTCCCGGGACCCGGCTATTCGCTCCAGTGCGGCACGTCAGCTTGCCAAGTCAGCACTCGACGCTAATGAGCTCCAAGCTGCGCAGGAATGGCTGGAACGTGCTGAGCAGCTTATACCGGACCAATCCTATGGCGAGGATGAGACTGACGCGTTGGGCGAGCCGTTGATGGCACCGAACGTGATTGACTCAAAAGAAGCTGCCGCAGACGACGAATCGGCTCGGTCAGACTCAGAACCAGCCGCTTCGAAGGTGGTTCTAGCGGCTGAATCTTCGGCGTTCGTGGTACCTGAAGAATCCAATGTCACGCTAACGCCCGATGTACCGGCACTCGAAGAGCAGTCGGCTGATGTCGAGGGGACTCAGCCTACAGTGCAGCAGCAACCAGTATCGGAGGACGCTGAATCGGCTGTCGCCGGGAAATCGAATGACGGTACAACCGCCAAGCCAGCCGAGGATTATTCCCAAGCAACGGTTGCGGCGAGCACGGACTCCGTTGCTGATGCAGAGCCAGGTGATGGTAAAGACCGAGCTCAGCGTATCGCTGAATTGCGCGAGGCTGCGGATTCATCACAAGACGATATGGGTAAGGCGCTTGCGTTGCGTACACTGGCTACCCTGCTCGCTGAGGATGGCATGACAGCGTCCGACGTCGCGGTGGTTTCGGTACAGGCTGCGGAGTTGGACCCATCCGATGTATCAACCGCCAGTACAGCCATTCGATTCTTGCTAGCTACTGACGAGTTGGAGAGGGCTGCTCGCTTGGCGGAGCGTGTATTGGAATCCACGAAGGGATCCGCTCATAGCGCTGCTGCCCAAGTCATTGGTGAATACTTCGCTGAGATAGAATCGCATCAAGAATTGGCGGTTGGTGCCTTGCGAATTGCACTAGCATCGGACAAAGCAGACGCAGGGTCGGTCGATGCGCTGGTCGCGATTCACTCCCGTGCGCAGGCATGGAACGATGCGATTGAAGTATTACAGAGTGCCCGGCGAGCCACACGTTCCCGTCCAGACGAGCGCCGGTGGCTCGCTCAGGAAGGGCAGCTCCTCTGGAAATACAAAGACGACATGCTTGCCGCCGAACGAGTATTTCGGCGGGTTCGAGCTATCGACCCCAATAATCTCTCAGCTATCGAATTTTTCGAAGAGCATTTCGAGCGGCAATCGGACTGGAAGCGACTGCACGCAACGCTGAGTCAGAAGTTTGCCTTGGTCCCGCAAGCGGAGCGTCTCGACCTGGCCATACGGATGGCGGAGCTTGCTGAGCATCGGATGGACAAGCTCGATAAAGCGATTGAACCCTATAAGCGTGTCCTCACAGATGACCCGACGAACTCAGAAGCGTCCGATAGATTGGTGGAACTCTACGGACGTACTGGTAAATGGTATGCACTGGTCGATTTTCTTCAGGCGAGAGTTCGGCAGCTACCCGACGATGTGAGCGGCCGCGAGCAGAAAGTCGCTCTGTTATTTCAAATCATTGAAATATATCAAGACCCAGACAAGCTCCCGGTAGAGGAGATGGTGATCCAAAACTACAAGCGGATCGTTCAACTGTCTCCGACAAATGCGCGCGCTCTTGATGACCTGGCACAACACTACGAGGATGCGCACCGCTGGAGTGAGCTTGTAGGCGTACTTCAGAAAAAAATCCATCTCTTGCAGGCTGAAGTTGACGAGGCTGACGATGCAGAGGTGCTTCTCGATTTATTCCACCGAGTGGCTGCTCTATACATCGGAAAGATGTCGTCCGAGAGTCAGGCAGTACCTTTTCTAGAGCGTATTCTGGAAATAGACCCGACGAATCTCGAGGTCGTGCGTACCCTGCGTGGTATTTACAAATCGAAGCACAATCTTGAGCGATTGTATGGGACATGGGAACGAGAACTTGAGTATCTGCAGGGCGAAGAACGTATTGGAGTCCTCACAGAGCTTGCCGTTTTAGCCACCGACAAATTGTATTGGCACACGGCCGCGATTGGGCATTGGGAAGAATTACTCAAGCACGACGAGACGAGTGAAAAAGCATCGGCATCGCTGCTTCAGTTATACGCACAGGAAGAACTTTGGGACCGCTACGCAGATCTGCTGCACTCTCGGTTGGACTATGCACAAACTCGTCGTCACAAAGTAGAAATTCTTGAGCAATTGGGTCCGGTGCAGCTAGAGCGCCTCGAAGACTTGGAATTAGCGAAAGCGACGTATCGCCAACTGCAAGAGCTATCCCCTAATCACCGTGGAATCGTAGAGACACTAAAGCGTATTTATGTGGGCCTTACCGACTGGCCTTCTCTGAGAGACCTGTTTGCAGGTCAACGAGATTGGGCTGGGTACCTGCAGTTTCTGGATGACCTCATCGCCGATGTGGATGGGAGTGTTGACCGCCGAGAGCTACAATTGGAGACGGTTCGCATTCTCGAAGAGCAGCTGAGTGATTCTGCGGGCGCGCTAGCACGCTTGGAATCGCTCCTCGAACAGGACGCTGATGACCTCGTCGTAGCTCGCATGCTTTTAGAACGCTATGAGGCTGAGGGCCGTGTCGATGACCTGATCATGATGCTTGAGCGACTTGTTGCTCTGGTTGAGACATCGGATGAACGCGAGAGCTATTTATCGAAGGGTTTACAACTCATGGAGCATGCCGAGCGTTGGAATGATGCGTTCGAGTGGCAAAAGCACCTTGCTGATATCCGTGTAGCGGAAGGTGAATCCATCCTTGAGAGTGCCAACCGCCTTCATGAGCTCGCTTTGCAGGGAGAGTGCGAAGCAGCATTGTCGGATTGGTACGCTGAGTCACAATCTCAGATTCCTTCCAGCGATGAGCGCGTGTACCTGTTGAGACGCCACGCAGAGCTGCTTCACCAGCGATTACGGCGAGGACAAGATGCCATCGAAGTGTATGAGGAGCTGAGCCATATTGTTCCAGACGATATGGATGTGCTCAATGCATTGGAGAAGCTGACACAGTCGGAAAAAGATTGGAGTGCATTTGATCGGACCCTGACCCGTAAGTTCGAAATCAGCATGAAGAAGGCGGCTCTTTCCGAGCAGAAGGTTATCGGAATGAAGCTGGCAAGACTTCTCGAAGACATCCTGGATGAGCCTGAGAGGGCAGTGAAGGTATACAGAGAACTCCTCGATCTGGCACCGGATGATGACGACGTATTCATGGGACTTGAATCGCTATTGTCGGCAGAGGATCGTTGGGAGGACATCTTAGACCTCCGTAAGAGCCGTCTTCAGCGGATAGATAGTGATGAGGGCCGGGCACAGCAGCTGACGGAAATGGCCCGTGTTCTGGTTCGGCTGGAAGACATGGGTCCGGCGTTGGATATGTTGGACCAGGCGCTTCGCGCAGTACCTGGCTATGGAGACGCGGTTTCGCTCACTTGGAATCTCTTTCAGCACGAAGAACACCGGAATCGGGTGAGTGACCTGCTCGAGGGGCATTTTCGGGCTACGAAAGACAACGCACGCCTCATCACGCTACTGACAGAAAGGCTTGTGCATGCGGATGACATCAATGGGCGACGTAGTTTGCTGGCTGAGATTGCCACCTTACGGGAAGAAGGACTGGGACATCTTGAAGCTGCCTTTCGACTTCGTCTGGAGCATGTGGCGCTCGACCCTAGTGACCCGGGTGGGCGTCAGGAGTTGGAACAGCTTGCCGAGAAAGTTGATGGATGGCCCAGCGTAGCGTCACTTTATTCGAAAGCAATAGGCGTATCCACGGAGACCGCACCCCCTGAAGTCCCAGAGTATATTGAAAAAATTGAGGATTCCGAGATTGAGGCGCAAGTCACTTTGCGGTTAGCCGAGCTATACGAGGCGCAGCTTGAGCAATTGGAATTATCCGTCGAGTGCTACGAACGTGTGCTTAGCTATACCCCTTCCAGCTTAGAGACTCTTGGAGCTTTAGAGCGATTACACGCTCGGTTATCGGATTGGGAATCGCTACTGGCGACATACCAAGCACGTTTAGATCTCATTTGGGAAGTGGAGGATAAGAAGGCGCTACATCTCGACATGTGCCAATTACTTCGAGACGAGCTAAGCAGGCCTGAGGATGCTATTGCTCACTACCAGGCATATTTAGAACTCGATGAGGAGAGTCTAGACGTTATCGCTGAGTTGGAGGAACTCTATGCAGAACACGAGCGCTGGGACGACCTGATTGGATTGCTTCGACGCCGACTAAGTCTCGCCAAAATTCCTGGCGAGCGGGTCGAAGTTCTGATGCGCATGGCTGCACTGCACCGTACACATTTGGATGACTTGCACCAGACCTTTGAGGCGTATGCAGGAGTATTGGCGATTGACCCGGAGCATGAAGGAGCCGTCGACGCATTGGAGGGACTGCTTTCCGAAGATGACCACTTGAATTGGCCGAGCTTGGTCCCGCGGCTTGCGGATACATTACAGCCGTGGTTCTCAAAGCATGGGCAATGGCAGCGCGAAGCGGGGGTGTTGATAGCCCGTCACAAGGTCGCATCGGATGACGAGAGCCGAGCGGCAAATATTTACGCTATCGGTCAACTATACGAGGGGCCTGGGCGATCCGTTGAGGATGCATTCGGGGCATATTGCGATGCCATCAGGATATACCCAGCGCTATCGGATGTGGCTAATGCTCTTGAAAGAACGGCTCGAGCACTATCTAGATTTGAGACGTGGGCTGATATTCTGGATGAGGCCGCTCACACCGGTGAACCAGATATCGCTATCCCGTTGCTTTTAACGCTTGGGGATATCAGCCGGGTACCGCTAGATGATTCCGAGCGAGCCATTTCGGCATATGAGCGCATTATCGACCTACAGCCGCTTCATCCCATCGCGCTTGAGTCCCTGGATGCGCTTTACGATCTTACCGACCAGGCGGATAAGCGCGTCGAGGTATTAGAAAAGTATGCGGAAATCGCCGAGGACGATTCTTCTCGGCGGATCAACCGCTTTGAGGCGGGTGTTTTATACGTCGAACTGGAGCGGATAGACGACGCTATCGATTGTTTTGCTTACGTTGCAGAACATGGTGATCCCGCGCACGAAACACTGAGCTCCGATGCATTAGACAGGCTTATCGCTCTGTATGAGGAAGCCGATCGCTTTGAAGAGCTGACCGCTGCACTCGTACGGAAGGGGGATTACGTTCAGGATGATGAGCGGCGGACCTATCTCCTCCGTGCAGCCGCACTGTCAGAGAACGTCTTGCACGATATGGGGCGAGCTATCGACTTATATGAAGCGGCGCGGTCAAACGACCTCGATGATGGCTTTGCGCAAGAGAATCTGGAGCGATTACTCCGTCAAGAAGAGCGATACGCGGATGTGGAAGATCTGCTCCTAGAGTTGCGCGCGAAGGTAGAGGGTGAAGCAGCCACGGCGCTGGATTTACGGCTTGGCAAGCTATATGACGGTCCCCTGCGCCGCCGTTCGGATGCTATTGATCGATACGAGGCCATCTTAGACCGGGATCCGGCACATGAGGTGGCACTAGCGGCGTTACAGCATGACTCTGATGATGAACTCGCACTTCGAAGTGCACGCATTCTTGAGAGAGCTTTCGAAGCGACAGAGAGTTACCAGCTGCTTGCTGCGGTGTTGGAACGGCAAATTGAGGACTTATCCGAACTGATCAATGTTGCTGCAACTCATCGCCGATTAGCTGGTGTCATGGAAGAGCATCTTCAGGACTTAGACTCGGCACTGGAACATCGATGCCATGCGGCACGGCTTGAGTGGTCGCATGACGACCCGCAGCGAGCAGCTTTGGTGCGTTTGGCAAAATTGACCGAGAATTGGGAGCGACTTGAAGCGACAGACCGTGCCGCGCTCACCACCGCGCTCGATCACCAACGGCGTTTACTCATTTTGTCCGAAATGGCGAGGGTCGCTACGGACGAAATGCAATCCGCTGATAATGCGGAGCGAATTCTACGAGAAACGCTGAATGAAGCACCAGGCGACGCGAATACGCTCGAAGCGCTTCGGGAGCTGTACGAAGTTGAGGGACGATTTGTCCCTATGGTGGAGATCCTTCGTGAGCAAGCCGAAAATGCGGAGGGGGCGGATAGGACCGCCATCTTATTTACGATCGCAGCGGTGCTTCGCGATCATCTCGATGATCCCGCCGGTGCTGCTCGGGTGTATGAACAGCTGATAGCTGATGAGCCGACAGAGGCAGGCCCTTGGGATGCCCTTGAAGCGATCTTCCGCGCTGATGAAGAATATGAGTCGATTATAGGTCTCCTTGAACGGCGTGCGGAACAAGCCGGGAGCGAAGAAGCGCGGTTTAGCATTCTTGAGCGGCGGCTGAGAATACTGAGTGGTGAGCTTGATGACCGCGGCAGAGCATTGGACGCCGGTAGTGTGTTGCTTGGACTAAAAAGCAATTGTGCAGCGGCGGTCGAATTACTAGAAGCGTGTCGGACAGACCGCTTTGAATATGACCGTGTTGTTCGGCAGCTGATCCCTGTGTACGAGAGCAGGCAAGATTGGGATGCCCTGCAAGTTCTCTATGAAGAATATGCGGAAGAGTCCGACAATGTCGGGCGTATCTGGGCGTATGAGGCGCTACACAGCCTGTATACGACTATCCGCCAGGACGACGTCGCAGCGTATGAAGCAACCGCGGCACTCACTCGTTGTGAGCCCACGGATGGGGGGCCCACGGATCTCGGGCAACAGGTTTGGGACCTGATCAGCCACTCACTCGTTGTGGGCCCACGGATGGGGGGCCCACGGATCTCGGGCAACGGATTTGGGACCT
>PKDL01000467.1 GCA_002863065.1 Pseudomonadota bacterium
GGGGTTCTCCACTCTCACTACCGGCGGATACGGATGCTCAAATTCAGTGGTGCAGATAGGAACCACGACTTGTGCATGACAATCCAGGCCGTAATAAAAGATTCCAGCTGTCGTTGCAGTGCCCTCAAACTCTGCATTGTTGACCAATTCGGCGGGCGCTTCCGAGGCTACGGTGTTTTCAGCCCCAGGCACGCTTTTATCGAGAGTCCACTCCGCACCAGCAGTGTACGCCGGCATACCTATCGAGTTCTGGTAGGACAGCTGCGCCGGGCTGAAGAGCGTTTCATCCCAGCTGTTCCCAGAGTGCAATGTCGGAGTTCTAGCACCCTCTCGGTAGCGTAAGACGTACGGGGTATACGGCATCGGGTCACCCCGTTCATGTAACCATTGGTGAAATCCTAACGCGACATCCCGCAACGAGGTCGAGGACAAGTCAAACCCCGTCGATTGAAGACCCAAGACGATCGACAAGACACCAGCTGCTGCAACTGAGTTGGAGGGCCCGTTCATTAGGTTGACAGACAACACGGTGCCCGTACCAACAGAGCCGATCACCCCTTTGAATGGCGAGCGCAGCGCATGCATGGGCGTCGTGAATGTCGTTCCAAATGAAAGACTGTAATGAAATATGTGCTTGGAATCGAAGCTCAGTCCCGGCACCAATCCAGTCCAGTCAGCCTCCGCGATGTAACGAGTCATGACATACGCATCCGCGGCGTAGGTCATCAAATTCGCTTCTACGATGTCAGGATCTAGTAGCGTATTCAGTGCATACAATGGTCCGACATTCTCTGCGGCACTTGTCGGATCGCCGACATAGTCCCTACGAAACCCTGGCTCCCCTTCTGATAATTCGGTGTAGTGGTTGTATGTATCCGCTGCAGACGGCACCAGGAGCCCTTCGTCAGCCAACCAGGTCTGCAGTCTGCGCCCACCGTGATACGGCATATCGGTCGACAGCGTCGCAATATTTAGCGTGCAGCCTAAGTTAGCCCACGGAAGTACATCTGTTCGTTGCGCGCCTCCACCGTGACTAAATAATGCCACCGGAATATTGCTCGGGTCGACCAAGTGGTCCTCACAAAGGATCAGAGTAAATGGGATCAATGTGACAACGTCCGATGTAGCTTTACCATCCGATATCACAGCCCCTGACAGCTGCGCTGCGCCGTCAACCTTCTGATAATTCAGCGCCGGTGCTTCGATAGAGCCATTGATGACGCGCCCAATCTTGTAGTGAAGATTGCCGTCTGAGTACGGCTCTGGATTTCCTGGAAGATACGTTGCGTCATTGCGGCGTCCCGACCAAACGCCAGGACTGTACTTAAACTCTCCCGTTGGCATAGGGCCGTAGTAGGCGGCCAGCTCTGATCCTTCGATATCGGTGGCTACTGTGAACGCTCCACTTGCCTCATCCCATCCCACACGTCGTGTAATCGCACCGAGTGCATAGTCGTCCACGGCGGTAAAAAACGCCTCTCCGTACGATCTGACTGCTTGCGTGGTAAACACGGTGGCACCGACCACATCATCCAGAGCGATATTCGCATCCGCGAGATACTTTCGTAATGGAGCATATGCATCGCGAAGCTGATCCAATCCGTCAGGCACGGGCTCCGAGGTTAGAGCCACCGCCAATTGCTCAGGTACAGCCACGCCCTCTCCATTCGCCGTCACACCACTCCGAACAATCACGGCATATGTGGAATTAGGCTCGAGAAAATCTCCCCACGCAGGGTATACGCCGATCACATTCCATCGTTCGTCAAACCACGTCTGGACGACCACCTCGCGCCCTGCATCTCGACCATCTAGAGAAACCATAGTGACATGCCCTGCAAGAGAGTCTTCATCCACCGCTCCGTTGGTGAAGAACCACACAGGTGAGGTCGATCCAAAGCCTGTGCGCTGATTCATCACATCAGACCACTTTGCTAAGACCTCTTCGAGAGCCATTTCAGATAAGACCGGGTCATTGGTAAGGCGGCTGACCTGAACTCCGTTTTCTGTAAGATAAAGATTGTTTGGAAACGGCGCATCTGATGGGTTTTGCACCGGATCAATCCCAAACTTGAGCGAGATGGGGCCGTCAATAGTGATGGAATCGGGGCTAGCCGAAGTATCGGCTGTCTCCGCGATATCCACTGCTGGTGATGGCACCTCGGTAGACGTGTCCTCCGCACAGCCAACGAAACAAAGTATTACAACATTGGATAGCGCCAAGTAATAGGTCCGCTTACAGAGCGATAACAGAGTGTTCATGACGGCATAGTATGCGGGTGTTGGAGCACTGGGCAATCACTTAGAAAGCCAATTCGCCGGCTCTAAGCTCGTAATATCGTGAACTCCACGGTAAAACCTAGCAATGGATTACCGGATTCACCTCTTACTGCTCATCTTCAGTGCGTTTTTTTTCGGGTGTGCTGACGAGGAACAAGTCGTTCAATCGTCAGATGATAGCTTTGAAATTATTACCCCCGATGCCAGTGAAGACGTTCCCGCGCCCCCAGGAAATGACGACGGCATCGAGAGTGATTCTGTGGATGCTCAGACAACGCCAATGCCAGGTCCAACCGATTCGGAGTGGCCGATGGAAGGGCGTACTTACCGGAACACATATAATTCAGCCTTCGTCGGCACACGGACACCGTCGATAAATTGGTCGGTGGAAGTCGGTTCAAAGATCGGCGGACAACCGGTGATTACATCTGCCGGTGATTTGGTCTTTGGTGCTCGAGATAACAACCTCTATGTTTACGGCCAAGACGGTGAACAGAAGCTCGTCTACAGTGCACCGGAGCCTATAGACTCCAGCCCTGCCGTCGGTGCTGACGGAACAATATACTTTGGTGCCTTCGACGGTAAGCTATACGCCCTTGAATCCAGTGGCATACTTCGTTGGTCATTCGAAACTGGTGGTGCAATCAACGCCGCACCCATTCTTACGGCTACCGGTTCCATTCTGTTCGGGTCTCGAGACGGGACATTGTACTCACTCGACTTAGAGGGCGGAGAAGAATGGAGATTTAATACTGAAGGCCCTATCGAGGCTACCGTTGCCCTAACAACTGACGGCACGATCTACATTGCGTCAACCGATAACCGGCTGTACGCCGTCGACGCCGAGACCGGCCAAGAGAAGTGGAGATTTGAAACCGAGGGCGAACTCGTAGCCGCGCCGCTGGTTTTAGAAGACGGTACGGTCGTTGTGGGCAGTAAATTTGGACTGCTCGCGAACTTATTTGCCATCTCACCCGACGGGACCGAGAAGTGGAAAAAACGATTGGGTGGCGGAATTGAAGCTCCTGCGGCCGTCGGACCCACGGGAACGGTGTATGTGGGCACACTTGACGGCGACCTTTTCTCGCTCAATCCAGATAATGGCAATGTGAATTGGAGCACACCAACGGGAGCAGCCATCCAATCTGCACCACTCGTCGACGCCTTGGGAGTAATTTTCGTCGGCTCTTTCGACACGCTGTTCTACGCGCTGGAACCAACGAATGGAGACATCCGCTGGAATATCGAAACGGGGGGACTGGTCTGGAATGGCGCAATACTATCCAGCACTGGAACGGTGTACGTCACGTCAGATGATACGTTGCACTCCATCGGCGGCGGGGGAGACTGTGAGGGCACTCCGCTCGACTGTTCCGACGATGATATCTGTACCACCGACCGCTGCGATGATGCGCTAGGCTGCATAAACGAACCTCTCTGCAACGACAGTAATCCATGTACGGCTGATACCTGTGATGGCCCTGGAAATTGTATCTACCAGCCCGCAGCTGAGGGCGACATATGCAGTGACGGTTTTGCATGTACTACAGGGGAAACATGCCAAGCCGGTAGTTGCATACCGGCAGACAATCAATGTGGACCAGCAAACTCACCTTGGCCAATGCGCGGCAAGAACGCCCGGAGGACCGCGCTATCCGCATGGCCAGCAGCCCAAACCAATGCCGTTGCTTGGGAGGTCCAGCTAGGTCGTCCGGTAAGCTCATCGCCAGTGATCGGGGCGGATGGGACAGTGTATGTATCGTTGTCGAATACCCCAGCGGATGAAAAGGGGGCGGTCGTAGCGGTCAAAGACGGCATAATAGTGTTCGACACGATATTGCCGGACCAGGTCACTTCGACCCCTGCTGTAAACGACTACGGAACCCTCTATGTCGGATGTAAGGATACCTTCTTCTATGCCATCGAAAGCGATGGAGAGATCGGATGGCAATACAAAGCAGGATGGGTTCGTAGCTCACCCGTCATTAGTGACGATGGAACCATTTATTTTGGCTCAGAAACTTCGGAGCTTCATGCGATAAATCCAGCCGGTGAACCGGTCTGGGTATTCACTACCGATGGCAACGTCGCGTCCAGCCCAGCAATAGCCAATGACGGGACCATCTTCGCCGCCAGTGCCGCCGGTACGGTGTATGCGGTGGCTCCAAACGGAACAGAGAAGTGGACTTATGATGCCGGCTTCAAAATTGACCTCTCGTCTCCAGTGATTGGCAACGATGGTACGGTGTACATCGGTTCTTTCGACAAACAGGTCTACGCTCTTAACCCCGATGGCACGAAACGATGGTCCTTTGCCACGAATGGTCCCGTGGACTCGACCCCAGCCGTGAGGCCCAATGGGGGGATCGCCGTGGGGTCGCAAGATGGTTTCGTGTATGCAATCGATGCCAACGGTAATCTCGATTGGAGCTATCAAACCGCAGGCGGTGCCCCTGTGCTTTCACCAGTGGCGGTGGATTCGACGGATACTGCATACTTCGGAACACTCTCCGACGCAGTCTTTGGCTACTACGCAGTAGCTGACGGTGCTACTCGATGGAATGCTAAAATTCCAGAAGGGGTATTTGGTGGAGCGGCCATTGATGAGGAAGGGCGTGTCTACGTAGCCACCGTTTCCGGTACTCTGCGAGTATATGGTGGCGGCAGCGAGTGCGAAGGAAGCAATGCACCGGATTGCGACGATGGTGACCAGTGCACTGTCGACGCATGTGTATCGGATCCCAATACTGGACTCGGTGGCTGTACGCACGACCCGTTTTGTGATGACGGCAATCCCTGTACACAAGACCTCTGCAACAACACGGGTGCCTGCTTCACCGTACCAGCGGCACCCGGTACAGCGTGTGATGATGGGCTCGAATGCACGCTCAATGAAAGTTGCCAAGCAGGGCAATGCATTCCTCAAACTACCGAATGCTCAGTTTCAACGACCTCTCCCTGGCCGATGCGTGCCCAGAACTCGCAACGTACTGCCGAATCGCCACTGATAGGCCCGCAATCTTCAAATATCCTCTGGTCCTTCAATACCAATGGCGAAATCGGGCGTGGAGGTCCAGCTATCACCGATGATGGCTCACTCATCATTGGCAACAAGGCTGGAGTCGTCACATCGGTGGATTGGAATGGGCAATTGAACTGGAACTATATCACCGCGTCGCCTGTTGAAACGACCCCAGTAATCGGAGCCGAAGGTACCATCTATGTTGGAGACGACTCCGGTACCATGACGGCATTGTATGGGGATGGAAACCTCCTCTGGACCGCCGGTAATTTCGATACCATACGCAGTTCGCCAACATTGGGAGCCTCTGGTCGGCTGATATTTGGTGATAGTGGTGGCCAACTCCATGCCGTTTCCCCAACTGGTACTACCGTCTGGTCCAAGACCGTCGGTACCCAGATGCAGAGTTCAGTCGCACTATCAGCCGATAAGACAGTCGCATATGTCACGTCCTTCGGCGCCCCTCCAGCCACTGCAGAGGGTATGCCAACGACATCAGGGGGGGCGTTGACAGCGGTGAGTGTAGAGACAGGAAACATAAACTGGTCCCAATCATTCACTGCGGCGGTCGCAGCGAGTCCAGCAATTGATAGCTCCGGAAACATTTATGTCGTGTCGGGTAAATTCGTCTATGGATATGACATGGCGGGGCTACTCACCTGGACCGGCGCCCTCGATTCCATCGTACTCGGTGGTGATATTGCCATCACGAATGATTCGGCATTACTCATTCCGCAAAATGCAGCTACGGGACAACCGCCGTTCATCGCACGCATTGAGATCGGTTCAGAAGCGCCCGCAAATACGGCCGGTGCGGGTGCTCTGGTCCTCGGCTCTCCGGTCGTCGATAGTCAGGGAACCCTATACTTCAGTACCGCAGACCAGAATGTCTATGCGTACAACTATGCTGAGGGAGTAGGCTTTACTAGTAGCTGGGCAGTCGTATTCCCCGACCAAGTGAATTCATCGATGGCAATCGGTACCAGCGGTACGCTCTACTTTGGCTGTAAGAACGGCAACCTGTATGCAGTCAGCCCGTAAGCCTATAACGCATCGCCTCATCTGCGATAATGTAGCGCTCCCCAGTCGAGATACACTAATCATTGAGCCCGCCACTATCGATATTGCTGGGTCTGTGATCGCTGCAGTGTATCGTAATGAAGCCACAGCACCGCCCTTAGCCCCGCACGTCATATGCGAACGCTTGCACTCTGTTCTCGTCACGCCGAGCTACGTTGATGCCCATACCCATCTCGCTCTGACCTGCTTACGGGGACTGGGACGGGACGGTGCCGCTGACGCTAATCTCGTAGAAACGTTTTTCTACAAAATAGAACAGCACATGACGCCGGATGATATCCGTGCCTTTGTCCGGGTGGGGGGACTTGAGGCCATGATGTCGGGAACAGGTCTGGTCTGGGACCATTATTACTTTCCTGAGGCAATTGCGGATGGCTTGAGAGATATAGGGTTGGCCGGTGTCGTTGCTCCTACTGTGCAAGATCGTGGCGGTCCAGGAGTGGCTGCACTTGACGCAAATATCGACGCTACCATAGCGTTAGCTACGTCCAGTACTAGTGAGAATGATGGCGTATTTTCCGCGCTAGGTCTTCACGCGACAGATACCGTCAGTCCCGAATTACTACAGCGCTGCATTCCACTGACAGAGAAATATAACCTCCCAGTTCACTGCCATGTTGCTCAATCACTCGATGAAGTCGAGAGAGTACATCGTCTCGATGGATGTAGTCCTGGCACGCAACTAATACGCTCCGGAATCCTAGATTCAGCGCCCCATTCACTACTAGTGCATGGAATCTTCCTGACCGATGATGAGTTAGAAGCGCTGGGCCAACGGAAAGTGACGCTCGCTCTATGTCCGCATAGCAAACAAATATTTGCCTATCTTCCAGATTTGAAGCGCTGGATGACACACGATGTGCAGTGGGTGGTCGGTACCGATTGTGCGGCAAGCAACGACGCCTGGAGTGTGCCTCGTGAATTACGATTTATCGCAGGCATGCGTGCAATGTCCGCAACCTGGTCTGCGGCTCACCAAAACTACCTCAGTAAGGGTGGTCCGGCGCTTGCGAAGGCGGCCTGGAAAGAACGCGGACGTCTACGAAATGCCTTGGCGCCGCTCGGTAGTGATACGTATGTCTTGGATAAAGGATGGCGCGTACCCGGCGCCATGCATCCCGCATTTAGAGCAGGAGAAGTATCAGAAGGGTCACTCGCCTCCCTTGCAGTATGGGATACCACGCACCCCAGTTTCTGGCCAAACGAGAATGCATTACGCACGCTGGTATGGGGACGTACTGACGGTGCATTGAAACGCATGATGATCAACGGCTCCTGGTCCACGAGCGAGGACTACGTGGGACAAGCCATTGCGCAATCCGACATGTGGAAGGAATTCAGTACGGAGGCAAGTGAACGATTGGCAATGCTAATGAAAAGAGCGTCCTAGATCTTTCAGGGCTTACCGCGACACGATTTTTTGCTGGGTAATGGGCTGCTGCACGAACGTGACGAACTCGAGGTTATCAAGCCGGTTCCATAAAACAGAAATCGAGGCAATAAGCGTGATGAGCGTAGACAGCATATACCCCCATCCGAACAGCTCCGGATTATCCAAAGTGAGGTAGGTAAAGATCCCGTTCGTTGTCATAAACAGCGCGCTGAGCCACATCACAATCTGCCGAAAATCGAAGTAAAGTAACACGACCATTAGCACAAGCAGCAGTGCGTGAAAGACACACGCGACACAGGCCACCCGAAACAATGGCGCGTGTACTGAGTCAATTCCGAAGGCGTCTAAAAGCCACGGAAGCAGCACTAAAATACAGATGGTAAATGCACCTTGATAGATGAGGACTGAGCCTAATGAGCTCCGGAGATTATCCACCATTTCAGCACGTCGCTGTTCAATTTCGGATAACGGTAGTCGACTCAAAATACCTCCGAAATACGCCTTGTACCGGGTGTAGAACTCGGTCTCTATTCGGACCAGAAACAACGCAAGTGAGGGAACGATGGTTAGGTAGCCGAAGAACATCGCACTGTCATAGGGGAAGTGGGTGTAGAAGAGGCTGTGTACACGGATACCAGTCGCCCCGTACCAAAATAGCAACTTATCAATCCAGATGGCGACCGCGTAAAACAATCCAGCCCAGGCCAAATTCGGGTACTGAGAGAAGGTTGAGGTAAAATCCAGTTCAAACGAGACGGTGTTAGGGAATTCCTGAAAAATTCTCCAGATAAGCCAGAAACAGAGCACTGTCTGCCCCATGAGAAAGCCGCTTAGCATGCCTTCAACGCCCATGTATTCGCCCATGGTCTGACCCGCGATGAAGCTTGTCAGGTACCCCACCGCGAAACCGAGTACTAGTGAGTTATAATCTTTGGCGGCAGACAAATAGATCATAGCCATCCAAATGACACTAATAACGACGTAGAGCCCCATGGCACTGACTTTGAACGCCAGCGTAAGCTCACAGAACGCGAGAAAGGCGGCAGCTGACAGAGCCTGGGTCGGAGCGACGAGAATCACGACGCCGACAAAGCTTGGCGTCACGGCGCCAGGTGACTTCTCGTAGAGCCGATCTGCCACATAGCGAGTCACAGGGAGCTGAATCGCTCCGGTAGTGATGAGGGAGAAAGCATAACAATACACCGTGGTAATAGTGAAGAGCGCAACGCCATCCTGTTGAAGGTCCGGTAGGGCGAAGACGGCCAGAGCGGCTAGGCACAATATGGACATCAGCCAAGGACCAGCAAAAATCACCGCCGCGTAGACATACAGCTGCACCCATTCCGTAAATGTGTTGCGGGTTACGATCTCTCGAAGACGAAATCCAATACCTGCCACAGCTACACCTCACGTAACGCGGTTTTCAGATCGAGCGATTCCTTCGGATCAGTCTTAGCGGCATTTTCCCGACCAACAGCATACCCATAAAGAGCTCGGTAACGGTCGATAACCGACTGACGTTGGTAATAGCCCAGCGCACGAGCACGTCCCGCCTCTGTCATACGTTCCGCCATTGCATCGTTCGTGAGTAATTCAATCACTCTATCAGCCGTCTCTTCGGGCGAGTTCACATTGGTCACGACTCCGGCGGCTCCAAGTTCCCTGTCCCCTGGGGAATCGCCACCGTACAGAAGTTCAAAACAACCACCCACATTCGTGGCCACGCACGGGATACCGACTGCCATGGCTTCAATCAATACGAATGGCTGCGCCTCAGACACGCTCGTCAACACCAGTACATCCAATCTGGGATAATACTCGCTCATATCGACATTACCCATAAACCTGAGGCGGTCTCCAAGCTCCATCAACTCCGCTAAGGCACGACATTCCTCGTAATATTCAACATCTTCATCAGGCGTCCCAAGGACGTAAAAGATCACGTCCTCAAAGCGGTCAATCACCAGACGCGCTGCTCTGATGTAAGTCTTCACATCCTTGATGGGGGAAATACGCCCAACTAAGGCGACATGCTTTGTCTCACGGTCGTCTGAAGGTTGGTCTCCGAGTGCAGCGTAGCGTTTGACATCGATCCCGTTCGGAATGATGCTGCACTTCGCTGGGTCGGCACCGTCCTTTATTTGCGTGCGTTGATTTCCACCATACAGCGTTATGATGCTGTCGGCCTCGTCGTATGCAATCTTGGAAAGCAGCCGGAATTTATTCATCCACAAGCTCTGCAACAACCCGAGCCGTCGTCGCGGGACAAATCCGATTTCCACTTCGTTATAAATGTGCGGCGACTGCGATATCTCGATCATTCGCTCACGCGTATAGATCCCATGCTCAGTCAAAGCCAGCGAAGCACCGTATCGTTTCTTGCCCAATGCCCCAAGCATTCCGGCATAGCCAGTGCACGTGGCATGGTAGATGCTCGCTTCCGGTAACGGGGCATACAGTAGCTGAAAGAGAGGAAGTAATAAGAATCTGCAGGTCCAGAAATAGTCTAGGAATGAGAGATTAGGAAAATGCTTCCGGTAGAGGCGCGAAATGATGTCAAAGAATTGCCGACTGTATAGTATGTCATAGGGCGTTATGGCGGGGTCGTCTCCGCCGGTAAGCAATTCAGCGATAGCATCAAATCGGGAAATATCACCATGTTCCAAGTCATTGATGAAGGCTTCCAATTCCCGCCACGCTGAGCGACGAAACCGACGACGGGTACCTTTGATAATGACCGGATCGAGGAGATATATCTCGTTGAACTGTTTCACATTCTCTGGAAGCCGGTACTCCATTCTTTGGACGGTGTGCTTAGACACACCGATGTAGACAATAGAAAATGATATATCGGGAAGGTTGCTGATAAGATGGTGTGTCCAAGTCGATACGCCGCCAACTACGTATGGGTAACTCCCCTCAAGTATTAGACATACATCAGTCCTCGACATAGCTTACCCTAACGCGCTCGAACGCGATGCGCGCCAAAAATCAAGCACCGGCCGAAGTGATGGTGGTGCCTCTCCAGAGTCCTCCAAGTCTTGCAAGATCGCTCCGAGGCTCGCCAGATCCCTCTGCTCGAAATAGGCACGAGCTAGACCTACCTTTGCATCAACATCCATCGGATCCAGGTCCAAAACACGACGCCATGCAGTAGCTGCTGACATATGGTCCTCGATGAGTGCGTACAGCTCCGCCAGATCAAAAAGGACGTCAAGCCGTTCGATATCGACGTCTAGGACTTCCTCGCATAGAGCTATCGCCTGGCGCACAAAGTATTCCTGGACGCTGGTTTCAGCCAACCCACTATCGATGTACTGCTTTCCATGCCGTGCTAGCTGCACTTTCAGCTCAATATTATCCGGGTCAAGTTCGAGCTTACGACGGGTATGGATTAGGGCATCAGACAAGTCTTTCTCGATACGCGACAACTGACCAGCGATATAGAACTGGCTATCGGGATCGACGTCGTGCAACGCCTCGCGGAGGATCTTTACCGCGGTCTTCCGACTCAGTCGACTCAGACTGAATATCGCTCCACGCTTCAGCTCAGCATCCCCCGCCTTTATGATGTCAACTAATGGGGCTACTATTCCAGATTCGTCGTCTAAATCAGCAACAGCGCTCAGCATATTAGGTCCTCGCCGAAGGGCGGTAGCGACCTCAGGGTCGTAAGCAACATGCTCCTCGAATGCTGATACCACGCCACCAGCTTGGCGCCGATTTGCGTTGAGATGAACGGCGGCGAACGCAGCTGCATAGCCAAGCACTCCATAAATTGGAATCGTTAGAACCAGCACAAAACCGATCACGGCCCAATTCTTCTCATTGGGATATCTGAAATCCCATTTCCCCCAAAATCCGTATGCCACCATTGCAGCGGCGCCGAGATGAAACGCAAACGCTAAAAGTAGATCGACTACCGGACCAGCACTAAAATTACTGGTCACTGCGATAATGGAAAACCCCTCCAAGAAGAAGGTGACCGTCGCGGTCGTCAGGCCTGTGACCGTTGGTCTTTTTCGGATACGACTCATTTCAGCGCCAACTCCTCACGGGTTGCCGCCGCAATCAGATCATCTTTGGTATCGCCATCCATACCAGTGGTTCCAATACCAATCCGCAATGAAAGTTCTGCGCTGCGGGGAACATCCGACAGCACGTCGCGTCGAAATTGCTCCATTACTCTCGAAGCTAGGATCCGTCCTCCATCGTTTTCAGTACTGGGCAGTAACAGGGCGAAGGTATCTGCAGACTTCCACCTGGCAACCAGATCCACGCCACGGATACAGCGAAGCAATAACCGACCCATCCGGCGTAGGAATACCGCACGCTTGGCGCGAGGAATGCGCTCAAAATTATGTATTCGAACCAGAATGAGAGTGGTCGGAGATGGGAAGCGCTCCTGATATCTACGCCAACGAGCACATTCGTCATCGAGGCGCCGGATAAGATATCCGTAGCGGTAGGTACCGGTAATTTCATCTGCAGGATCCCTTTCTCGAACGCGCCGGAATCGATTGGCGGTGCTGAAGACCCGAGATGACCATTCTGCGATACCGGATAATGTCCGAATAGCCCCTGCAGTCATCGACTGAAGCGGCATCGATTGAATCGTTATCGCGGCCACGACCTGAGGTTTATCGCTTTTGCCTTCGGCGAGAATGGGAGCAGCCAGCAGTATCTCAGTACGCGCATCATCGCCTACATCTAGTACCGAAGTAACCCGACCGGTAGCAACCAACTGAAGGATCGGCTCATCATTTGGAAGCTGGCGCTCAAATTCATCGATATCCGACCAGCCAGATTCTTGCCGAAGCTTCCAACCTCCCTCAAGCTTGTCGTATATCGCGCACTGATCTGCATCCACAAACCGCACTACCATATCCAAAATAGCCACAACGGCGTCATCGAGTGCCAAGGATTGGACCTTAGCGGCCGCTTCATAGAATGCGCCTGATGTTTCTGTGCTGGATGCAATACGCTCTTGCAGGTCTTCGTTGTAACGCCTGACTTGTTTATTCTCGCTGGTGATATGCTCAAGATCTGACCGCATCACTTTGAGACGCTGCGACAGAGTATCAACTTCCTCCTCGGCTACTTGGCGAACCTCTCCGAGTACGGCTCCGAGCAAGATGAGCAGGTATGGCACATACATCTGCTGCAGGTCGAGTAACCCAGAAGCATCCTTGAACACTTCGGGGTATACCTGCATTTTGAACGCCGTAAGCAGAGCAGCACCTACCGACCCAGCGACGATTCCGTCGACTGTGCCATACCTTGATGAGATTAGTAGAACAACGACGAAGTATGGATGGAGAGATAGGTCAACCCAACCCAACTGGTCTCGAAACCAGTAGTAGTTGATACCGAGGAGGATGAGATAGCCCGCGAGAGTCTCAAAAATCGAGTCAAGGCGCCTCTTCGATTGAATGGAACGGCGTTCGGTTTGAGCGACGGTACTCATACTTCTTCCTTTCCCTCCCAAATAGCTGACGTCTCAGACATCAGAATGCCGAGAGCCATGTAAATCGTACGACATTTTCGCGATAAACAACGGTCGTGGTTCCCAGCGGGGTGTCCGTTCGTACAAATGACAGCTCTAGCCAGTGCCGCCTCGCGACGAAAACCTTCGCATCGGCGCCATACACAACCTGCATCGCATTATCCTCAACAACCCAGTTTGGTCGCGCGAAAAGCGAGTACTCAAACCGCCAGTGAGGCCTGTGGTTCAGATATACGGTGCCACCTAAGCGTTGATACGTCTCCGGAGCAAAGTACGGTAAGGAACGAGCAAACACCTGAAAAGCTATCCCGTCATAGTCCAATAAGAGTTCTAAAGTCAGTGGCTCTTCAAGAATTCGTACTCCGGTTCCGACGCGCCATGTGAAGCCATTATTGAATTGCGTCGAACCATCTCGCACAGAATCATTGATCCAACGGCCATAGCCTGCGTCCGCCTCAAATAACCATAAATCGACGGGCTCCACTTGAAGCTCGGCAGTCAACTCATAGACCACCGTGTCATAAAAAAGAGAGTCGATCGTTGAGTTGTCCTGGCGCCGTTGAAAAAACAGCCGGAACTCGAGTGGAAACTGCGCACGTTGGACCCAACCCAGTCGAAATCCGACGAAAGGGTCAACATCCTCTACCGCGGCCACCCAAACCTCGGCATCGAGGTAGCTTCTCGGAGCTAAGCGGAGCTGGCTGCCAATAAAACCACCGTGACCTGGAAGTTCTAAATCTTGGTCCCGGAACTGGAGTGATACACCGGCATTGTAGGTGAATCTATAGCCTGCTCGATAGCACCATATGTCATGAGGAGAACTCTCGAACCAAGAAGCGCCGCGATGCGCTATTTGACCGTTCCGGTCAATATAAAACTCGTACTGTGCGCTCACACGAGACAATGTTTCCAGCTCCAGCTCTTGTATCGCTTCCTTTGCCTTGATATCCGCTTGGCCCGCAGCCTGCAGTTGCTGGTAGTGAAACAGCGCTTCCCGTCGGTCACCTCGAGAGCGTAATAAGGTTGCTAATAGCTGGCGAGCCAGCGCATTCCCGGGCTCCTGTTGAACGATAGTCTCAAGGTGCGATATCGACGCCCCGTCGTTGTTAGACCAAGAATGATATCTCGCAGCAACCACGCGCGTGGGGACATCATTCGGCTCGACAACGAGAACCGCATCCAGTTGTTCTGCTGCGAGGTCATAGCGCTCCATCTCTGAGTATGCTTCGGCAAGGGCTCTCAAGACATCAGTATTGCGGGGAACCAAGCCACGTAGCGTCTGTAGAGCTGCAATCCTCCGCTTTGGCATGGTGTTCCACCCGTAAAGCTGAGCTAGGCGTTCTAGGGCGACGACATTAGTCGATTCGATCTCCAAGACCGCCTCAAATGAGGCAATTGCTTCAATATCCCGACCCAGTCGAATGTAAAGCTCCCCGAGTGCGAGTCGATTTGCGACATCTCGAGACTGCAGAATTTTTATCGCCTCTCTCGCCCTGATTGCGTCCACCACATGACCGAGGTGCTCTCTTCGTATCGCCAATCGAGACCAACTGCTGGCATCTTGTGGGCGCTCTGCCAGATATGCATCTAAAGCCGCGGCTGATTCTGCTGGTTCATCTGCCAAGTCATATGCGTCCGCAAGTTTTAGTAATAACGCCTCATCTTTGGGTAACAACGCCCTCAACCGGCGTAGTGCATCCACAAGATTTCGAGCACGGCCCATGGATTCTTCAGCCGAGACCAGCGCCCGTAAAAGGTCGACTCGGTCACCAGCCGCTTGCAAAGCAACCGTGAGTACCTCGCCGGACTTCCTAGGGTTCTGCGATTGGAATATCGACGCTAGAAGCAAAGTGACCTCAACATCACCCGGATGCTTGAGTAGCCATCGCTCTAGTAGCTTTGTTGCAGCGGCCGTATCGCCCCCAGTCAGCATGTTTTTCGCTTGGACCAGTGGATTCGGAGTGGCAGCAGCAGCGATATTAGAGAGCGCTAGGCACGCACAAAATGCGCAGGCAATACACCGATGGACTGTTTCTCTACCCAAATGAGTGAGACTTTGATTCGGATGATTCGATGACATCCAACCCCTATTTCTCGCTCCTGAAAGAATCTCGCACCCGCACCGCCACCAGCACCGCTAGCAAGATCAGCAGGATAATGAAGACCAAGTAGGCCACTTGCGACCGTGGCTCCACCGTATCCGCAGTGGTCGACGTACTCACTGCTCCAGACTGTACCACTGCCCCGTCTACTGATTCTGTTCCCACTACTGCAGCGCTCGAAGACATAGAGTCTCCTGCAACGGCTTCATTGGACTCAATATTGGGAGTCGGATCCGCTGGGGCCGAATCAACTTCTTCGCCAGGGGCCTTCGTCAACACTTGCATTGAGCCATTTGGGCCTACTAGGACGGAGGCCCCGGCGAGCTTGTCGACCTTCTTAGCAACCCATAGGTATCGTCCAGCCTCCTCGACGGCAGGTCCCCCGCCTGGGCCACTAACCACAAGGACGTTTCTCGTCGGGTTCCAGGGTGACTTGGCAAGATGTATCCAGCCTGACTGGGCGCGATAATCAACCCCAACATACGTACGCATATCGTCGGCAGATATATCCGTGAATAACTGCTCTGGGACGGCCCCACGGATGGTCTTATCGGAGTCCAAGGTTTCGATATCGCCGATGAAGACGATGTCTTTCTTTTGTTCCGCTGCTGTCAGCGTACCAACCACTCGTAATGCAGGGTGCACCCAGCTGGTCCTTGCTCGTACCCCGCGCTTTATCCGACGCGGCAGCGACTTGCCTAGATACGCCGCAGTATTGGCAACGACGGATAGCTCTGAGTCTGTGACCTCTTTACCCACAACAAATACGAGACCATTTAGGTTTGGCTCTTTACCGACGACCCATGGGTAGGAACGTAGGGATGTCGTTGTCCCTTCCACCAGCGGATATGCGATAAACGACGTATCAAATACTGTAACCCAGGCCATTTCAGGGAAGTTGTAGTGACAGTCGGGGTCACCGATATCGAGAAAAAATTCGAGGTCGGCGACAAGTGAACGAGAACTGAGGAACTTTTCCGGTATCAGCACATCGGCTTCTAGTCGACGAGCAGTCCGCGGCGTCAGGCGTATAGAGCGCACAGGCTCCCCATTGATCCGTATAAGTAGCGACGATGTCTGCGGCACGAGTAACTCAGAATGGCTAAGGTATAGGCGCATGAATGCACCAGTCGGTTCGGTCTGAATACGCCCCACATACGGATTCGGGAAGGCCAATCGGACGTAGTGATGAAACTTGCCTCTTTGTGTCAGGTCGGTGGAGCCGAGTTCAGCAAGACTGATGGTCGCGGTTTTGGGCGCATTCGCTTGCGCCGTTTCTGGTATCGCTGGGGTTGTTTTGAAGGTGACCGAACGTATGGGAGTGTCACTTGGGTCACGTGGTGCCCAGGTCTCAGATAGGTGCGGGAGTGAAATCGCAGTCACCGCTTTCGCTAGCGCCGCATCGTCAATACCGCCAAGCACGAGCGCGCGTCGTCCGGAATTCCAAGGATTCCTTGATTCGATGAGGTGCCCAAAGCCACCCGACATATCCGATTGAGCCAAGTCGAGCCCATTGGCGGCCAGTGATATCAGGAATTCCGAATGACCAATGATAATTAGGTTATCCTGTGCCAACTCAGCTCCGACAGTCCCGTCGATGACGCCAAGTTTGCGTACAGCGAGAGCGCCTCGCGGATATCTGGTGCTGGCACCAAATCGTGCGGAAACGACTGCGACGGCATTCAGTACCTCGGCACTCGGCTCGGCGGGTATGACGATGAGCGCATGCCGCCCCGACTTTTTAGACTCGGAATAAAATATGTCAGGCCGTAGATAGCTCTGAGGAAATCGTGACACGTCCAATGTGACCGGTTTTTCCCGATAACGAACGATTAGTCGGCTTTCATCTTCCAGAGTCAACCATAAGGCAGGTGAATGTACGTCATCACATAACTCAAGATCTGAACGCATTTTCGCCGTAATATTCAGCTTATTCATCTCACCGAGCTTGAGGTATTCATTCGGCACCTCCCAACGAACCACGCCATTTCTCGCGTTTTCTACGCTAAGAAACGCACTATCGACGGCATTGTCGTTGATCGATACCGTCATGGAGGACAGCCGCTCTATGAGGACAGGACTGTGGCTAAAGTGAATCTCCAGCACTGCCGGACGGGTGAGATCCCACTGACCTGGTAGCGGGATCCAGCGATCGACGTGAACAAGCACCCCCCGGTATGTAACGGTCTCTCCATCAAGTAGCGGGATTTCAGCCGGTGGCGATTCATCGGCTGCGACATTCAGGTTGGAGTCAGCCTCATTAACTTCGTCTGCATTCTGGGCTTGCGCACTCCAGGAGACTAGGACACAAAAATACACAAGGATGCCGACGCACTTCCGGAGTGTCATCCGTTTCCTCCAAAGCCTATGTTAGGACTTGCTACCGGCGTGGATGTTAACGCTGCGGCGAGAAACTTGGCAAGTTCGATCAAAGGTATCGTCGCTGTGGCGGTGCCCAACCGCGTCACTATTAGACGAGAGATTTCACCTGATGCCTCGATGAGCTTGACCGGTGACCTCATGCGATTATCATCCGGGCAATGGGAACCCTAACGCCCCCCGAACTTCCCGACCACTTACCACGCAATCGAGTGGACGAGGATGCCTATGCCGTTTGTCAGCGACTTACAGAAGCTGGCTTCACCACGTATTTGGTCGGTGGTTGCGTACGTGACATCCTTCTTGAGCGTCATCCGAAGGATTTCGACGTAGGAACACTTGCGACACCGCAAGAGGTCCGTAAATTATTCCGGAATTGCAGGATAATTGGTCGGCGCTTCAAACTAGCGCATGTGGTGTTCGGTGCAAAGATCATTGAAGTAGCCACGTTCAGAGGTACTGTCGACCTCGATAGTGAAGACGACGGCGACCCACTAATACGCTCGGCAAATAACTTCGGAACCCCTGAAGAGGATGCCATCCGTCGGGACTTCACCATCAATGCATTATTTTACGACCCGGTTCATCGGCAAATCTTCGATCATGTAGGAGGCTACAAAGACCTACTCTCCCGTACACTGCGCACCATTGGTCCCGCTGAAGTGCGGTTTCGCGAGGACCCTGTACGGATCCTTAGGGCAGTAAAGTTTGCCTCGCGACTAGGTTTTGATCTGGCAGATGAAACCCGGCAGGCGATGACAGATGTGGCAACCGACATTCAAAAGTGCTCAGTACCGCGCGTCACCGAAGAGATATATCGCCTAGCAGAATCAGGTCATGCACGCGGTGCTTTCGAACTCATGTACGAATTGAACATCCTTCCGATCCTACTGCCTGAAATATCGGAACATATCGATGCAGACAGGGACGACTATCTACGTTTCTTAGGATACCTCGATGACCTACGTGCTGCGCATGGTGCCTTGCCACGAGACTTCGTCCTAGCAGCGCTTTACTATCCACTGGCCCTGCGAGTATTGGCCGCTCAATTCGTCGAAGCTGGTCCAGGCTGGGGGCGAGTGGTGGAGGACTGGTTTCACCCCATTGGCGTCCGAATGCACATTGCGGTGAAACACCGACACCGACTTCGGGCCTTGGTAAATCTTGTTGGACGATTTATGTCGCCCACGAAAAGACTGCGGCGCCATCGCCTGGGGCATCATGACCAACGCGCACTTCCGCAAGCACTGAGTCTTCTACGCCTTCACCACCGAACATATGGCGGCGTTGCAGAGGCCTATGAAGAATGGAGAGAATTCGCAGAACGGCATAGGATTACCTGGACACCGGTTAGTGCCCCGCATGGGATGTCGGACACTGAAGAAAACCATGGCAACAGACGCTTCCGTAGCCGAAGACGCGGTGGTCGACAGCGAAGACGTTAGAATGACCGGTAGCCCTGCCGTAAGGACAATACCGATACTCAAAAATCCATGCGACGTGCATCCCGGCGTATGCCAAATAGATGGAGACGCACTCGAGGTGCTTATAACCCACACATTTGTCTTCTTCGTCCATCGATTTTTACAATCACTAAAACAGCGTAACGACTTCATGGGCGGCACAACGCTCGGCTTGGCGTTGTGCCAAGCTCAATGGAAGACATGGAGAATCACCGTAGAGCATGTAACCTAAGCAAACAGCTACGCCCCTCCATTCCAGAGCAGAGACTGGACCGGCCGCTGGCGTAAACCCTTAGCACCGTCGGACTGTATGCCTAGAGTTGCCATCGTCATTCCCGCCCTAAACTGCGCCGAATCCATAGGTGAGGCGTTGATATCATGCCTGAGCCAAGAGTACTCCGAGCTTGAGCTAGTACTCATCGACGATGGCTCCACCGACAATACCTACGACATTGTGTCAACGGTGGCTGAACAAGACCCAAGAATCCGTATCATCAGACAGCCAAACGGTGGCATCGCGAACGCACTCAATGCGGGACTTAGAAGTTTAGCTGACGATGTTGAGTACATCGCCAGGATGGACGGCGACGACATTATGTTGCCAGGACGAATTGCTGCGCAAGTTGACTACCTTGACAAGCATACGGAGATTTCGGTCGTAACTGGCCGAGTGAAGGTTGGTTGCCTGGGAGGACAACTCAAACAAGACGGTATGGTGAGATACGTACAGTGGCTCAACAGCCATTCTTCCGCCGAAGACTTCGCGCGCTCAATGTTTATCGAATCACCGGTCTGCCACCCCGCGGCGATGATACGCAGGAAGGCACTCGAAGATGTCGGGGGATACCACGATATGGCATGGACCGAGGACTACGACCTCTGGATGCGCTTGCACCTCGCCGGCCATAGATTCGGTATCATCGACCAGGACGTAGTTATATGGAGGGATCACGTAGATCGTGTAACGCGGACCAATCCAAAGTGCGCACCCGAAATATTCTACGACCTGAAAGCACATTTCTTGGCAATGCGGACTAAAAACGTACGCATTTGGAATGCTGGTCGCGATGGAAAACGACTCGCTCGTTCACTTGCTGCCAATGGCATTCATATCCACTCGTTTATCGATATTGACCCCAAAAAAATAGGCGGCGTGCGGCGTGGCAACATCCCGGTGGTCTCCAATGATTCGCTGACAGGACCAAACGATGGTCCACTTATTGTCATCGCGGTTGGGATTCCTACGGTACGACCGGAAATACGAGCGGAACTTATTGAGAAAGGTTACGTAGAAGGGCACGATTTCATATTCGCTGCGTGAAGGGTTTGAGTAGACAAAGCACGGCCTTGATCCTCAGCGTTGCAGTCTCATTCAGCCGCGTCTTTGATGCAACTAGCAAAGGTTTCACAAGGCGCGTCTACGCATTTCAAGAGGGCTTGTAAGCTCTCTCGTCGCTCGGCATCACGCTGAAGTGTTTCGCAAACAGTTCGACATACCTCTCTCTGACCATCCGCTCCGAGCTTCTTTCCATCGGCGCTCGCAAGCTCTGCCGGGTCGCCTAGACATTGAATCTGACGGGAGCAGAGCCTGCTGCAGTCTGATGGACATCCAACCCAAGTCAGCAGTGCCACAGCGATACCAATGTTACGAATCCAGCTCACGGACATGTGTTTTACCTCTAACAGACCGATGTGGAAGCCTCACAATAACCAAATGAAGCAATATTAGCGACAAAGCGCGCACTGATAGCTATGCAATTGAGCTGCCCAGACAATTGACTCAAGCTTTCGCTAAGCTGCTAGACACGACCATGGGTCCCGTATAGCTACATTGCAACTGGACAGCTGCTAAACACCAAGAGAATTGGAGTCAAAATAATATGCTGAGTGATAGTGACTCGTTAGCGCGAGCGGTAGATATTTTTTCTCGAGCTCCCTACATGATGCATCTTGGCGTAAACGTTCGCGCAGCCGGCGAGGGTTGGGTTGAAGCCGAACTGTCCCTCACAGAGTGGATGCAACAACAAGATGGCGTTGCTCACGCGGGTATAGGAACCTCCCTTGCGGACCATGCGATGGGCACCGCGGCCTACACCATGATGGAACCTGGATACACACCGTTGTCGGTGGAAATCTCGATTCGCCTACTACGACCCGCACGCGGGAACCGACTGAGATGCATAGCGAGAGTTATTAAGCCGGGACGCCGGGTATCCTCAGTCGAAGCAGATGTTTGGAGCGAAACTTTAGACGGAGGTTCAACGCATGTAATGCGGGGAAACGCCACCATGGCAGTGGTCGCATCGGAGACAATCTAAATGGGACTGTGTCCATGCGGTTCAAGCTCTTCGTTTTCGGACTGCTGCGAACCATTCATCAACAAAATCCGGCAACCAGAAACGGCTGAGCAGTGTATGCGTGCACGATACACAGCCTATGCACTCGGCAAAGTTGACTATCTGGTGTTCTCGCATGACCCAGCGACGCGCTCGACGGGTCTTAGGGATGCCATCCGCAAATGGGCTCGCCGGGCAGAATTCAGGCGGTTACGGATCGTCCACACGACGGACGGTACAGCCTCCGATCAGACTGGAAGGGTCCAGTTTGAAGCAGATTACGTCGAGGCCAATGAACAAAAAACCTTGACGGAAGTCAGCTCATTTCGGCGGCATGAAGGACGATGGGTGTATTCGAAAGGAACGGCGCCAAAGGCGGCCACCGTGACGCGGAGTACAAAAAAAATTGGCCGCAATGACCCATGCCCGTGTGGAAGCGGTAAAAAATACAAAAAATGCTGCGGGTGCTAATTATCGCGACACAACGTGACCATCGAAGCAAAGGTCCCGAAAGTCCTCATCCCGTGAAGCAACCTGGATCTCGATATCAGCCGGTCGCCCAGACCACGAATCCGTCTCAATAACATGCCGGACAAAGCCCCAACCGTTCTTGGCTTCCGTCCACTCCGCGACCAGCTCATTTGCGATGAATACTCGAACTTCGCAATCGGCACCCTGTTCATTTCTTGCCGCTTCCAATGTGAAGCCGCTGAACAATACGAGCTGTGACTCCAATGGGACCTGACGCCACAGAATCTTCACCGCGCCGTGGTCTGGATAGGGGTGGAGCACGAAGCATCTGCGCGGTGAACCGCCTACATGATGCCAGTCAGCGCGCACATTTTCCCATGGCTTACCGCGACAATCATGCATATTGCCGCGACGCACACATGCTTCATAACTACCTTGCGGATGGCGTTGGCGACTCACTAGAGCATCGCCCAAGTGTTCCACTAAATTATATTTTTTTCGCCCTTTGGGCATCGAAAACAGATGCGCGCGAACACCACCAGCTAAGGTATGCGTCTCGATAAGCTTGGCTCCTTCAGGACCGTCGGGATCGTCGTACGACAACGCAGTAACCACCCATAACCGGTTGAAGCGGCCCGAGATGTGTCCCTCGCCGTCACCCGTGCGCACAACTGGTGGGATGTTACGACCGGAGAAGGCCTGCAGAGATGTTTCACCTTGAGACAGCCAGAATGGTCTAAAGCGGACGGCGTCGTTTGATTTCACATGACTAGCTAGCCACTCACCAACCGCCTTCCATTCCTCATCTGATGGTGCTTTTTCCTGCGGCAATAGGTGTATCGCAAAAGACGCAATGCCAAGGACTGACACAGCAAATGTAGCGACTCGTGTAGAAATTTGTGACGTCAAAGACGAATACCCTCCAATAAAGAACCGAAAGCAGTACCGACTCTGCCATGTTCGGTACGGAAGGGCCATGTGTCTTCGGGGACGTCCCCGGAACAACATTTGGGGCAGTCAAAATAGACCGGCACTTTGAAACCCGGTTTAGCTTCTGATAGCGTCCCGGCCGACCACCAAGAGAGGATGTGGGAGCGGAAGATGAAAACAGTAGTAAAATTCAGTGTACTAGCGCTATTTCTCAGCGCCTCTTTAGTCATCGTGGGCTGTGCCAGCGATGAAGATGAAACCAGCACAACAACAGCTGGTACAACCACTACGGATGCGACCGATGCAACGGACGAAACCGATGCGGCGGATGCAACCGATGCAACCGACACAGCGGACGAAACCGATGCGGCGGATGCAACCGATGCAACCGACACAGCGGACGAAACCGATGCGGCGGA
>PKDL01000465.1 GCA_002863065.1 Pseudomonadota bacterium
CCTCCTCATCACCAACGAATGGTCTCTGCTGGCGCAACCACACAAAGGCAGTGTCCGGGGCCGAGTCGAACTTCTGCGCGGAATCGCAATCTTTCTATGTATCGGACTTCCTTGGTACGTGGGGCTGCTATCCGGACCTGATGGAAAGGCCTTTTGGAACCGATTCTTCATTCATGACCACTTCAATCGGTTAGGAAGCGGCGTTCATGCCATTGATGACGGGACGTTCGAACACTTCCTCAAGTGGCTTGGTTACGGTATGTGGCCATGGGTTGGTTTCATGCCGCTCGCCCTGATCTCGATAGTGAAGCACAGACTCTTCGATTCGAGCCCAAAGAACCGACTGCGTTTATTCTTATTCCTCTGGTATTTCATAGCTTTCACTCTATTCACCCTGTCCAGCACCAAATTTCATCACTATATCTTCCCAGCTCTTCCGCCGCTCGCGATTCTCATCGGATGGACACTCTGGGATATACGAAAAATGGACAGTCGAGCCGCTCGTCTTGGAGTAGTTTTGGCTTTCCTGCTGGTAGCCGTTCTCGGCTATGACATCCACGAAAACCCCCAGCACCTTCGAAACCAATTCACCTACAAATATGATCGTGAGTGGCCAGATGAGGAGTTGCGCCCACTCGATTCCGCCGGAGTCATACGGTACCACCCCAATGATGCGTCGTGGTCACCCGATACCGCATGGGCTGCCAGCCACTTTTATCAACACACACCCGACTCACTTCGGACCATACTAGAGGCGGAAACATTCAAGTATTCAACGTGGCTTTACCTCATCGGTGGAGCACTAGCCGTCGCCCTTGCTTTGATGCTCCGATCTGGGACTACACGTATTGCTGGAACAGCCATCATGCTCGCGGCGTCAGCTGCAATGGGCTGGTGGTGCTTGAGTTATTACATGCCCAGTTTAGGTCCGCATTGGTCTCAGAAGTATTTGTTCGACAGGTATTTTGACGTCTGTGTACGAGCCCCAAATACGGATGAAATGGATGAAGCATTCACCCCCATGATTGGAGATGACTTCGAAGTCCCTGGTGTCTTCGAGCCTCGAAAAAAACAAGTGTGCCAAGAGGAAATCATTAGTTGGTTACTAACGTGGCGCGGCGAAGCCTTTTACTCGCACAATACGATTCGCCCAATTCAAAAAGAAAATAAACAGTTCCAACCGTGGCTAGAAGAATTCAATAAAGGCGCCCGCTTTTTTGTGCACATCGAGCGCACTCGAGCCAAAGGCTTTGAAGGTCGACTAAAGAATCACTTTAAAAAGGTACGTGATACGCCTGACTTCGAGGGTATCGAACAATGGAATGTCAATTTGGAACACAACGAAAACTACTGGTTCGTGCTTCTAAAAGCTGAACCGGAGTGTAAAAAAGATTATCGAGCAGACCAGCTTGGTCGGTGCAAAAAGCAGCTCGCGAGTCATTCAGCCCCTTCCGCTAGTCCCCCACTGCTGTCTAAAACTTTTCCCAGCGCTGACTAAGCTCCGACTTGCTTGCCTCATCAATGACGTCGGCGACCTTGGACTCGACCTCTAACAGCTCCCCAATCAACTTCCAGTACTTCTCACTCAGCGTCGGAAGATACCGCCGACCGATAAACCAAGTGGGCGGTCGATATTGAATGGGAGTTTCCGGGGGAGGGAAACCATACTTCTCCTGAAGTTCAACCACATCATCGCAAATACCGCTTACGGTTGCCCATAATGCAGAGTTCTGGGCAATAGAATGTCGGCTCTCTTCAGGTACTGCACTGGGAAACCAGATAGAGTCAGCGGATAACTGCTGAAGAATACGTTCTTTCCCTGATTGACCGCTGGTACGAATATCGTCTTTCAATGTTTGTAGCTTCTCGTCTGACATATCCTTTGCGAATTCCGGATTGTTCACGAAAGCTCGTTTCAGCTCGCGTTCTACGAACAATGGTAAATCTTCGGACAAAAGCGCCGTTACGTCTTCGGCCACCTGTTGGATTCGACGTCGCAGCATAATAGACCGCTGCTCCAACTCAGCCACGCTCGTCTTTTCCAAGGTTCCTCCCATGTTGTATGCCTGTTTAAGACGACAATGCAGATCGCGAACAATCCGGTCAAGCGGCAGTGCAAAGAGACCCATTCTTAAGAATCGTGGTTGCCCCTTGGAAATTGCCGGCGATGCACGGTAAAAGGTCGGCATGAGCGCGCTTATTCTGGTTATCGAAGATGAAACTGACCTCGCCCAAATGCTCGAATACAACCTCGAGCGGGAAGGTTATAGGACCCGCATCGCCAACGACGGTACCAGTGGCTCCAGACTAGCGCGTCAGTCTCCATTGCCAGATTTGATTCTTTTGGATCTTATGCTTCCGGATATTAGCGGGACTGAAATATGCCGCCAATTGAAAGCCGCCGAAGATACGAAAAACATCCCCATCATCATGGTGACCGCAAGAAGTGAAGAGATCGACCGTGTCGTGGGATTTGAAGTAGGAGCCGACGACTACGTGGTCAAACCCTACAGCGTCCGTGAACTGATACTCCGCATACGTGCAGTGCTTCGTAGGGCACGACCTAGCGCGGAAACCAACGAAGAGACCACTCATTTTGGTGTGCTCCGTGTAGATTCAGCGGCCCATCGCGTATTCATCAATGAGATTGAAATCGCTCTGACTGCGCTTGAGTTCAAGTTGCTACTTGTGCTCCTCAGCCGCCGCGGTCGGGTTCAATCACGAGAACAACTCCTGCGTGATGTATGGGGCATCACTGCCGACATCACCACACGTACTGTGGACACGCACGTAAAGCGACTACGACACAAATTGGGCGAAGCGTCGGAATATGTGGAGACGCTACGAGGCGTAGGTTATCGCTTCAAGGATAGGGTGGAGTGAGAACAGGCCTGCGGGTACGACTTTTTGGAGCATCGCTCGCACTGGTCATTCTTGTTGGAGTGCCTGCCTCCGTATTTCTGGAAGGCAAGCTCAGGGGATGGGTCCGGGACCAAACCGTTGAGGAGCTATCGGCATACGCTCGGTCGATTCAAGTCGCCCTAGAAAACAACAGCTCAGACAATCTCCAATCCGTCGCCTCCGACTTTGCCAAAGCACTGGCGATTCGGGTGACACTCATAGACTCGGCGGGGAAGGTACTAGGTGATTCAGGAGTCGATGCGGAAAGTATCGATGAGGTCGATAACCATGCGAACCGCCCCGAGGTGCTACAAGCCCAAAAGTATGGCACTGGCATCGCTCAACGACTTAGCACCACCGTAAACTCAGAACTCCTCTACGCCGCGATATCAGACGGTACTATTACGATACGTCTCGCGACGCCGCTGACACGAGTAAACGCTGCCGTACATCGGCTTCGACTAACTCTTGGCGTATCTGCTTTGATCTTTCTTAGCGCGGGAATCTTCCTCAGTGGCCTCGCATCGTCGCTCGCCAGCCGCAGGCTGAGGCCCCTCGTATCATCCGCGGGCTCTTTCACACGCGTTACAGCTGAGCTGGAACGAACTGTTGCGCTACTCGGTCGGGAACGTGACCGCTTCCAAACGGCACTTGAGCGCCTCGAGGAAGGTGTGCTGGCGATCAATCGAGAAAGGCGAATCACCTTGATCAACCCCGCAGCCATGCGCCTCCTCAATCTCGAAGACTCACCTGTCGGTCGCCCCATACTCGAGGCAGCTCGTGTGCCGGAATTTACCGATTTAGCGAGAAAAGGCGCCCTGGATGCCTGCGAAAAAGAATTCGATCTTGACGGCGCGCGTGCCCGACGGGTGCTGGCAAAAGCATGCCCGCTACGAAGTGGTACGGGAGTCGTTTTCTCACTCCACGATATGACGGAACTGCGCAAGCTAGAGACTATGCGGCGGGACTTCGTAACAAATGTGAGTCATGAACTTCGCACCCCCGTGAGTATTGTCATGGCAAATGCGGAGACTCTGCTAAACGGAGCCTTAGACGATAAGGAACGCGCCCCGATGTTCCTGGATGCGATACATCGCCAAACCGAACGACTAAGCATGCTGATCAGTGACTTACTCGAACTTAGCCGTATCGAAGCCGGGCAATTCCCCATGCAATTGCAGTGCATGAGCATAAAACCGGCAGTGGAACGAACACTGGACTCACTCAAGGCGCGCGCCGCTGAAAAGCAACAATCACTGATGTGTTCCGTAGCAGACTCAGTCAAAGCATGCGCCGACCCTCAAGCGCTTGAACATGTGCTGATGAACCTCGTAGATAACGCCATTAAATATTGCCCAGAGGGTTCCTGCGTAGAAGTCTCTGCCTCGGTCACAGACACCACGATTAGAATTGCAGTCAGCGATGATGGACCAGGTATTGCCGAACGGCACCGAACACGAGTGTTTGAACGCTTCTATCGAGTGGATAAAGGTCGAGCGAGAACGATGGGGGGTACTGGCTTAGGCTTGTCTATCGTGAAGCATATGGTGGAATCAATGGGTGGAACCGTTGGGGTTACACCGAACCGGCCCAATGGTAGTACTTTTTGGTTGAGCTTATCGCCATGCGATGCCTCGTCCCAAACGACATAATGGGGTCATGATGGCAGCACCAGACGAGGTCTACGACACTACCCCAATACCAATTACACGTCGTCAGTCATCTGAGCGGCTTGCTCGTATTGTCTTCGGATGTTGTACGGCGCTGTCGACTGGAATTTTAGTTTATATTATCGGCGTATTCGCATGGCAGTCATACGAATTCATCAGCAGCCCAATGGTGGAGTCCAGTGCACTACTACCAGAAGGTGCATTCTGGATGATGCTCAATGGAACGCTGTTGACCACGGTAACTGCACTCGTTGTTGCTATGCCACTCGGCTTATTCATTGCTCTTTACCTGACGGAATTCGCGCCCACCACAGTGCGTAACTATCTCAAAGGCGCACTGGAAGTACTCTCCGCCGTTCCACCCATCATTTGGGCGTTTTTCGCAGTTGCTGGACTCGCTTCAGAGGTCTCTCATAATAAGCCAAGTGCAATACTTGCTGGGTTGGTCCTCGGGATCATGATCCTTCCGATGACTGCAACACTCATTGAAGATGCAATTTTCCACGTTCCGAAATCACTGCTGGAGAGCGCAGTGGCGCTAGGAGCAACGAGGCTACAAGCATTACTGAGAGTCATCATCCCGACTGCCGCACCCGGAATCGTAGCGGCAGTCCTGCTGTCTTTCTCGCGTGCCGTCTCTGAGACGATCGTCCTCGCGTTGGCTGCAGGCGACACCCTGCGATTTTCCATCGATCCTTTTGTAGCCATTGAGACGGTGACTGGGTTCCTTCTGCGCTCAGGAACTACGGCAGGGAGCCTGCAACCCGCCTTCGTTGCCGGTACGCTCCTGTTCGCCATTACAGGAGCTCTCCATATCTTGGCCGGTCGTTTACTGCGACGAGGCATCCGGTGAAGTATAGCAAACCGACTGTCACTGAGCGGATTTTGGAAATAATTAGTCTGCTGACTGCGATGTGCCCATTGGTGCTGATTTGTGCGTTGGTGCTATGGCTCTTACAGTCACTAGGAGGTGACCAATCAATTCATAGATATGGCTCCCTCCCCGCCGACCTGAGTCAGTCTATCGGCCCATCATTCCAAACCAGTATAACGCTCGCAATTCTCGCTTTGGGAGTGGCAATACCGATCGGTGTTGGAACTGCCGTCTATCTCGTAGAACTCGCGAGTCCGACACGATTTACCAATGTGCTTGAATCTGCTCTATTCAACCTTGCCGGAGTCCCGTCCATTCTCTATGGCCTCGCATCATTGGTTATCCTAACCGGAGAGCTTCACATCCCAACTGGCATCTGGATGAGTAGCGCAACCTTGGCAATGGTCGCTTTGCCAGTCATTACATTATCGTCGGTTCAGGCGCTCCGTTCCATTCCGGACGGCGTGCGAGAGGCGGCACTCGGCCTGGGGGCCAGTCCTTGGGATGCGGCTCGCCTCGTCGTTCTACCCCTTGCTCTACCGAGTATTATCACTGGCATTATCCTCGCACTTGGGCGTGTTCTAGGTGAGGCGGCTGCCCTACTCGTATTATTCGGAGCGACCATCTCGACAAACGACTACGCACCAGCCTTACCCGTGCGCATCTACGATTGGCTCGCACTCGGTGAAGCACACTCGATTGGACGAGCGGGTACGGCGGTGGCATTGCTACTTATCTGCGTTGCAGCGATCAACGGAACGGCATCTGCCGTACGGAGTAAATATCGGGAACTGAGATGACACCTAAATTCCAGATTCAGAACTTGATGGCTGGGTTCCGAGAACGCCAGATATTAGCCGGTATATCACTCGAAATCCCGCCCCGTGGAGTCACTTCAATCATCGGCCCTTCAGGATGCGGTAAAACAACGCTCATCCGGTGCCTGAACCGAATGCACGAGATGGATCCTGAAGCATACCGCACTGGTACAGTGCTTCTCGATGGACAGAACCTGTACCATGAGGATGCAGATCCTGTGCTGGTTCGGCGCCGCATCGGAATGGTTTTCCAAACACCAAATCCATTTCCGAATATGAGCATCAGAGAAAATGTCCTGGCAGGATTGCGATTTCGTGGCCGGGCAAGGACGGCGACAAATAACAACGTGGTAGAGGACGCTTTGCGGCAAGCAGGGCTATGGAACGAGGTGAGAGACGTCTTGGACGGACGAAGTAAAATACTGTCTGAAGGACAACGGCAGCGCTTATGCATTGCACGGCTCCTCGCCGTCCAGCCTGAGGTCTTACTGATGGACGAGCCCGCAGCGTCACTCGATCCCGTCGCAACAGCTCGTATCGAGGACCTCATACACAACTTGAAATCAGACTACACTATCGTAATGGTGACACATGACATGAAGCAGGCCGCCCGAGTATCCGACCACACCGCATTCTTTCTCAATGGTGAGCTCATTGAGTTCGATACCTCGAACCGGCTTTTTACGTCACCCAGAGATCCACGAACAGAGGCATACATTACCGGACGATTTGGATGAGAACGATAAAACCCAGAGAAACATGGAAGTTATTTCAATACGCTGAATTGTATGCTGAATAAGGAACACGATGCCCAGACACACTGACCGAGAATACGCGGCGCACCTCCAGCAAATACGTGAAATGCTGCTCGAAATGGCAGGACGCGTTGAGAAGATGATTGCGGATTCGGTACGTGCTCTGGTCGAGCAAGATGTCGACCTCGCCAAACGAACGATCGCCTGCGATAAACTCGTGAACCAATCCGAGCTCGACACCGATGAATTGTGCACCGTGGTGCTAGCAAAATGGCAGCCAATGGGACGAGACCTACGACTGGTCACCTTTGCGCTCAAAACCGTCACCGACCTTGAGCGAATGGGCGATTTGGCCGTGAATATTTGTGAACGAGCGATAGACCTATCGAGCTATCCACAACTAGCTCCGGGGGAAGATATCCCCAAAATGAGTGCGATTGCCCAAGCGATGGTTCGAGATGCTATTGACGCATTCATTCACCGCGATTCCGACAGCGCAAGACGCATAATCGGCCAAGACGACGAGCTCGATATCCTATACACGAAAGTCTTTCGAGACGTGCTAGACGCGATGGCAGGTGATAAAACGCGTGTCGCCCGCGGCATACATGTGCAGTCAGTAGCGAAGTGGCTCGAACGGCTAGGAGACCACGCAACGAATATCGCCGAACAGGTTATTTACATGGTCGAAGGCACAGACATTCGACATACCAGCCAGGCGGAGGAGCCAAAGGCCGCCGTCGGCTGAGTCGCTGAAAACCACTGCCGCTCGATCGTTTTGATTCCCTAGCGCTACATTTGCCTCAGGACGCTGCCTTCGCCGTTGAGCTGCCCGTCATAAGAGCCACCAGTTCTTCTGGTGCGGGCGGCAGTATTTCTTCATCAAAATACCGGTCCATTGCATCCACTACGTGAGTCAATGCAAGCGCGTCATCTCCCGTCACATCAAGAGCGGCTTCATACGTCAAGGCAAGTGATAGCTCCCATCGTGCAATAACTGCCTCGAAGAACTCACGGTCGTTTTGCTGTTCTGTAGCTTTTGTCACGGTCTTTGTCCTTTGACAGGGTCAATATTCCCCACTCGGATGGGTGTTATGCACTGTGCATGCCAATCACAATCACACTCCAGAAGAAGCAAAAAAGCTCATAAAGTCAGCCACCTGGCCGTTTAATGCATTCTGATTGATGGGGTCCAGAGTCCGAAGTGCGCCAGAGTGTCTATTGAGCTCTATCAGCAATGACAACATGACAGTCCACATCAGCTAGGGAACATGGTGACCACAGAGATACGGGACCTTTAAACGAGTTGGGTTCTCGGCCTTCTCGAGCAGTCACATGCAGCGTGGGATGTCAGCAAACACATGAGGGTGAAGGTGAGGCTAAGTACCGCGAAACAGCAACCAGCGAGCGTCTGTCCCTACGCTTGGAGAACACAGCCTGGGGACGAACCCGATGCATATTACATCTGGATGCGTTTCCATACGGTTTCTCGCCAGACCCACCGCACACCCGTATTCTGGGCTACGTGATACTACCCGAAAACATCATTGAGACGTTCTTACAATCTCTGATCGTCGAGCAGGGACGCTCACCCAACACTCTAGAAGCATATGAGCGCGATATTCAGCGGTTCGTTGAATGGCACGCCCAGCATGCGCATGAGCCTGATAGAATGGAAATTGAAGCCTATACGGCACATCTGGGTCGTGACCTCGCAGCCAGAAGCGTCAATCGTCATTTATCGGCGCTGAAGACATTCTTTGTTTTTCTACGTGAACGTGACTTGATGATGACCGACCCACTAGCAGATATGTATCGGCCAAAAGTTGGGCTAAAGCTTCCAGATGTATTGAGTATTGAAGATATAGCTCGTCTCATTGCAGCTCCGAGCGGGACCTCTGCTCGTGACCTACGAGACCGAGCCATGCTGGAAATGGGGTATGCAGCAGGACTTCGAGTCAGTGAATTGGTGTCCCTACGACTTTCTCAAGTCAATCGCCGCCGTGGCTTTGTAACCGTGGTAGGAAAAGGCAATAAGCAACGTTTTGTACCTATCGGGCAATCTGCCATGACCACCCTAGAATCATGGGTGACAAACGGAAGACCGCATTGGGCAGGCCGAGCGCAGCGCACGCATGATGGCATCTTTATCACCTCTAGAGGCGGTTGCATGACACGTCAGGCGTTCTGGAAGCGCCTGAAGCATTGGGCGCTAGTATCCGGCATTTCGGTCTCAGTGAGTCCTCACACGCTGCGGCATTCATTCGCCACTCACCTTCTCATCGGAGGAGCAGACTTGCGCACCGTACAAGTGCTACTAGGTCACGCAACCATCACGACGACACAACTATACACCCACATTGACCGCACAGAACTGCGGCATATGTACGAACGCTTTCACCCACGGGCGTGATGGGGGATAAAAAAAGATGGTTGTACGCCCACGCGGAGGGTCGTTTGTTTCTACATACTGCCATCAAAATAGAGCACTTAGCCGTTCAAATGGCGCCCTGAATCGAATCGTTCATTGCTAGGAGGCGGCCTTACTGATAGCTATGCCGCTGGGCACCACAGTACGAACCGCCCACCAAGGAGCTGACGAAAATGAGTCAGATGCGCCTACAGCGATTTTTGTCGGCCGCCGGAGTCGCAAGCCGACGAAAAGCGGAAATCTGGATTGTCGAAGGACGTGTCACGGTCAATGGGCAAACGGTCACGGAACTGGGAACGAAGGTTAACTCCGACAAGGACCGCGTCGAAGTGGATGGCGAGCACATTCGGATGCCCGATGCTCCACTCTACTACCTGCTACACAAACCACCCGGCACCGTATGCACCGAATCAGATCCTGAAGGCCGTCCTAGGGTCCACGAGTTACTCCCTCCTGGCCTTCCTCGCTTGTTTACAGTGGGGCGGTTGGACTGGGACACAGAGGGTATCTTATTATTCACGAATGACGGGAAGCTCGCAAAGGCCTTGACCGACCCGAAGATCGCAGTACCACGGATATATGAAGTTAAGATACAAGGTGCTCCAGACCCGCATCTCGTACGGCGGTTCAACGAGGGAGTTCGCCTCGACGACGGCCGCATGACTCGTCCATCACCTACGGAAATTATTCGCCGTACGAAAACGAACTTTTGGATCTCGATGGTCCTAACCGAAGGGAAAAATCGCCAAATCCATCGCATGACGCAAGCTTGCGGTCGGCGGGTACTCAAACTGCACCGAGTGAACTACGGCGGTATCGTTCTTACTGGACTGCGCACCGGGCAGTGTCGTCCGCTAGCACTGCATGAAGTTGAAATGCTTGTGGCTGCGGCTGGACTGAAACGTACGCGACGTGCCAACGCACGCGTACAGAAGATGAGAGCAGCCGAAGACCGCCGAGCTAGCAATCGGACTGGCCCTCCGAGCGATAGGAACGACGGAAAAGAGTCATCTCAGAAACCGTACTCTAAACCGAGAAGACCTCAGCGCAGCAAAGGCAAGCCATTCAATGAGAAGAGCGGCAGCAATAGGCCTGGGAAGGGTCGTGCAAAGCCCAGCACAAAATCCCGGTCGCAGAGGCCACAGCGCAAGCCAAAGAGATAAGGCCACGATCATTCCACCGAGAGACTTAACCGAATAAACCGAGCTAAGTCCAAAAGTTCATGACCGCTCTCGTCTTCGTAATAGCGCGTCAAAGCCATTCCTCCTGACGGAGAAGTAACGACCACTGCAGACGAACCGTCGTTAATATCCGTTCGTACCACTTCTAAGTGGACAGCGGCGTCCGTCCTAGTGCGCCGGAACCGAAAGTAATGTTTGGCAGTTTTAACCTTGGGTATCGTTCGGAACATATGTGGGCTCGTACGACCAACCTTTAGTAGCCTGTCATTATCTGTCCACTGACCATCATATTTCACACCGATAATACGAAGCGCACTATTGATGACATCGTGGGATACCCAAGCACCTGTCTTGGACTCTTGATATGCACCGTAGTTATTTAGAATAACAACCCGACGCCCCGCTTTCGCGTGCATTCCGAGCCACTCTGCATATTGTTCTGCTCCGGCCATTGCCCCGTCATAGAAGGACGTTACGATTGCTCTGCAATGCACCATCATTTGAGGTGATGGCAACCCCTTCGTTACGTCGTGCAGCCGCATGATAAATCCCATGTCTGCAATGATAGGAGCCAGACGGGATGTCAGGATAACATCGCGACAATGGGCGCCTGCACTCCAGCTTGGCTGATCACTGCTGTCATATAACCCCATGACGCATAACCCGGATCCATCATAGGGTGGAACAGACGCCACTGGAGTCCTCGGGCGTTGAAGACAGGCTGGTGATAGGGGACCAGCATCAACACATCGAGAAAAGCTTTGCGCAGATGCTTTTGCCCAGGTGAGACGACAAGCGAGCGAGTCATTCGACGCGTCGCCCGTTTGCCCCGCTGACCAATCGGCGTCGCGACACGCTGATATGCAGTCGACTTCACTGGCGTATACGGTATTCCGGCCGGTGCAATGGCGCATGACATGTGCGCAATAGGCCGTACATGTGCGTTCTTCTGGGATAGGCAGTGACGACTTCGATGTCCTCAAGAGGAGCTCGTTGGGCGGTGCTACTCGCTTGAATTCTCGTGTTGGCCGCTCGGATGCCAGCTCCTCGGCGGAGAACTTCACCTCAGCACGCTTGTGACCGCATCCCACAGCCACTACCGTCAGTAGGCAACTGAAGATACATTGTGCACGTAAGGAAGTTGTATCCTGCCGGCCAGGCAGGTAACGACAGTATATGAACATGTGATTGGCGTATCCCGGTGATGACCAGCCGTCAAGCGTCTGATTGACCGGGTCAAGATCAGTGCCTTATGCTTCGCCGCCGCAGTCTCTGAGGAATAAGCATGACCGAAAAAGAGATCAGCTACCGTAGTTCGGGAGTCGACATCGAAGCTGGCGACCGTTTCGCCGCCGGACTGGCCGGTATCGCCGGAAGAACCATGCGTCCAGAGGTCATTGCTGGCATCGGTGGATTCGCTGGTTTGTTTCGCCCCGAACTGTCTGGCATGAGCGAACCAGTTCTCGTGAGCGGGACCGATGGCGTCGGTACGAAGCTCATGATTGCTCAGCGAGCAAACCGCCATGACTCCATCGGTATCGACCTCGTCGCCATGTGCGTGAATGATGTCCTAACGATCGGGGCTGAACCACTGTTCTTTCTCGACTACTTTGCTACCGGAAAACTCGATGAACATGTCGGCAATACGGTCATACAGGGCATTGTAGCCGGATGCGAAGATGCCGGATGTGCCCTCTTAGGTGGAGAGACCGCGGAAATGCCCGGTATGTACCCTGATGGTAAATATGACTTAGCGGGCTTCTGCGTCGGTATGGTGGATCGTTCGAAAATGATCGACGGCTCAGCGATCAATACCGGCGATGCAATTATCGGACTGGCAAGTAACGGTCTACATAGCAACGGATACTCACTCGCACGTTCGGTCTTTTTCGAACATGCCGCACTGGACCTTTCCGCAACGCTTGAAGAACTCTCCCATCCGTTGGTCGACGAACTTCTCGCGCCTACGAGGATCTACGCCAAAGCGACATCAGCTCTACGCGACCTACCTATTCATGGATTTGCACACATCACAGGTGGTGGAATCGCGGGTAATCTCGTACGTGTTCTTCCGGCATCCGCCCACGCAAAACTCGATCCAAAATCCTGGCCGGAGCCCCCAGTATTTCGAGCATTACGCCGCTTCGGCGTACCCGATTCGGAGATGCGACTCACTTTCAATCTCGGCCTAGGGCTCATTGCGATTCTTCCTCAATCGGCAGTCGGCACAGCACTAAAACTTCTGAGTGCTGCAGGTTACCCAGCGTGGCAAATAGGTGAAGTCGTCAAGGGAGAACGAGGAGTCTCCTTATGAACATCGGCATACTTGTGAGTGGCCGAGGTTCAAATATGGCGGCCATTCTGGACGCAATTCAATCGGGAGACCTGAATGTCAATGTAAGCCTGGTGCTATCCAACAACCCGCAATCGCCAGCGTTGCGTCGCGCTGCACGCGAGAACATTCCTACAAAGGTCGTAAATCATCGTGATTATGGGAAAGATCGTGAAGCATTTGAGGCTGCTCTGGATGCAGCACTCCGTTCAGAAGGAGTCGATTGCGTCGTACTAGCTGGGTTCATGCGCGTTCTGACTCCATTTTTTGTCAGGCGGTGGAAAGAACGGCTCATCAACATCCACCCAAGCCTCCTCCCAGCTTTCCGTGGTCTTCACGCTCAGAGACAAGCCTTAGAAGCGGGCGTGAAGCTCGCAGGATGCACCGTACACTTCGTTGATGAAGGAACTGACACTGGACCCATCATTGCACAAAGTGCAGTGCCAGTATTGGATACCGACTCAGAGGACACGCTGTCGGCCCGTATTCTCGAAGAAGAACACAAATTATTACCGCTCGTATTACACTGGTTGGCGGGAGGACGTATTTCGATAGAAAACGACCGAGTAAGGATTGCCAGGATATGAAGACGGCACCGACATTAGTGAGTGCATGTCTCCTGGGTTCTAGATGCCGCTACGATGGAGCATCCAAACCAGTGGGACTGACGGGTGTAGAAAAGACACTGCCGGTTTGTCCAGAGGTTATGGCGGGCTTCGGTGTACCGCGACCCGCCATTGAACGTGGAGTAGATGGTCGGGTGCGAATCCTATCAACTGGACAAGACGTGACTGCCGAGTTAGTCCGTGCATCTGCTAATATTGTTGCACTTGCGCAAAAAGCAGGAGTGACCGAGGCAGTGTTGAAGGCGCGAAGCCCGAGCTGTGGTAGCCGTCAAATCAAGCGCGGGGGCCAGGTGGTAAACGGCTCAGGCGTGCTTACGGACGCTCTTCAGCAAGCGGGAATTGCTGTTAGGTCAGAAGAGGAGATTGCGTGAGCGACAGTTACTACAACGTCGTAGTCGTCGGAACCGACCTAGCGGGCCTTATCGCAGCTGCAATTCTTGCAAAAAAGAACTACCGCGTCTTAGTGCTTGGATATCCTGGACAACAAAATGAGTACCATGTGGACGGCCTTCATTTTGTACGACGTCCATCGCTCTTCACAGGTTTTGAAACCAGTTCACCCATTAAACGCGTGTTCGCGGAACTATCGCTCTCGATAGAAATGCACAATCGGCCAAAGCCACTCAATCCATTCTATCAGGTCGTAATGCCTGGGCGCCGTATCGATGTTGTGGACAAAGAGCGGGTGTTTCAACGGGAGTTGGACCGCGAATTCAAGGGCAATCAAGACACGATTCGGACATTTTATCGCATCGTGCACGAACAAAATAAGCGATTAGACACTCTGGTTAATGCCGACCAAGTCCTACCGGTGACTGGCTTTCGAGAACAACGTGCATGGAAACGGCTGATTCGCGAGACGGTCGAAGATGGATTGAATGACCCGCTCTCTGTATTTCCAGCACGACATCCTTTCCGCAGCTTCGCTGTTGCGCCATTGTTGTTCTCAAGCGGCTGCCAGGTGGAACCCTACTCGGTAAACCAACTGGTTCGAACGGTGCACCACATGAATCGGGGCCTCTACGAAATCGCGGGGGGGCTGGATGGGCTAAAGCGCACTTTTATCGACAAAGTGAAGTCAAATTGTGGTGATTACCGCGCCCGGGGCAATGTGGACCGATTCACGTTGAAGCGAGGCAAGATTAGAGAGGTCCATCTTCGGGAGCGACGCGAAGTCATCGGTTGTGACATGGTGGTTTGCAATATGGACGTAAAGCGCTTCTTCAACCTACTGCCCGAAGAGCATCAGAAGGAGCGGTTCCACCTCAGTATCCTCGAGCTTCAGCCGACTCACGTCCTATACACACTCAATATCGCGGTGAGACGGCAAGCCATCCCAGAGTCAATGGGTAAACATGTATTCTTGGTGCGTAACCCAAAGAAGCCATTCGAGGGCAGCAACATTGTGCTGATTTCGGTAGACCCTGCTGGTCCACAAGCCGATGACGCAGTTCGCACCATCGCCGTTTCTACACGCTTACCCATTCGCCACCTTCGACCGACGCTCGATAACCTGTCGGCACAAGATGACGAGCTCATGTATTTCGCCGAACAGGTGGTACCGTTTTTGAGCGAACATTTCATCGCGCGTTCCAGTTCGTGGATAACTCATGACAAGCGCACAAAAAAGCCACAAATTGACACCGCACACATGGTGCCAATCTACGGGCGGCCACTCGAAAGTGCGTTGGGCTCTAGTCCGATATCTGCACGAACTGCTTACAAAAATGTGGTCGTTGGCGGGGATCATCTGCATTCTGGATATGGCTTTGAGGGTGCGTTTATGGGCGGGCTGAATGTCGCAAAGCTGGTGTCAGAGACAGTCAATCGAAAGGCTTTATTGTAACGAATTATGTCACAGTACGGTCTGAGTGCTGCTGCCTCCCAGCTGTGAGATGTGTAGACTCTCCTGCATGAAGATAGCTCTGGCGCAAATCAATACGACTATTGGACACATCAGTAAAAATCTCGAAAAGATGGACCGCTCGGTCCGGCACGCGATGGAACAGTCTGCAGACCTCGTTGTCTTTCCCGAGCTCGCCGTCACGGGATATCCCCCGATGGACTTACTTGATCGACCTGAATTTGTGCGGGCCGCCTGGGACGTGCTGAACCAATGGGTAAGCGAGCTGCCCTCAAAACATCCCGATATACTTATCGGTGCGCCTGTTACACGACCTGCGGAACGCGGACGTGGACTTTGGAATGCCGCTGTTTGCGTTCAAGACCACCAAATCACGACCATCCATCCCAAGACACTGCTTCCTACCTACGATGTCTTTGACGAGGATCGATGGTTCGAGCCGCTGCACCGGAGTCCGGAGATCGCAGAGGTTGGAGACGTTCAAGTGGGGGTCACGATTTGCGAAGACATTTGGCTTGACGAACCTGCCGAAGAAGGACGCCGGTACCGACAAGACCCCGTCAATGCGGTTGTGGTAGCGGGTGCCCAGGTCATCATAAACCTGTCGGCAAGCCCATATACCGTAGGGAAACACCAAACCCGCGTTGACCTATTACGCGAATTAGCCGCGCGCCATCAGCGACCTATCGTGTACTTGAATGCTGTAGGAGGAAACGATGAGCTCATTTTTGATGGCCGCAGCTTAGTAGTCGACGCCAATGGTCACGTACGAATAGAAGCGCCAGCATTCGAAGAAGCTCTGATTACGGTCGATTTAGACCACCTAGAGAGCCTTCCCATAATCCAGCAGACGGAGGAACCGGAACCGCATGATGTGGTCATCGATGCCCTAACGCTTGGCATTAGAGACTACTTCGCAAAGGTTGGTTTACGCCACGCGGTGATCGGCCTTTCTGGGGGCATCGATTCAGCCGTCACTGCAGCCCTCGCCGTACGTGCACTTGGTGCTGAACATGTTGTTGGATTGGCTATGCCGAGCGAATTTTCGAGCCAACACAGCGTCGATGATGCTGTAACTCTGGCGAATAACCTGGGTATTACCTGTCACAAAGTACCAATTCAGAAGATACTTTATGCGCTTCGCGATACCCTCGGGCCGCTGCTGGGCGACAAGCCATGGGGCGTGACGGACGAAAACCTCCAAGCGAGAATTCGGGGACAACTCTTGATGGCATGGTCTAACCGCCATGGCCATTTAGTACTTTCGACCGGCAACAAGAGTGAAATCGCCGTAGGCTACTGTACGCTGTACGGAGACATGTGCGGGGGCCTCTCCGTATTGAGCGATCTACCCAAAATTAGTGTCTATCAAATTGCAAACGCACTAAATGCAAGCGAAGAGCTCATTCCACAATCGACTATCGACAAGCCGCCGTCGGCGGAACTGAGACCCGACCAACGAGATGACCAAAGTCTTCCGGACTACGCCGTCCTCGATCCCATTTTAGAACTGTATATCGAGCAACGCATGGAGCCGACTGAGATTATCGAAAAAGGCCATCCTGCAGACATTGTTTGGCGTATTACTCAGCTGGTCGACCGGGCAGAATACAAGCGGCGACAGATGCCAGTTGGACTACGAGTCACCGGAAAAGCGTTTGGGAGCGGACGCCGCATGCCAATAGCACAGCAGTGGACAGAGTATAGGACCGAGAATTGACCTCAGCATTACCCGAAACAGTGTACGTCCAATGGCAAGATTTGCTCGATGTATATCAAGGTCTGCCTTCAGAAGATGAGCAGATGAAAGCGTGGTTTGCTACTGAGTCCGGACAAGTGACTTGTAAGTTGTTCCTAGGCGTGGAATTCAATGACCTCCTAACGTCCGGTCGTATTCTTGAAATGCCGGTCAAATCACCGAAAGAGCACCTGCAACAACGTCAACGGTTTGCGGAAAGCTGTTGCGAACCTCAGCTTCGAGAGTCTCTCCAACATGCTTTGCGCTCGAAAACCCCCTTCGTAACATTTGACGCAGTATTGAAAGCAGTGCCAATCGAGGCGACCCGCTGGCGAGAAGAGCAGCGTGAACAGGATCAGTTGGCACTGGAAAGATGGCTCGCGAGGGCAGGCATACGAGCGGATCCACCAGCGGTGATTAGACGTACAGTGATCGAGTTTCCCCGGAAGATCGAACCCAACCAAGATAGGGCATAAGCCTTACCAATCAGTCGACATCTGAATCGTTATCGTCTTTCGATTCAATCTTCTTTTGGATCTTTTGAATCAAGACATCGAATCCGTCGCGCTTCATTATTTTACTGAATTGCTTTCGGTAGTTTCGCATGAGGCTGACCTCATCGATGACAATGTCATACGCACGGTACTTGCCGTTTTTGAGATGTAACTTGTAGTCCACATCCGACTCAGTTTTTCCGCTCTTCACCGTGGTCATCACCATAGCTTTTGTCTTCACAATGCGCGGCGCACCCCGAAATCCGACCTCTAACTCCTGATTCGCCTTGAAATGACGTACGTAGCTTTTGTGCAATAACTGCCGATACTTGTCCGTGAACAACACACGTTGCGCTTCTGTCAGTCCCTTCCAGTGCTTTTTCAACGTCATCCGCGCAAATTCCCGGAAGTCAGTGAAGCTTTCCAATATCTTTACGATCTTGGATCGCACACCTTCGTCGGTCTTATCGGCTTTTATTACTCGTTCGATTTGCGCATAGTGCCCTTGAATCATGACTTGAGGATCGGGATTTTCCGCGGACGCAATCAGCGGAGTCAGCATCAATGCAAACATCAAATATGTGGTGACAACCTTCATTCGGCGTTTCCTTTCGAATCGTGACTACAGCGGTATCGGGTCACATCGGTGCCAACAAGCCTCGACAGCTGCGCGACCCCAACATTGAAACTGTAAACACTCTTCAACCATTCAGATTTTTGCATCAAATACTGTACTGATGCGTCCAGTACGTCTTTGAACGGCATTGGTTCCAGACCATCTTCATAAAGATGCGCCTTTGAAGTGAGCAGAGAACGTGCAGCTTTCATTGCCCGGTACTGTAATCGTTCCAAGGCTTGATTATCCCGTGCCGCGCGCCATACCTGCGTCAATTCCACGCGCAACTTTGATAATTCGACATCGAGGGCTGCTTCGGACTGGCGCACGTCTGCCTGTGCTCGACGGTAGCGGGCTAACTTCGAGCCGTAGTCCAACGTAAGACGCAAGCCAATGTATGCCGCACCACCGCTACCGTTGAAACTGACCGCAGAGAATACGTTTGCCTCCTGGTCGACGGTCGAAAGCTTGAAGGTATAGTTCGCCGACAAAAAGAAATCTGGGAAAAACTCGCCCCAGCGACGGTCTACGTTACCACGGTTGACCTGGACTCTATGTCGTCTCATCGAGATCTCGGGACGCTCACGACTTGCGGCATCAACATAGCATGCAAGCTCACCAATCTTCGTACTGAGCACTTCGAAGTCATCTTCCGGAAGCACCAGTGAGTCGGTTGGTTTCAATACCATTGCTTCTCGCAAACCCGCATTGCTTACTTCACGGAGCTGCGCATTCTGCCGGACCAGCTTCTCGACCCGGGCTTCATAAATCCGCAACCGAAAGGAATCATCCTGGTCGTATTCATCATCGTCTTCTTCTTCGAGGCGCTGCAGCCTCTCACGTGCTTTCCTAAGCTTGGCTTCACCATCGGAAATGACATCATCCAGTGCCTTGGAAAGTAGAAGCCCCCACCATGCCCGTTTCACCTGAAAACCCAGTTCGGACCGAGCTAGGCGTACTGCAGCCTGCCCGATATCTATACCAGACGACGCCATGTCACGGAGTGCAGCAAGTTTACCGAACGTGTAGAGAGGCAGATCGATATTGAGTTGCATATCGAGGCCTGCATTCCAGTCAGATAAATCTGGCCCCTGCAGTACCTTCAATCCAGTCGGTTCACTCACATTTGCGGAGTCCACCACATCTAAAACCGGCTCACCTACTGGCTGAGGCGGGATCACTGCACCGATAACCCGTAGTCGTGCTCGAGGAAACCAAGCCCACCATGCTTCTTCATACTGCTGTTTGAGGGCTTCGAGGCCCTCCTTAGCCGCACGCATCAATGGACTTTTCTTTTCAGCCCTGGATATGCACGCATCGATTGTCAGCGGACTGGATGCCACCGGTTGCGGTACATCAGTGGCCGAAGCACTTATCGGAATGATGCAAGCCAGCGCCAACCATACTATGCGAGCGCAAAATCGAGAGCGCCATCTGCATTTCTCGTCACCAGGGCTGACATTCTTCATCGCCATGGGGAGGAGAATAGCGACTAATTCTCTGATTGTCTGTCCAGGCCGAAAAGCACATGAACTGTAGGGCGGTGTGACTACCATGGTAAAGGCCTAAGACGTAGTGACTATTTGCGATCATAAGCTGACCACGTGAGATATCTGTTCTGGTTTACGTTAGTCGGTTTCCGACAAAATTTTTAGTCGTAGCTCCCTGACCTTTTGCGCTACATTCTGGTCCAAAGGGTCGAGAGTTTTAGCTTTCTGATAGTAGTCCAGGCACTTCCCGTAGACCTTCTCTCCGCACAAAGCGTCTCCACTATTCACCAATCGCAGTTTTTCCGGCGCAATTGCATCGGCAGCCGCAGTAGCAAATGGACCCTTCTGTTGAACAATCTCCTTATACCGGCGGCCTACTGATACGTAATCTCGTGCCGCCAGAGAGGACAGCAGACGCTTGTATTCGGCTCGGGCGGTTCGTAGTTCAGTCTCCGATGCTTCGAACCGCGCGGTCAGCTCGCCCTTTGTATCGATGGCAGCGACCTCGTCCAAAAACGCTTTCCCCTCAAGCAGCAATGCCTCAGCAGCTTGCCATTTATCTTGAGCAGCGAGCTTTGCGGCGCGTTTGACAATAGACTCCAGTTTCTCACCAGCCCGCTCATACCTGAGCTCGCGCTCTTCCGCGTCAGCTATTTCGTCACTGGTATTCGTAGGCTTCACCTCACTGTCAGTGACTTCTGGTGGAATCACTTCCGACGGAGACTCATCGCTAAACCCCACAACGATGCCCCCGATGATCAAGCTTGACGCCAATAGGGCAACTGCGGCTACTGCCCATCTGCGTCCACCCGATGACACCTCAATATGTTCAACATCACCGTATCCAGGGAGCTCTACAACGAATTCAATGTTCCCAAACCGTAGCCTGTCTCCATGCCCAAACGTCGCTTGCTCAACTCGCTGATCGTTGACATAGGTTCCATTCGCACTACGCAGATCTTCGACCGTAATGCTGCCATCTTGATTACGAACGAGTTTTCCATGAATGCGCGAAATACTCGCATCGATAACAGTGATCGCGCAGTCCTTACCCCGTCCGACGAGACTGACCGCACGGGTCACGTCGAAGACCTGGCCACGTATGCTTGGAGAACTGCCGACCAATCGCGCAATGACAAATTGGCTGCCCCCGTGAGCCGATGACTGCTCTACTGCTACCGCTGGTGTAGATGCACTCACTGGATCCGGTATATCCGTCGCCCGGGCTCCTTCGACATGGAGGTAATAATCGCCCACTTTGACTTGGCCAGAGAGAGGAACTTCTGTTACGCGATGAATACGCGAACCATCCACGAATACGCCATTGCTAGATGCCAAGTCTTCAACATAACACCGGCCGTCACGCGTGAATAATCGCGCGTGACGCCGAGATACGTTATCCGAGGGCAGAATGATGTCACTCGAATGGCTGCGCCCGACGATGAACTCACCATCTTCAAACGAATACTCATCCGCGATATTGCCGTCTTGATCTTCGATGATCAGCGTAAACATCGACTTAGACTACTCCTCTGCAGGCTCATCTGAATCATCATCGTCATTAGACCAACCGAAGACTTCGTGGATGAGCGATCCATTTTCATCCGATTGAACTTCAACTATGGATGAGATCCGTGCACCGTCAGGAGTCGCATCTACATGCACAATAATATCCACTGCTCCGGCGATTAGCGTTTCTACGGACTCTGTACCGAAGAATTCCACAAAGGCTTCAATTCTACGAATGAGGTCCTCTGGCGAGCGCCCGTACGTGGATGCAACCACCCCTTCAGCGCCTTCAAGTGCAAGTCGCATCAAAGCTGCCAAATCGTCGCCCATAACATCTGCAACGACGAGACGATCCGCGGTGAGTGTCGGTAGAACCGCAAAGAGCTGTTCGCTTTCGTCCGGCAAGGTCGGCAATCGTAATTTTATCGAATTACGATGCGGCACCACCACTTGACCAAGCCCTTCCACGACTACAACGCGCTCATCTTCAGGGATGAGTATGGCTAAGGCGTTCATAATCCGCAGTCGGTCAAAGCGATGCCGACCACTGACGAGTATATTGGCGCCTCCTACCACCTGTTCGAAGAGGTAGTCGGCCATCTCGACGGCCAATGTTCCATTATCTACCAGCCCTTGAATGGTGTGCGCACCCAATGCGGGTTTCGTGAAGGTCAGAATCGGTCCATCGGGTGCAATCGGCGGTAATAAAATGCGGAACGACGTGCCGTCGGGCAGGTCACCGGCCAAGATTGGAGGCCGGTTGTCCTCATTGAGCCCCAAGGACCGCGTCAGCTCATCAACAGCACGCTCGAGAGCGATTGGACTCGAATAGCTTTTCCATACGATATCCGTGCCTTCATCATGCGTGACTAAGATCTGCTGGTAATCATTGACGAGGATCTCTTTGATCGAATCATCAGCCAAGAAGTATTCGACCGGCCCGAGACCGGTAAACTCATACAGCATATCTTGAGTAAGCGTCTGCGTATCGAACTCAGCGGCGATTTCAGCCTCGGAGCGGAGACGTTCTATTGAATCAGAAACGCGCTGCTCTAACTGCGCCCACTCCTCATCATCTTCAAGCTCTAGCGTATCGCGCTCCAACCGGGAAAAGACCTCAGCATCAACGTGATGCGCTACCGCTTCCAATACAGAAACATATTCATCAAATGCGGCTTCTTCATCATCTACATCGGAGTCCACATCATCCTCGTTGAGAGAAGCTACATCGCCATCAAGCGATTCTGCATCGGACTCATCCGCATCGCTGCCTGCTCCGCTCAATTCGGTATCGGCAGCGGCGCCGGCTTCGGACTCAGCATCTGCATCAGTGCCAGCATCAGACTCAGCGCCAGTATCGGATTCAGCGCCACTATCGGACTCAACAACCGCGGCCACCTGAGAGGCATTAGAATCGTCATCCGCGTCAATCACGTGCTCCCTGTCGGAATCAGATTCATCCGCATTAGAAGCCTCAACGGCATCGTCAGCATCCGCTTGAGAGGATTCGTCGAATTCTGTCTCAACCTCTACTTCTATGTCCGCTTCGGCAAACCCTGCTTCCTCATCAGGAACTACCTCAACCAGATCCTCTTCCAGCAGCTCCGCATCGAGGACTTCAAAGTCGACTTCACTTGCCACGCCAATCGCGCCGCCACCGTCTGGCTCTTCGCCCTGAAGCATCTCCTCATCGGACTCGGGTAATGGCTCGACTTCTAGCTCGATAAAGTCTTCGATAATTTCCAAGTCATCAGCATCAAGTGCTTCCGTCGCTTCTTCGCCATCCTCCATCATCGATGAACCCATCTCTGTGGGACGAATGGCTTCCTCCATGGGAAGCAACACCTCGTCTGCAGTGAGGACAAGGTCATTCGCTTCTGCGCCGTCCTCAGAAACCAACGCATCGTTCGGGAGGAGCGTCATTACAAAATCACCGACGTAGATTTTGTCTTCCTGCGAAATGACGCACGGTTTATGAATTCTTTCCTTATTTACATACGTGCCATTGGTACTCTTCAAATCGATGACAATGAATTTTTGGTCTTTCACGACAATTCGGGCGTGCCGCTTG
>PKDL01000231.1 GCA_002863065.1 Pseudomonadota bacterium
CGTCGTTCGCCCGGGATACATTCACTGACGAAACACTCACCATCGATGCATGTTTCGTCGCAAGTTACTCCGGCTGGTTCGAAACCCGTTTGTGCGCGATTACATACTTCGGGATTTCCTTGGTCATCACAGCGCAGTTCTCCGGTGTTGCAAGCTGCTGATCGACATTGGGTGAGCACCGTGTCACATCCGAAAGGGCATTCTTCAAGGACTTGGATAGATTGCCCATCTGGTGAGCATTGTTGAATTTTATCGTTACCCGGGTCGCAGAACGTGAGGCCTGGGCTGCATTCTTGGGTAGTGCATTCGCCGTTGACGCATCCGAAGTCGCAAACCGTCAATATGGATTGACCCGTTGCACTGCATTGTTCCGAAAGCTTCGGTGCAAGACACGATTTGGAGTTGGGCGTACAGTCTGCAGTAATGCACGCGTTATTCGCGCAGCCTAACGGACACGTAAGGCTAGCAATGGCAGTGCCATCATCGGCACAAATCTCCAGCCGGTCTTCCACACAGCGTGCCGCGGTTGGAGGGCATATCTGTTGTTCAGGGACCACGTAGACATTTGGCTCGCCGCACCCAAACGCCAGCAGAATGGACGAAAGGGTTAGGTAGACCACACGGGATGTTTTCAAGATGGAGCCTGTTGTTGCCATGTGACCAGTCTATTCAACCTAGGCTCACAAAGCGATGGGAGGTTGCAGATTGCGACCAGTAACCAGGCTATGTCCACGTATCGTGGGCGATACCCATGCGCTGTAATATAGCCTCGGCCGCGTGAACACCCCGGTAATTTGCTTCCTCGAATAGCGGCAGTCCCGAGTAATCGGTATGGGCAAAGTGTATCTTGCCAGTAGGTTGGCGAGCGCGGCGAAGGGCGTCGCCGTGGATCAGCCCGGGTTTGGGAATTACTGTGCCGTGCCCCCACCGCCAAATGTCCATTCGTTCAATGTAGGGTCTTAAGTTCCCATATGCCGGCTTCAAGTCTGTTAGCGGTAGTTCGCTCAACGTCCGCCATCCACCAGCGAGAAGAAGCTTACGCGAATGGGTTGGTAAAGGCTGATACCACGTCCATACGGTGGAGGGTTCTTCACCGAAGGATTGATGCATGGCGTCAATGTACCCCTGAGACTTTCCGTCGTACATGACATGGTTCCAACCGGCTGGGCTGCTCGCTGGACGCTTTTCTAGCGAAAGGTTTGCAACCAGCCAAGGCGCATGTTGAGCCACTATGCTCCGATTAGGTACGACATGGGATGCCACATGGTTTGGCGTCGCCATAATGATGTGATCCGCATGCCACTGAGTTACATTTTGGGTTTGTGTGTCACACACGATCAGTTGTCCAGTGGGTTCAGCTCGTAGCACCAGCTGGTGGGTGCGCAGATCTGGCACAAGTTGCGCCAACCATCCGACAATGTGGGAATTGCCCTCTGGCCACGTAAAATACTGTGATCCTTCCGTTTCAGCGGTTGTGATCGGCCGCCGGCCGGCAAAATAATGGAGCAAAGACCATGCGGACACCTGGTTCAGACTCGCCCCATAGTCATCGAGTACGGCATAGTTGCAGTACCAAAGGAGGCGTGGCGAGGTAAATCCATGCTGCATCATCCACTCTAGGGCGGTCATAGCGTCAAGAGAGGTGTATTCGATATCGGTGGATGATAAGGCCGCGGGCAAGGCGAACGCCGGTCGACCATCGCTGCCTACCTGGGTTTGGTAGTCGGCCATGAGCTTTCCAAATCTGTCCCGTTGCGCCAAGTCTTCATCTGTGGCGCCCACGCTTAGGTAAAGCGAGTCATACCACCGTCCTCGGTAAAACAATCGGTCTTCGGGCGCATGTACCAGGCTCAATGTATCAAACGTAGGCTGCGCCTTGGTTCCTTGCATTAGGTTCATCTCTCGGCATAGCCGAATGACACAGCGTGTCTCCGCATTTGGGACAGGCAAGTAATGAGCACCCCACGGATAGCGAGTGTCCGCTTGTAGGTTCCCTCGGGTGGCGCCTGCTCGGGCGGTGCCGCCGAGGGTATCGGATAATTCGAAGAGGGTGATCCGGTCGACTCCTGCTCTGACTAAACGCCAAATGGCCGATAGGCCAGCAATCCCTCCACCGACAACAGCAACGGAGGTGCGTTTCGTTACGCTTGCCTCAGGTATTGAAGAGGAACGTACAAGATGCGCGAGAGTTGGATCATCACCAACAAGCTCCCCTTGGGTGCCCGAACCCAGGCCGGTAGACCTAGTGCAGGCGATAGCGGAGCTGGCCCCGGCGGCAAACAGCATGCGCCGCCGCGTGATGTTGGGCAGCCTTGACGTCGTGTCAGTCAAGGACTGTACGTGGACTTGGAATGCCGTCGCCAAAGAAGGGCAAGAGCCAGACACATCAACGCAGGAGCGATTGGTCCTGGGATATTCGATGGTGTGGTCTGGCATCCATCGCCCAAGCGTGTGCGTAGGTTGGCGTCGACGTCCACAATTGCCCCGAGTTGCCCATCCGTGGCGTCACTGCTGCGTGATCCGGAACCAAGGTCGTCATCCTGCTCCCGCTCCACAGTAGTATCCTCTGGATTGTCCGGGATTTCTTCACATGTTTCGAACGCTTCTGGGCTGTAATCACCGAAGCAGCAAAATCCATCGATGACGGTTTCTCCGCCGCAAGAACATTCAGCGGTAATCAGCTCGTTGTCTGGGCATAGACACGCCTGCTCATCAACCACTACCTCAACAAAGGCGATATTATTCCCTTCGCCAAGTGGGTTGGTGTCGGAGGCTTCGGTCACCGTATTGGCGGTGTCTACAACGATCCAGCTCCGGTAGGTACCGGACGGAGTAGCCGTTCGTTTGATGGTAATATCTAGGCACTCACCGGCAGTCAGTCCGGGCGTACCATCATCGACCGAGCCATAAAATACCGTCTTATCTCCTGGCCCGGAGTCAAAATTTGGGTTGGAATCCGCATTATAGTAGAGGTCGAGCTGGAATGGTGGCGCAGGCTCATCCCCGACGTTGCATACGGTGGCCACATAATCGATGTTCGTGCACCGCGTTTTACCCTGAAAGACCTGCAGTTTAAGGTCCGGTCCGTTGGTGTCGGTAATGGCATGTGTTGCAGGTATGGGACCTTGTGCATTATTTGTCTCGTCCGTCTCATCGAGGGACTGGAAGCAGTCCAGCAATACATACGCTGAGTAATCGCCTTCAGGTGCATCTTCAAGGCAGAAGTCGAGGGTGATGAGTGCCCCAGCTTCTAGTACCGGAACCACTTGGGTGACGCTTGGTACTTGGCTAAGGTCTTGTGCGGGGTCGAGGCAGTCTGGAACGAAGTCAACGTCAAAGAAAAAGTCCACTTCCGCGTTGGTGGCTGGGGATTGCCCTTGGTTCAGCAAGTTGACAAAGAAGCACAGGTTCGTTCCCAGGCTTGCGCTGGTGATAGCACCGGATACGACCAGGTCTGCCTTATTGTCCGGTACAAATACGGTGTATGGATAGGGCCCCTCTTGATTGTTGTCGCTAGAACATTCATCGATTACCGATTCGGAATCGGCCCATACCCACGCTTTTTTCGCTCCGTTTTTTACGGTTTGCAGCGTGATGGTATCACTCCAGGTCTGCCCAACTCCCAGACTGGAAACAGCCCACACATGACTCGTGGGTTGACCGACCACTGGTGCAGTTAGTGAGTCTTCGTATAAATTCACTGTGAACGCAGTTGCCGGGCCCGTTCCTACATTCGTGACTTGCACTTCGTAGGTAATATCTGCGTTTAGCGCCTGTACACTGAAGACAGTGATATCCAAGTCCGCACATTCCTGCGGAGGCGCCTCATTGATGAAAAACGTGACGGGCGAACTGAAATTATTCGTTTCATCAGACTCAAGCACTACATTGTCTAGGTCTACCATGGCGCAGCTAGTGTGACTTCCAACACCGGGACTGCCGTTTAGTTCCACGGTCGCGGTTTCGCCCGCGGGTATGCCTCCCGGAACGTCCAGAAATACATCTCCGAAGAGCGAAATTCCTGGAGATTGCCACTCTGTTGGAGGACAGGCCCCGCCTGGTGTGTCGAAAAGAACGTCCACTTTAAAACCATCGGGTGCGTCAGCGCCCCCTTGGTTCGCAACCACTGCCGTATATTTCACCTGGGCACCAGATACCTCTGCCGTCAAGTTGACTATTTTTAAGTCCGCATTGTCGGTGGCGTTCGGATCCGTGACGGTAATTGAGATAGGGCCCGCGGCATTATTTGTTTTCGGTGCTTCGGGCAAAAAGCATGCGGAAAATCCCGCGCCAGGAAACGCTGCCTCTGCAAAGTACGCGGTATCGACAATTGCCCATATGGTGAAGGTTCCTGGGAAGTACTGCTTATTCACTATAATCGTCTCGGATTCACCGGGGGACAGTGCTGGTAGGATGCTGCCTTCGAACGTCTCTTGGGTTTCTTGGCCGGTCGGCTGTGCCTCTTGGTCATAAAAAAACATGAGCTCGGGAGGGAAATCTGAGCAGCTAATTTCCGTAGGAAGAAAAGGGTCGCTCCCTAGGTTTTCCACTTTTATTACAAACGTCAGGTCGGTCGTGCCCGGTGCCTGAGCCCAACTTTCGAGTGTGACTGCAAGGTCGGCGGTTGCGAGACTCGGAGTCGGAAGTGTGAGCACTAGGATAAATAAATAGAAAGCTCGAACCGTGCCGGCTACGTTCATGGAATCCTCTCCGTGGCCACGAGGTTATTTGGATGACGTAGGCTGTCGTGGATTATGGGTGATTCAGCGTGTGTTTTCCAGGCAGGCAGCACTTATGCGTGTAAAACCCACGGAATCCAGGTGTATGCACAGAGTGAAATCCATGCTGCGGCGATTAGGTTTACCCAGAGTCCGACCGTTAGCATGGGCTGGAGTGTCTTCTTCGATGACTCACCGAAGGCCAGGGCTGTGGCTGGGGTAGATATCGGTGACATAAAGGCGCTGGTGCTTGCGAAACTAATGGCCACCATGAGCGGGAGAATGTCTGCCGTCGTGTGCTGAGTTACCGCTAATGCCACGGCCCACATGCCGATGGCGGTTACGCTATTACTCAGTATTTCGGTGAGAAATATCGTGATGGTGACCAAGAGTGTCAACGTAGCCATCGGGTGCATCGAGGGTAGATTTCTAGATAGTGCAGATAATAACGGAGGGACAATACCTGCCTGATGTATCAGCGCAGCTATCAAGATCACCGCTGCGGCAAAGCTAAATCCACGCCATGGAAGCCCATCGACAAGGTCCTTTGGCCGGAGAAGACGCGCTGTTTCACCTCGTAGTGGTATCGCAAATGGTGAGAGTAAAGCGACGGCGACCCCTATGAGAGGAACCACACTGAAGGGATCGGCGTCGTAACTGGAATAAATAATCGCTCCCACAAGCAGGAGAGTAATCACCAGTAATCCAGTGCGCTGGTCGTGGTTGACGGGGTGGTTTCCGGAGCGACACGCGGCTGTGTACTCTGGAAGCGTATCTCGTCGTGTGAGGACTAGTATCCCGCCAGCAAGGCCGAGGAGTACCAGAGCCATCGGGACTCCGAAGACAAGCCACCGTAGGAACGTCAGGGGTTCAGCAGCTATTTGTTGGGAATCAAGAGCTAGGAGGAGCAAGGCATTTGCCGGCGAGCCCACAAGAGAGGCAATTCCCCCGATGTTTGCGGCATATATAATTCCGAGCGTAAGGGTGATCCGGTACCCTGAAACATCATATTGTTGTGTGGGCAAATCGCTTGCTGAAGGGTTCGGTGCTAGTGATGGAACGAGCGGAATCATCAGGAGAACCGTGATGAAGTTCGGAATGAACATCGATAGGAACAAGGTGCCAGTCATAGTGGCTGCTAGTGTGCGGCGACTCGTGTTGGCGTAGCGAACTATGTGGTTTAGTAGAGGTTTGTCTAGCTTGAGCCGAGCAATAATCCGTGCGGCAACAAAGCCGGCGCCATACAGTGCGATGAGACCTGTGGTCATCAAAGGAGTCGCAGCCGGTGAGTGATAATACAGCTCAGCTGAAGGGGCAGCAAAGGGATGGCGATACATCTCCTGGCGTTGCTGGTTACGTGGATGTTCATGCGCATCTAATTCACGATGACTTTGCCGGAGAAGAGGATGCGGTTGCAAGCCGGGCTCGAAGCGCCGGCCTAGACTTGGTGATCGTCAACGGGCTAGAGCCGAAAAGCAACCGAGCGGTTCTCGAATTGTGTGGGCGGCATGAGCACCTGCAGCCCGCCCTCGGGATATACCCGGTAGATGCTATTGGCACACGCATCGACCATGCGTCCTGGCAACACCCGTTTCCTCCGCCTGCGGTATTTGATGTCGATGAGGAAATTGATTTTATCGCTTCGGTCGCCTCTCAACTGATTGCCATCGGTGAATGTGGACTCGATAGGTACTGGATTACTTCCGAAATGGCTGAACAAGAGCGGGTGCTCCGGCGGCTGTGCGAGGTCGCGTTGGCACATGATCTTCCAGTCATCCTTCACTCACGGAAGGCCGAACTGCGGACCTTCGAAATATTGCAAGACATGGGTGTGGAGCGGGCTGACTTTCACTGCTTCGGAGGGAAACTGAAGTTAGCGAAGCGGATAGCGGACGCGGGTTACTATTTATCTATCCCTCCAGTCGTGGTGCGAGCGGAATCTTTTCAGCGCATGGCGGCAGCCCTACCGTTAGATCGCATTCTGACTGAGACGGATTGCCCCTATATGGGGCCTGATAAGGGTACACGGAATGAACCGGCTAATGTGCCACGTGGCGTTCAGGCGATTGCTGAGGCGAGAGGAGCAGAAGAGCATGCCGTACGTCACCAAATCCGTGCAAATGCACGGGCACTGTTCGGTTTCTAGCATGATGCATCGGTCGACTAGGATGCGTTGAAGCCTAGCTCGATGAGTAGAAAAAACATGGCCATTCTGGGAAGCCGGAAGGTGGCCGCCAATAGAAGGCGGTGAAATGCCATTCCCATCATCCCGGAGAGAATACAGAGTATCGAAAATGGCAGAGGAGTTAGTGCAGCCAATATGACTGCACCCGTGCCGAAGCGATTGATATAGGCGGTGCCTTTGGCCTTAAACGGTGCTACGAGACGAATCGCAAAGCGCTTTGTTCCAAAATAGCGACCAATGAAATAACTACCTATTCCGCCGATCATAGATCCAAGTGTGGCGGCTGAGATAACGACCCATGGTTCAGTATGGGCGGCAACTCCAGCAAGCAAATATGCATCTGGTGGGATGGGTAATGTAAAGAGGTCTGTCATCAGACAACCGATACCAATACCCCATATTCCGAACGTCCCAACTACCCAGGTGCCAGCCGCTTCGAGCTCTGGCTTCAATAGGAATCCGAGTGCGCCGAAGATGAGAATAATGGCTACAGTCACGTAGGCAGTCTTCAGTAATATGTCCCGTATTTCAGGATCCATCTTCATTCTCGTACGATACCCCCTTGGCTCTGAATAAGGAACCCAACGTCATTGGCGAACCGTCGTTCACGCTGAGTTACAATAGCGCTACACTGGCATACTTAGACTCTGGGGGATTTTGTGAGACACCGTATTTGGGGCATTGTACTCGGTCTGCTTGTAACATGTGCTGTGCCCCGCGTTGGACAGGCCGACTGTACCGGTATTCCATTACTCGGACTGTGCCAGGGTAATAGTCTGACCTACTGTGCCTTTGATGTTGCAGTGACGATTAACTGCTCAGTTCTAGGTAAGGTGTGTGGGGTGGACGCACTCGCTGGTTTCCTTCCCTACATGGCTTGTGTGGATTCTGGTGCCGGGAACCTGTGTGCAGGTGTGCAGTGTGGAGGAAATTGCGGGAACTGTCCCAGCGGTCAGAATTGTAATGCGTACGGTCAGTGCATCACACCTGGTCAATGTGTGCCCGATTGTAGTGATAAATTGTGTGGTCCCGATGGCTGTGGCGGTAGCTGCGGGAGCTGCACGGCGGGTCAATACTGTTCCACATCATTTAGCTGTCTAGATAAAGCAGTATGTCAGGCGGACTGCGCTGGAAAGGAGTGTGGGTACGGGGGCTGCGGTCAGCCGTGCGGATTCTGCAGTGCTGACCAAAGCTGCAAATACGATTATACGTGTGTACAAAAGGGCGGATGCGCAGTCGATTGCGCTGGGAAGTCGTGTGGAAGCGACGGGTGCGGCGGAGTGTGCGGTACATGTGCACCCTCAGAGAGCTGCAACTATTATTACGAGTGTGTCCCTAAATCCGGCTGTACGCCTGATTGTTCCGGCAAAGAGTGTGGAAGTGATGGATGCGGTGGAACTTGCGGTTCCTGCCCAGCCGGCGGAAGCTGTTCGTTTCAGAGCACATGTGTTGGCACTGGTGACTGTGAGCCAACTTGCGCGGGTATTCAGTGCGGCGGGGATGGTTGTGGAGGAACTTGCGGTAGCTGCGCCATAGGGCAATCCTGCAATGCCTCCGGTACCTGTGTGGACACTGGTGGCTGCACGCCAGAGTGCGTGGGTAAGCAATGCGGGAGCAACGGGTGCGGGGGCACATGTGGGACATGTCCTTCAACCCAAATATGCAATGCTTTGGGTAGCTGCGTCACCCTTGAGGGGTGTGTGCCGGATTGTGTGGGCAAGGAATGTGGTCCGAACGGCTGTCTTGGTCTATGTGGGGCATGTGATGCCGGGACCGGCTGTAACTATGCAGGGCAATGCATTGAGCCTGGGGCGTGTCAGCAGGAGTGCGCCGGTAAAGCCTGCGGACCGGATGGCTGTGGTGGCTCTTGTGGCGCATGTACTGCAGGGGAGAGTTGTGACTACTTCGGTCAGTGTGTCCTGCCTAGCGAGTGCGAACCGCAATGCTCCGGTAAAGCATGTGGACCGGATAGTTGCGGTTCCATTTGTGGGCAATGCCCTGCTGGAGACTATTGCAGTTTCTCGGGTCTGTGCGTAACCGGTGGGAGTTGTATACCCGACTGCGAAGGGAAATCCTGCGGGGGGGACGGTTGTGGCGGTTCGTGTGGCGAATGCACTCCCGGAGTGAGCTGTAAATACGATGGCACCTGCGTGGTATCCGAAGGGTGCCAGCCGGCGTGTGAGGGGAAAGACTGCGGCTCAGACGGATGTGGCGGGGTGTGCGGTGGTTGTGCGCCCGGGGTGAGTTGTAATTACTTAGGTCAATGTGTGTCGACTGCAGGCTGCGTACCGAACTGTTCCGGAAAGGTATGCGGAGATGATGGCTGCGGGGGAGTCTGCGGAGCCTGTCCGATAGGAGAGTCATGCACTATCGCGGGCCAGTGTGGAGCCGTGAGTTGCACTGGCAGCTGTGATGGAAAGCAATGTGGATCCGATGGCTGTGGTCAGTCCTGTGGTGATTGTACCCCTGGGGCGAGCTGCACTCTGGCCGGGCAGTGCGTTCTCGTGTCGGGCTGTACACCATCTTGCCTTGGTAAAAGCTGCGGCCCTGATGGCTGCGGCGGTGTTTGTGGTGGGTGTGCACCCGGAAATTCCTGCTCATCTATCGGTGCTTGCGTTCCCGAAACGGGCTGCGTTTCAAGTTGTGAGGGTAAGCAATGCGGAGGAGATTCGTGTGGTGGGTCGTGCGGACAGTGCGGTCCTGGCGCGAGTTGTAATGCCAATGGGCAGTGTATTGCTGCGCCCGGGTGCACGCCCGAATGCACTGGTAAACAGTGCGGTGGGGACGGGTGTGGTGGAACCTGCGGTGCCTGCAAGGCAGGCCTCAGCTGCAAGGAAGATGGCAACTGCTTATCGGCGGGTAAGTGCATACCTGATTGCGTGGATAAGAACTGCGGTTCGGATGGGTGTGGGGGGACGTGTGGTGCGTGTAAATCGGGGGTGAGTTGCAGCTTTACTGGTCTATGCATCGATACATGCGAACCATCCTGCAGCGGGAAAGTGTGCGGTGACAATGGATGTGGAGGCACATGTGGTGACTGCCCCGTTGGTGAGTCTTGTCAGTCAGCGGGTTTAAGCTGCATTGAGGTAAAGGGTTGTCTCCCTGATTGCCAAGGGGCCGTTTGCGGGGGCGACGGCTGCGGAGGAACCTGTGGTGGTTGTGCGCCTGGGGAATCCTGTGTTGGCGGTGTATGCACTGGCCCCGGTGCATGCTTACCGGATTGTGCGGGCGTAAGCTGCGGTGGCGATGGCTGTGGTGGTACTTGCGGTTCGTGTGCGCCTGGTCAGTCGTGCTCTACGCAGCTTGGTTTTTGCGGACTGGTCGATGGTTGCTTAGCATCATGTAACGGCGCTGTGTGTGGTGATGATGGCTGTGGAGGCACCTGCGGCACGTGTGCGGCAGGACTTAGTTGCCAGTCAGGGTTCTGTGTTGGAGCCGATGGGTGTTCTCCATCATGCGAGGGTGTTGACTGCGGTTTCGATGGATGCGGCGGGAGTTGTGGTGGTTGTGGGCCTCAGTCGACGTGCATAGAAGGGGCCTGCGTGGCATGCCTCGCAGATTGTGGTGGGCGGGCGTGTGGTGATGATGGCTGTGGGGGGCTGTGTGGAACCTGTGATGAGGGTTTCGTTTGCAATGAAGGCATATGCAGTGCCCAGCGTGAGTGTACGCCTCAATGCGAAGGGAAGTCTTGTGGCCCGGACGGTTGTGGCGGGCAGTGCGGTGATTGCGCTGCCTTTTGCAATGACGGAGTGTGTCTTGATGGGACCGATGCGGACCGCAGTGCCGGGGGGGCTGACGGTCCCGTACGCCCGCCTTCGGAGGTAACGGTAATCGAGCCCGGCTCTTCATGTGCTCAAACAGACCGGGCCCCGGGCTCGCCCGGTGGTTGGCTGCTCATGATGATATTGATGGGGCTGTTGAAGAGGCCTCGGCACCACTACTCTCGGTAGTGCGGTACCCAGCCACTCATGTCCTGAAATAATCGGACGCAGCGTATATGTTTGGCCGATGTAAGCTCGAAACGGTGATTGCGGTTTTTGGGAACAACAATGAGATCGCCTGTTTCCACCTCGACTCTAAACATGCGGTCATCTCTCGACCGGATATCGAAAATACCCGCCCCTCCAAGTACAAACCGGACTTCGTCTTCCGTATGCAAATGCTCTGGATCGAACTTGGCGCAGATCTGGTCTAAGTTGGGCATGTCAGAGGTCAGTTCGACGATGTCTTGCGTAATGTAACCGTGGCTCGATTTCAGTTGGTCCAGCACGGGTTGGTATGCCTCTGGCGTGGTAGGGACTGCACGGTAAAACACGCCCTCGTCCGTAAGTTCAGTATTGGCCATGGTTGCTTTCGTATCCAGCCAGTATGCCTTCATGTGGTCTCTCCTCGATGTACCGCGAACCGCAGTGGGCTGGGTTGTATCAGGTCTCAAATTCGTGTCTATGCTTTGGGGATGCGTGTCGCATCGAAGCCCAGTTGCCGCATACGGACCACCACGCCGAATAAGTAGTCGTAGCATTCGGCATGTGTTTTGGCCTGTACCCAATCTTTACCCCAGACGTACACACCGTGTCTCCGTACAAGTACTGCATGGCTGTTCGGCCATTGATTTATGGCGTCCGCGAGAGAGTCTGCTAGGTCGCATTCGTGGGCGGTGTTTTCAATAATCGGCACTTGCAATACGTCGTGGTAGCCGGTCCCAGCTATGCCCTTCATCATTTCTAAGTGAGTGCATTCAAATACGTTGTCGAAACATAGCGTGGCGAGCAAAGCGTTTTCGCTGTGACTATGGATCACAGCTCCGGCATTTCGTAAGTTGTAAGCATGCAGAAACAATGGGGTGCATGCCGATATTTTGAAGGCATCAGATACCGGCTGTGACAGCGTATCACCGGCGGCGTTGACTACGAACATATCGTCTTCTGATAGACGTTCTTTCTGAACACCGCTAGGCGCGATGTAAATAGACGAGCCGTCACGAATACTGATGCCGCCGCCGGTACCGGATACCCAACCTTGGCGGTAAAACTGTTGACATAACTCAACGATCAGGCGTGATGCGTGGTTAGACCGCGGACGCATTTGGGTCACGAGATCTCCTCCTCTATCTCTTCTAATAAGGCCTCGCAGTCAATGCGTGGCTCCTGGTGGCCTTGTGCTACCGCCAATGCCAGGCCTTGGCGCGCGATGGGCTCGGCGTCTTCGTACCGTTCAAGTGAGATAAGGCATCGAGCCCTCTCAATCCAGGCAAGCATAAAGTCGCTTTTTATAGCAATTACATCGCCATAGGCTTTCTCGGCATCCTCGTAACGCCCCGCATCACGATAGGCTTGTGCCAGGGAAAACCGCGGCACTTCGCTATCCGGAAATCGCTGAACGAGGTCATAAAACTTTTCAATTCGTTCTTTGGGGGGTGCTGGCATGGGGACGGTCTAACAAATGCAAATGGTGGATGTCGATAATTCAATCCCAGTAATCGTTAATGATAGGGCAGAAAGCTTGGATTTGAGTAACTGGGACCGGCTTTGTACGATAGCCGTATGCAAATATCGACGTGGCATCGCTTCACACCTGTTTGGGTACTTATCGGCATAGGTCTTATGGTCACAGTGCAGTTCGGCTGCGAAACCCAAGTACGAGACGATACATCCCAGACCACTTCTGAGCCGGACAGCCTAGACCCGGGCTTACCTGCGACGGAGAGCTTGGTGGTAGCGGAGACAGATTCCGGAGTGTCGTTAGAGCTGGGCTTTAGTGACGTGTCTGACCGGATGTTTTCCGTAACCCAGGGCTCCATTTCCAGTGAATGGTCCGTACCGGACGCAGTGAGCACGATGGAGTTGTCGAGGGACCAACTTTCTGATTTCTCGCAGGGGCAGTTGGCATGGCGGTTGAGCTCTGGTGATGCAGTACTGTCGGAAGGGACCGCAGTACTTGGTGAACGATTTACTGGGTTTTATGACTGGATCATCCCGCCCGAGCAGGTGCTGGCGCTGACTGGGCTGCCTCGGTTCGCCCCGGTCGGATCCCAGGCAAGCGTGTCGACTACGGCCGGGCCCAGTGGGGTGCGCGGTCAGGTGTTCGTTGGCACTCCAAGCGGACCGGTCGTGAGGATTGAGATCGGTGGTACCGTGATTCCCAGTGGTGATGACATTGGCTTTCAAGTGACGTTTGAGGAAGAAGGCTTGTATGTCGTCGAGGTCTTGGCTCCAGCGGGAACACCGGTGGCAAATGTACCTGTATATGTCGGTAGCTATTGGCCTGTGTTGTTGCCAGCTCTTGATACGCTGCCAGGTGTAGATATTAAGACCGAACTTCCTTTGCAATCATTTCGTGACACCGTAATCGCCTTACTCAATGCCAAACGAGTGGATGCTGGGCTTAGCGCGGTGTCTGGGGACGATGCGCTGGATACTGTTTCACAGCAGAAGGCTCAGCTTATGGCTGATGAGCAGTACCTCTCACATACGTCTCGAGATGGGGTGGAGGTCGGGGAGCGATTGGCTTCTGCAGGTTTGGATGGGATGTATAGAGAAAATATCGCGGCAGAGCGAGGCCCAGAACGTGTATTTTGGTCGTGGTGGTGGTCCCCGTCGCATCGAGAACCCTACATGGAAGCCCGTTGGACTCGTACCGGCTTTGGTGCGGCATATTTCCAACCGGGTCTGGCCGCTTTCGCGCAGCATTTTTTGGAATGAGGTCCGTGCTATCTGGCGGTTGGGCGGCGGCCATGAGCCACCGCTATCCTATGCACATAGTGGATTCGCGGGAGTAGTGTTACATTACTGGCTCCGCGTGTGAGGATACGCCATGAGGGGGCATTTTTGGGACTGACAGGGGGACATATCAAGGTCAAATTACTGCCACTCGTACTTCGCGCGATTATCTTCGGGGTTGTCTCTGGCAGCATCGTGAGCGCCTGTCAGAATGTTCCAGACGTTGAAACGACAAACAGGCGTGGTGGGAAGCCAGAAGCCAGTATCTCGGGTGGTACTGCGAGCGCTTCCGATTGCCAGCGTCTTATCGATCGATTGATCCGGTGCATACCGGGGTATGGCGAAAACAAGCGTGATCAACTTATTCAGAAATGTAGTGATGCCAGCTCAGCTGCTGAAATGTCGGTGATGATGCAGTGCGCACGCAAGGCTGACTGCACAAGCTTTAAGACCTGTTTAGAAGATAGTGAGGAACAATCCCAAAAGCTGAGTCGTGAGCGTCGAATGCTTGCGCGTATCGCCGACCTCCGAACAGCCATGTCGGAGAAGCGCTGGAAGGAGGCGCGGGATACCTGCCAGCTGTACTCGGATGAAAAGCATGAAGAGTTCGAGAACCTGTGTGAAGACGTGAGGCGCGGGTATCGGGATTGGCTCTTTGTTGATCTTCGGTCTCAGCGTGACAGCTTGAAAGTGAAGTCAGACTATTACGGACGGTGTCTGGATTTAAAGGACATGGCTAAGGCCGATTCGCAAGAGCTTGCTGCGGAGGCAGGTGACCTGTGTCTTGAGGTGGATACGGCAAAGCGAGTTCAACGCGCAAGGGCTGAGATTTCTGCTAGCTTGCGAGAGGGACGGGGAAGAGTGCCCTACGAATGTGGTTCCGCGACCAAAGAACTCGAAAAACTAAGCTCCGGCTGGGCAAAGATGACGCTGAAGGTGATTCGTAAGGAGTGTGAAGAGGACTTACCGAAGCAGCTTGTTCAGGACCATGTGGACGACCTTGCGCACATGCGAGACACGGGTGATACCAAAGACGGATTCACCAAATGCTTCGATTTGAAGCGGCTTGTTAAATCTTTATCTGAAGAGGAGCAAGAGAAAGCGACTGCGCTTTGTAACGAGGTAGAAGCTGCTGATGATCTCAAACAGGCACTTGCGGATACGAAACGAGCAGTGTTGAACAAAGTAGCGAAGGTGCCCTTTAAGTGTGCGTGGGCGTTAAAAAAACTAGAGGGCCTGACCGCGAGCGATTGGGCGAAGAAACAGGTCAGCAAACTTGCGAGAGAATGCTATGTCGAAGTCGGACACTTTGTCCTGACCGCCCACGTAGAAGACATGCGTGATTGCGAATTCAACGTAAGAAAAGTTCTGGCGGCAGTGGCCAAATATGAGCTTAGTGACCCATTGATCGATGGTCTGGTAGCTGACGCCAAAGAGAAGTGCCCCTGATGGGGTTTGCCCGGTCGGTAGATAGTCTGACCGCTCGGATAAATGACGGACTTACCCCGTCGTGCGCATTCCGTTGCGTTGTGATTCTCGACGTGGAATAGTTCGGCGTTGTCTAGCACGGGGAGCACAGGTACATGACGCTGGAAGAGGCTTTTCAGGACGCGGTAGAGCGCGTTTCTTTATTACCGAAGCAACCAAACCACACGCTGCTGAAGTTGTACGGAATGTACAAGCAAGCAACGACTGGTGACGTTTCAGGTTCTCGTCCTGGCGCATTTGATATGCGCGGGCGAGCGAAGTACGACGCCTGGTCCTCTCGGAAGGGAACCTCGCAAGAAGACGCGATGACAGATTACATCGAGTTCTGCGACGAACTGGGGGCCTGAGGAAGGCGCGGCAGGGTTGCCGGCCTTCGAGTTTTCGCGGAGATTCTGATGAAAAGATTGTTGTGGCTCGACTTAGAGATGAGCGGGCTTGATGTGGAAAACTGCCGCATCCTTGAAGTGGCCGCCATTGTAACGGACCTAAAGCTTAACGAGCTTGGTTGTTATGAGGCGATTGTATACCAGGAACCCGAGGTGCTGAGCGCCATGGATGATTGGTGTACCAAACAGCATGGAAAATCGGGACTAACGGCGGCGGTAGCAGAGGGCACGCCGGAACGTGAAGTGGAGTCCAGTCTTCTTGATTTAGTAGATCGATTTTGGACTAAAAAGGAGCGCCCTGTGTTAGCAGGTAACTCCATTGCTACCGATAGAGATTTTGTGCGCAGATGGATGCCGACCTTCTCTGAGAGACTACATTACCGCTTGTTAGATGTGTCTAGCTTCAAGGTCATCTTGAAGGCGCGTTATGGTGTGAGCTTCGACAAGAAGGGCAGTCATCGTGCGCTAGGAGATATACGAGAATCAATCGCCGAGTTGAATCATTATCTCAAGATGTTTGGCGGTGAGGTTCCTGCGGCATCGTGAGTGAGGGGTACACGCGGGACACCTGTTCTGTTGAGACAGAAGACCATTGGCAGCTTTGTGTCGAACGGTACCGAGTGGATGCTCCAAAGGGGATCATCGTCCTTGCCCACGCGATGTTCTGTAATGCCCGCACAATGGATTATCGGGGCAATGGCTTAGCGTCTGCGTGCGCAAACCATGGCTTCGAGGTCTGGAATGTTGATTTTCGAGGTCATGGCTCATCGGGACCGCATGCTGCGGCTGGTGCAACCTGGACATATGATGACATCGTTCAATTTGATGTACCCGCGGTGGCTGCTGCTGCCCGAAAGGCCGTACCCAATGGGCCTCTGATCTGGATAGGACATAGCCTTGGTGCTCATGCTGTCATTGCTTCCCTGTCGGTAACTCCGGAGCTACCGATCGACCGCATCGTCAGTCTCGCGGGTGGGGTATGGATATCGCAGCTGGAGCCCAGTTTTAAACGATGGTTACAGAAGGTGGCCATTTTTGAGTCATGGCTGATGGTTACGGCGCTTGCTGGGTATTGCCCAACGAAGCGGGTGGGATTTGGCAGTGAGGATGAAGCGGAACCCTATGTCAGACAGTTGGTGCTCAATGGGCGTCGTAATGCGTGGTTGAGTGTAGATGGAAAGATAGATTACTTGCATCAAATGGGTCGGGTGCGTGCTCCAGTACTCAGCATAGTGGGTGAGGCTGATAGGTTGATGTGTCATCCCGTGGCGGCAAGAGAATGGCTTTTACACCTGCGTAACGCGCAGGTGTATCACCGGGTTGTTGGGTCACGTGCAAGCGATCCACGAGGAATTGACCATATGGGGCTAGTGACTCGTTCAGAAATGAGTGCAGTATGGTCAGAACTGTTGGATTGGTCGTTGACAGGCCGGAAAATCTGATTATCGATATGCGCGATTCAGGGTTGGTTGTCCAGCGGAGGTGTTGTGCTGGGTACTGCATCGTATGTTAGGTACGCCTTGAAGTGGTTCAGGTTAGGTGAATACGACTAGTGAGTCGTGGAGTGGAGTAACAATGTCAGAGTCATTTTCCTTTCAAGCCGAAGTAAGTCAGGTGCTGAACCTGGTGGTGAATTCGCTCTATAGCAACAAGGAAATTTTTCTGCGCGAGCTTGTTTCGAATTCGTCTGATGCGCTGGATAAACTACGCTTTCGTTCTATCGAAGATAAAGGCCTGACTCAGGTGAGTTCGCCTAGCATTCGGCTAGTGCCCGATGAGTCTGCAGCTGTCCTGCGGATTGAAGACGATGGTATTGGGATGACCAAGGAAGAGCTGGTCAAAAACCTTGGGACTATAGCTCATTCTGGGACTCAGGAATTCCTTTCGCGACTCGAAGAGGCGAAGGGCGACGTAAGCTTGATTGGTCAGTTCGGAGTGGGCTTTTATAGCGCATTTTTGGTTGCGGACACCGTAGAGGTGATTAGCCGGGGAGCTGGTGCAGACGCGGCATGGAAGTGGACTTCTGATGGTAAATCGGAGTTCAGCATCGAGTCCGCAGAACGTGCGGCTCACGGAACCACTCTCGTCTTGCATCTGAAAGAGGATGAGACTCGATACGCGAGTTCATGGGTGCTGCGAGACCTCGTGCGGCGCTACTCCGATTTTGTGTCATATCCAATTCAGATGACAAAAACTCCGATGCCATCTGACGAAGAGTCGGAGTCGGAGACGGCCGAAGCCGAGTGGGAAACTGTAAACGAAGCAAACGCTTTATGGCAGCGCTCGAAGTCAGAAGTTACAGACGAGCAATACACAGAATTTTATAAGCATCTCACCGGTGATATGGATGAGCCACTTACTCACACTCACTTTACCGTCGAAGGGATGCAGCTGTTCACAGGGCTTCTTTACATTCCCAAGACTGCACCATTCGATCTGTATACGAGGGAGCATCGCCGCGGTGTGCGACTGTATGTGAAGCGTGTCTTCATCATGGATGACGCCGAAGACCTGGTTCCAGTGTGGCTCCGGTTCGTGAAAGGGCTGATTGACTCCGACGACCTTCCGCTGAATGTGTCACGGGAGCTACTGCAGGATTCGCGTATTACACGAACGATACGCAAGCAGCTTATAAAGCGAGTTCTCGATGCCCTGGCTGGATTGGCAAAGGACGATACAGAAAAGTATTTGGAGTTCTGGACATCCTTTGGGCCGGTCCTGAAAGAGGGACTACATTTTGATTACGAAAACAAAGCAAAACTATCGGAGCTGATGCGGTACCGCTCGAGCAAAAGCGAGAGTTGGACTTCGCTTGCAGAATACGTTGAGCGAATGCCGGAAGGTCAGTCCTCCATCTACTACATCACTGGTGACAACGAGCAGGCAGTGAAACGCAGTCCGCACCTCGAGACCTTGAAGAAAAAGGGGTACGAGGTGCTTTACATGACGGATGCTATTGATGAGTGGGCCGTTGGTGGCTTGGGAGAGTACGAAGAGCGTAAACTGGTCTCAGTCATGGATGCTGACCTGTTGCTTGAGGAATCCGAGGAAGAGAAGAAAGAGCGAGCAGAGGTGGCTGAGTCTCTTAGCGGTTTATCGAAGGCGATCCAGACCGTACTAGAAGAAACGGTCAGTGAGGTTCAGATATCTACTCGCCTAACGGATTCGCCCGTGTGTCTCGTAGTGCCTGATGGGGGCATCAATGCACGCATGGAGCGGCTGCTACGGGCTACGGAACGCGACGTGCCGGCTCAAAAGAGAGTTCTTGAAGTGAATCCTGAGCACGTATTGATACAGCGACTGAAGGGTATGCACGACGCAGAGCCTGGCACCGACCAATTCGTGGAGCTCGTGGAGTTACTTCATGACCAGGCTTTATTAGTTGAAGGAAGTCCGATTCCTGATCCGCAAAAATTTGCACGTCAAGTCACACAGCTCCTTGAGCGGGTCACATTGCTGTAATCGTCTTGTGGGGGTGCCTGTCAGCTTGACAGCGAGGCGTCAGTCCGATGTTGCGACCGAACAAGGGCAATTTGTTTTACTTCCCTGAGCGATGAATGCGCGGGGTAAATTGCCTAGAAGCACCACTTTCTGCCATCCTTGGGTCGAGCATTAAGGAGTGTGCGATGAAGTGTCGGTGGTTACCATTGCTGTGCGTGTTTTGGTTTATTGCATGTGCCGAAGCGAGCATTGAAGCCCAAGCTCCCTATCGAGACGTCTATCAATCTCCGGATTCGTACACTTCTGACATCTACGTGCCTGATTCGGGTGTTGTTGATGTATCGTCAGGCGACACTGCCGGCGCGTTGGATGCTTCAGTGGACATCGTCGAAGACATCGATACATGTCCGGAGGGAACATCCTATTGTGATCAGGATTTCTTAGTGACCTGTACAGCGGTGGGCGCTGAGGTTACCAAGTGCGAATCAGGTTGTGTGGACGGCGCTTGTAATGCACTGCAGCCCGTGTGTGTGCCCGGTAGCATTGTGTGTCAATCGGTAACCAAAAAGCTGTTGGAATGTTCCCCAGACGGTCTCACGGCCTCGACATTCAAAGTGTGCCCTTACGGGTGCGCCGAGGGAGCGTCTGAGTGCAGCGAACCAGCGTGCGACCCAGGGGAAACCCGCTGTGCCGCAGATGATTCCACGTACGTTGAGCTTTGTGCAGCGGATCAAAGCGGGTTCGTGAAGGCAGAGCTTGCATGTAAGGACACATGCCAAGATGGGAAGTGTATTGTTCCGGCATGTGTATCAGGAACGACGCAGTGCGGTGTCTTGGGCGTCGAGATATGTAATCAGAGTCAGGATGCGTATGAATCACTAGAGCTGTGTAAGTCGGGTTGTCTGCTGACTTCATCCGGCCCCACGTGTGCTAAGTGTACGGTCGGACAAATACAATGTAAGGGGCTCGTGGTTGAGACATGCAATGATCCGCTGGTGGGGTTCGAGGAATCATTCGCATGTGCCGAGTTTGAGACCTGTGTTAATGGAGCATGCCTCAATGCGGTTAAGCTGTCTGGCGACGTATTGCCAACAGAGAATTATCGGCTGTTGACGAAAGCGTTTGCTGCCTGCTTTGCGGCTGGGATCGAAGGCTTTTGTAGTTCTATTGACACCAGCGATGTGGACTATGACATCACTCCGGGCGAGATTGCCGCCTGGTTCTGTGACAATAAAAATAATACTCCAGGATTTGAACAGGAGTTTGCGTCCGACATCTGGCTAGCCGCCGTTGATGTGATGGGTTGCGGTTTTTTTAATTACGAAGATATGACGTTCGAAGGTGGCGCGATAGCCAGTGGGGAGTCAGGCGTTCAGTGCATTGCATATGATCCCGGTGGCCTTTTTACGTTGAATAAAAAGGAAATCGTGGTTGATGCGTGCGAACAACTAGGTGCCATAATCCAGTAGGTAAGCTTTGTATTAGGGATTACTAACCTTTAATTTCGGAGACAGAGGTAATGATCTTCGATACCAGGCCATAGCCGACCGCTTCTTCCGCATCGAGCCACAGGTCTCGTCGAGTGTCCCGGTCGATTTTTTCGACACTCTGGCCAGTGCCAGCGGCGATTTCGCGGTTAGACTTATCCTTCATCTTCACCATTTCTTTCGCTTCAATTTCAAGGTCGCTGATGCTTCCTTGGACGAGTCCGCCGTAACGGGGCTGGTGCAGCATGAATCGGGCGTTAGGAAGGCTATATCGGAACTTTTTTTCCACCGAGAGCAGAATGCTTATACCCATGGACGCTATCATTCCAGCGCCGACGACGCGCACCTGAGGGCGCACAAACCGGATCATATCGACTAAACCATAACCAGATAGAACTTCTCCACCGGGGGTATTTAGGATGATGGTTACAGGTTTTTTCGGGTTATCGGCTTCTAGTGCCAATAACTGGTCCATGGTGTCTCGCACGGATTTGCTGGTGACAGCCGAAGAGAAGAGAAGAGTGCGTGTCTTCCGTGTAGATTCCCACACGTAGTCCGCCCAGCGTTTGCTCGCAACATCAGTCATAAATGCAGCCTAATCGATCCCCAAATGGTCCACAAACTCAGCCTCGGTCATCACAGTGACGCCGAGCGCTTCTGCCTTCGCTAATTTACTTCCTGCTCCCGGACCTGCAACCACAACACTCGTCTTTTTTGATACCGAACCACTTGCTTTGCCACCGAGTCCTTTGACAATCGCCGCGGCCTCGTCTCGAGTAAAGCGTTCTAGTGCCCCGGTAAACACCCAGGTCGTTCCGGTCAAATCCTTACCTTTAATTGCGTCAGTCGGTGCGGTGTTATCTATTTCCTCAAAGACGAAGCGACCTTGGCGAAGTTTCTCCAGAAGCTCTATAACTTTTGGGTCTGAGAAATAGGTGCGAATGGATTGTGCGACCTTATCGCCAATTTCATGGACCGATATCAGTTCATCGTAGGTCGCAGTGGCAATGCGTTCTATGGTGCAGAAATGCGAAGCAAGCACCTCTGCCACATGGGCGCCGACGAGCCGTATGCCTAGGCCAAATAATGCGCGGTGTAAGGGGCGAGTACGGGACTCCTCTATGGCATCCAGCAAGTTTTGGGCCGTCTTGTCGCCGATACGTTCTAAGTCTGTCAGCTGTGCATGTGTGAGACGATATAGGTCAGCCACGGTCTGTACATATCCAACCGTCACGAACTGATCGACAAGCTTTTCCCCCAATCCATCGATGTCGAGGGCACCTCTGCTGCACCAGTGGATAATTCCCTGCCGGATTTGGGCGGGACAATTGACCAGATTGCCACAACGGGCCACTGCTTCTCCATGCGGTCGTACCGCAGGCGTTCCGCATGCAGGGCAAACCGTTGGCATAACGAATGGGATGAGGTCACCGGAGCGTTTCTCAACGATCACCTTTACCACTTCGGGTATTACGTCACCGGCGCGTTGAACGAGAACATGGTCACCAATGCGGATGTCTTTCCGACGGATTTCATCCTCATTATGAAGCGTGGCCTTTGTGACAGTTACTCCGCCCACTAGTACTGGTGCGAGTACTGCCGAAGGGGTAAGTGCGCCAGTGCGCCCAACGGTGATGGTAATATCACGTACGACGGTGGTTTTTTGTTCTGGGGGGAACTTCATGGCAATCGCCCACCGGGGGCTTCTGGATACCTGGCCTAGTTGGTTTTGAAGATCGAGCTTATTGACCTTTACAACCACTCCATCAATCTCCATTGGGAGATCGTGGCGGGTATCGAGCATATGTTGCCAATAGTCGATGACTAGCCCTGGGCCGTTATGAGCCGCGATGTCGCGAAAAACTGGGAACTTCCAATCACGTAATGCGTCGAGTACGTCTAATTGGGTTTGTATGACCGGCCCCTCGTAGCCTTCGAGGGTGCCCATGGCATATGCAAAAAACCGAAGTGGCCGCTTCGCGGTAATCGATGAGTCTAACTGTCTCAAGGACCCAGCCGCGGTGTTACGTGGGTTTTGGTAGGTCGGTAATCCCTGTGCATCCCTGCGTTCATTCAGTCGCAAGAAGTCATCCTTCCGCATGTAGACTTCGCCACGGACCTCTAGAAGTTTTGGTACGGGCCTCTTTGTTGATTCTAGGTTCAGAGGTATTGAGCGAATCGTGCGAACGTTAGGGGTGATATTTTCACCTACCGCACCATTGCCTCGAGTGCTTCCTACTGTCAGCTGTCCGTTTTCGTACACCAGTTCAAGAGCTAAACCATCGAACTTTGGTTCAGCTACATATTGTAGAGGTGATTCCGGTTCTAGGGTCGGTAGCTGACGTCGGATGCGCGCATCGAAATCTATGAGTGATTCTGGCTCCATCGCGTTTTGCAAGGAGAGCATCGGCATACGATGGGTATAGGCAGTGAATTCCGACGAGATTGGTGACCCTACCCGCTGGGTCGGAGACGTTGGGGTCCGAAGTACGGGGTGTGCTTCTTCCAGCCGCTCAAGCTCTCTGAACAACTCGTCATATACGAAGTCATCCACTTCAGGCTCGTTGAGCACATAGTAGCGATAATTGTGGCGCTGTAGCAGCGTCCTAAGTTCTTGAGCCCGTTTCTTAACGGCGTCTTCCACAATGTGCTCCATAGCCTTGACCTCAGGGCTTTGTGCTAGCCGCGGGACAGTCTTCAGGCTGTCCACAAGCACTTTGAGTTCGTGGGCAGACGCACGCGAGGCATACATCACGCTCTTCCTGAAGCCCCAGCCCGCGGCAGGACCGCATTTCTCCATGACAAGATACCCCGGCGGAATGTACCGAAG